>CBINOT010000166.1:0-13685 GCA_966252355.1 uncultured Opitutus sp. | reverse complement strand
CGACTTCAACCTCGCGCACGCGAACGGCTCGCAGACGATCTTCGGTGGCGCGAACGGCGCGGTATTGAACCAATTGTTGATTCCGCTGCTCGACAGCACGGGCACGAAATACGTGTACGACGCGCAAGGTCGGCCGCTCTCGAGCTACACGCGCAACGGCCGGAATCTGCCGGTGTACGATTACTTCGGCATCGCCGGCGTGAACGCGCCGGAAACGATCGACGCCTTGCGTACGACGCTCGTGCGCGGGGCGAAGATCGAGCAACGCAGCGCGGATCTGCGCGTGGTGGGCAAGGTGTTCGAACTGCCGGCCGGCCATCTCGGCGTGGCGTTCGGCGCCGAATCGCGCTATGAAGAAACGAGCAGTTCCGCCGATCCGATCTTCAATGCGGGCCTCGCGCTCGGGTATCTGCCCGTCAGCAATCTCGACCGGGCCGCTCGCCGGACGCGCGCGGCCTTTGTCGAAACTCATGTCCCGCTCGCCGCCCCCAAGAATGGCATTCCGCTTTTGTACCGCGCGGATGTATCCGCCGCGATGCGGCACGAGCATATCTCGCCGGGCGGCAACGCGACGACGCCGAAGTTCGGACTGCACTGGATGCCGTGGAACGACGATCTCGTGCTGCGCGCCACTTACGCGAAGGGTTTTGTGGCGCCTTCGATTTTTGCGTTATACGGGCCGCCGCAAGGCGCGGTCCCGACGCTGGCGATCCTCGAGGGCAATGGGCAGACCGGCTCCGGGGGCGCCACCGGGCGGGTCGTCAACGGCCAGTTCATCGCGCAGGTCTCGGAGCTGGGCAACCGCGCGCTGACTCCGGCAAAATCGCGCTCGTACACCTACGGGATCGTTTATTCGCCGCATCAGTTGAAGGGACTGAATCTTTCGGCCGACTATTATCACATCGAGCAGGACAAGGTCGGCGGATTCGATTACACCTTCATCGTCGCGGATCTGAACGCGAAAGGCGCGGCTTCGGTTTACGCGCCGAACTTCAAGTTCTCCGACGGCACCCGACTCACGACGAACGCGCCGAACCAAGTTACTTCGACGAATGCCGGCGCGCTCAGCGTCGTGTACAATCCGCTGGGCGATCTGTGGACGGACGGCGTCGATCTCAGCGCCAACTATCGTCGACCCACCGCCATGCTCGGCACCTTCGAGATCGGGGCGGATGCGAACGTGCTATTTAATTTCAAAGCGCGGACTAATCCGACGGGGACCTACCTGCAGTACGCGCGGAGTTTCACGGAGACGCTCAACGGACGCGGCAATCCGCAAGGCGTCCTTCCGAGCTATGCGTTGCGCGCTCACTTGGACCACGAGTGGCGTCGACTGCACACCGCGGTAAGACTCACTCATCTGCCCAAGGTCCCCGCCCCGGGCACGGCGTTCGGTGCGCCGGCAGGCACGCCGAACGTGCTGCGGGCCGATCTCAAATCCTACACCATCCCGAGCTACACGACGGTGGATGTCGCGTTTACGTATTCGCTCCCGGATTTCGGTCGACGCTGGGCCCGCAAGCTTTCGCTCACGGTCGGGGCCAACAATGTATTCGATCGCGACGTGCCGTTCGTCCCCGGCGGTGGCAGTGGCGTCGGCTCAGAGGCGAATACCGTCAAGAACACGTACGACATCGTCGGGCGTTTCATCTTCGCCGAATTGCGAAAACAATTCTGAGCTGGGCCCAAGGATTTCCCAAAAGGGTATTGCCGCGGATGACGCGAATAGACGCGGATGATTGTGGATGAATTGATCCGTGCAAAACCGTGTGATCCGTGGCCGCCGGTTGATTGCGCGGTCTTGAATGCAGGGTGGCTACGGATCCCGATCCCGCCGGGGTTCGGAGACCTCGCCCTACATGGCGATCAGTTCGGCTCGTTTCGACGCACGGTCATCTGCGATTCGCCTTTTCGAGCTGCTCGAGGAGTTCGACGCGCATTTCGGCCGTCAATTCCGACGAACTTTCGAGATAGCGGCGGGCGGCGGCGGGATCGCGTTGCTGCCATGATTGAAGAATGGCGCCGATGCTCCATTGCCGGCGGACGACGTCGGTCAAGGAGTTCGCCCAGCTCAGGGCCGTGAGTGGATCGCGATCTACCACTCGTGGATCGGTCGCGATTTGATAAACCGCGTTGTCGAAGTCGGGGTCGGCCGGCCGTTCGTTGATCCAGCCGGATGCCGCCGAAAGGTCGTGGTCCAGCCAACTCGTGAGCGTTTGCGTGATTACCATGCCACGTTCCGCACCGGCGGGGAGCTTCGTCGCATAATCGACGGCGCGGCGTGGATCGACCTCGGCCCACGCCTGGCTGAGGTTTACGAGCGAACGCTCATGGGCGATGCTGGACGCGGGGAGAGTTTGCGCCCAAGCCGCCGCCCGGTCCGGCTCGTAGCGTGCCCATTGGCTCACGAGCACGCTTGCCAGATCGTATTTGCCATCCGTGCCATCGGGAGCCGCGGGCAACTTCGCCTGCTCGATGAGGCGCGTGGCGGCGGCATAGTCGCCGGCGAAGGTAATGCCGACGAGCGCGGAGGAATAGGCGAGGTTCGCCGTCGCCGGATATTTCTGGCCGAACTCGGTGGCAAACTTCCACGCCAAGTCCGGGTTGGTTTTACCGACCGTCGTAAGCACTGGATCGATGTGCAGCGCGTTGTCGGCGTCGTGAGTGCAGGCCCACTGCCAGGCGGCCTGCGGTGCGCGTGCGGCCCAGGCGGCGAGGATGGCGCGATACGCCACGTCTTGGCCGTCGCGGTCGAGATGCTGTCGGGCGTACTCGAGCGCCCCAGCGGGATCCGTTGCCGCCCAGGCAATCAGGGTCGCGATGAACTCATCCAATCCGGCTTCGGACGTCAGCTTGGGCGTGAGACGCTCGAGCACGGCGCTCCACTCCCGTTCGGCGGGCGCGTTGTTGGCAATGATCGCGGGATGGGGCGACGAACGAAAGGCCGCGCCCGCAATGCGGTTTGCGGCGGCGGCACTGATGCGCCCGAGCACAAAGGCGGCGATCGTTGCTACCAACAGCAGGACCAGGGCGGCCCCGGCGCGGATGCGCGGCGCCTGCACAGCGGTAGGGAGGTTCATGGGGAGGGAGCGCTCTGATAAATGTCTCCATTCGCGATCCGGCGGCGAACTTCGTCGCGGAGATCGGAGGGCACGGCGGGACTTTCGAGATAGGCGGCGGTCGTGTCAGGGCGGTTGCGATCCAAGGAGCTTAAAATTCGCACCAGCGTTTGGGTGCGCAGCTCGCGGTCTCCGATCTGATTCGCCCATTGCAGCGCCGTGATCGTGTTGCCACGGATGGCGTCGGGATGAGTGGCAAGCCATGTGATCGCTTCGTCGAGATCCGTTCCGGCTTTTTGCTGACCGAGCCAGCGAGCGACCGCCGCAGGATCGTTTTGCACCCAGTTCGTCACCGCTTGCGTCACCGCGGTTCGACGCGCTTCGCCCGGCGGCAGGGCGGTGACGGCGAAGGTTGCGGCGGCGGCCGGATCTTTCGCCGCCCATGCTTCACCGATGCCAAGCAAGGCCTGTTCACGCACCGCGCCGTCGGGCAGGCTCTGGGCCCATTCGGCCGCCTTTCGCGGCTCGTATTGGCTCCACATGCTCCCGACGAGGCGGCTCAACGCCTCTCGTCCTCCTGGGCTCGCGGACCAGTCCGCTTCGGCAACCATTGCCGTCGCGAGCTCGTAGTTTCCCGCGTACATGATGCCGCGGAGCGCAGAAACATAAGTTGGACGTGCCGCTTCGGGGTGCCGGCGGGAAAAATCGTCGGCGAAATTTCGCGTCAAGGCTGCGTCCCTTTTGCCGAGCACGCTCAGCACGGCATCGACGCATTGGGCGTTGCCGGAGGCTTGCTGGCCGACCCACTCCCACGCGGCATGGGGATCCCGCGTCGTCCAATCGGCCAGGATTGCGGTCACGATCTGGTCCTGACGGGTGAGCGTAAATTTATCGCGGGCGTAGGCGAGCGCGGCGCGCGGATCTTTTCGTGCCCACGCCACGAGGTGCTGAATGAGCGCTTGCAGTTGGGCGTCGCTCGCGATGCTGACCGGTGCGTCCTGCAGGCCAGGCGTGAGCGTCGCTTCCGATAAAACCGCCGTCGAATTTTTATCGGCCGCGATCGGGCGCGGCTGTTGCCGCACGCCGGAGGAGTTTTTGCCCGTAGTGGTTGGGTCGGCGTTGTGCGTAGCAATTCCCGCTCCGTCGGCGGGCAAGGACGCGGTCGCGCGACCAAGCACAAAGGCGAGTCCAACGAGCCCGAGCGCGAGGGCGACGCGGACGTAAGGCGGTTTCATGCGAGACCAATGAGGGAGAGCGGAGGCTCCGCTCTCCCCGGTTACGAAGGCGCGCTTAGCGAATCACTGCACGACGCCGCACTTCTTGTTGTTGTACGACGAACCCGTCCACGAGACGTAGCCATGAATATCGTAGTCATGACCGCCGCCGTTGCCGCAGGCGTTGTTGTTGTGCATGTCGCTGGAAGGCGACGCGGGATTGGCGTTCACGTACAGCCCGGCCGTCGTATTGTTATTCGCGGTGGTGGAGTTCACGTGCAGGCCGGCGCCGAACAAATACGTGCCGCGGTTATTGCTGGTCAGCGTGCAGCTGTTCACGTTGACGCCCGAGACGGGTTGGTCGGTCGTGTGCTGGGTGATGATGCCGTCCTGGTCGTTGCCGGTGCAGGTGCAGGAGGTGAACGTCAGGCTCGTGCCCCAGGACATCTTGAAGCCGCAACCGCGCGAATCGAGCGACCGCGTGCCGCTGATATTCACGTTGTTGTAGCGGCGCCAATAGAAGTTGTGGCTCGGCCCGTTGACGTTGCCGGAGGTGTGCACGTAGCAATTCTGAATGGTGAGCGCGTTTTGTCCGCCGCCGTTGATGCCATGCGAATTGCTGTTGAACTGCTCGACCGCGATGATCCGGTTGTTGTCGTCGTTGATCGTGCTTGCGGTGATGTGAACGCCGATGCCGGTGCCCAGCCAGGTGTCCACCTTCATGTCACGGACGGTCATGTTGTCCGAATTGTCCGTGCTGCACTCGATGTTGTGGAAGGTATTCGACGACGAAGTGCCGCGCACGTAGGTGGACGTGCCCACACCGTCGAGCGCGACTTTGCCTTTCATGAGCACGGAGCCGGTAATCGTGTAAGTGCCGGCGTTCATGAAGACGGTGCCGCCGCCTGCGGCGGCGACTTGGTTGATGGCGTTGTTGATTCCGGTCTGGTTCGTGGCGCCGATCGTGACGTCGAGCGCGAACGCGGCTGATCCGGCGACGGAGCCGGTTGCGAGGGCGAGGATTCTCAGAACTTTCATGTTATGGGGGGTTATGTCGTCGAGGGGAGCGTGATCGCGGTCGCCGGCGTCCCCTCGGGAACCGGCGGCGTTCGCGGAAGAATCCGCAAAAAGGGGGTAGGAACGGACGCGACGATTCCCAATTCGAGCGGGGTGGCGGAAGTCCGCCGACCGCGCTCGAGGCGGAATCTATTCGCAGCGGCCGGACTGTGTCCGTGCGTCCGCGATCAGGTCAGCCCTTTTGTCCCTTTACCGGTTAAACGAGACGGCAACCTCAGCGGCGCCGCGACCGTTTGGGCGGCAGCATCGAGCCGTCGATCCACTGCGCCTGGACCCACACGCCGCGCCGAATGCTCGGAACGCCGAGATAATGGTGCTGAATCAGCGAAATCAGGGTCTCCATCGCGGTGCGTCCGATCTCCCGCGAATTGTGGTCGAGGCCGGCGTTCGAATCGCCATCGAGCATGCTGTTGGCGGCGAGGCCGAGATCGCGCGGCACCTGCAGCCCGAGGCGTTCGAGCATGTCCCGCAGGCCGCTGGCGTCGGTAAAGAGCGCGTCAGGGCGGTGCCGTTTCAGCCAGGTGCGGAGCAGGGCGGGCCAACGCTCGCGCGACTCCGGCAAGAGCAGCACGGGCACGCGTTCCGCGGCCGGCACGTTCGCCTGCTGCATAAGGAAGCCGGATACGGTCAGATTGTTCACCGCATGCGCCCAGACGAAGCCGATGCGGCGATAGCCGAGCTGCCGCATCCGATCGAATGTCAGCCGCCCGGAGCCAAGATGATCGCCCGAGACGAGGGTCACGGGGGGAGTTTGCACCGAATATCCAAACCGGACGGCGCTGAAGCGATCCCAGGCGAAACGGTCCCAGTCCGGCGGCAAATCGGCCGCTTTGTGGGGCGGAATGAGCACCCCGAGAATGTTTCTCGCGGTGAGGATTCGCTCGAGCCGCGCCGCGGTGAGCCCGCGGCCGACGAACTCCTCCAAGTGAAAGCCGCTGTGCTCCGCGACCTCGTGGGCTCCTTGCCAATACAGGTCGAATTCGCGATAGCCGCGCAGTTGGCGGGGATCGGCCCAGTAGTTCAGCCAAGCCACGCCCGCCGCGATCGGCTTTTCTTTCGACGCATGGCGCCGCTTGCCGAGCGCCACGGCCATCGCATCCGGCTGATAACCGAGCTGCCGGGCGACTTCCTGGATTTGGCGCCGGCGGGCCAAGGGAAACTCCGGATCGTCGTGCAACGCCCGCGACACCGTGACATGGGAGACGCCGACGGCCTTGGCGATGTCACGCAGCGTGACTCTCCGGTTGGGCAACCCTTCGCTCATGGGGTGGCGAGAAAGAGGCGCACGGCCGCGCGGTCCTCAACTGTAATCGATTTTTCGCTTTCCCGCGGCCGCGCCGCGCATGGCGTCACCGGACGATTCGGGCGGAGGGTGTTAAAAGTTTTGGACTTGGCGGCGGACGCGTGGCTCCCATGCTCGGACGCACGAGCCGTGATCACCCTTAAACGCCATTCGACGCAGCGAGTTCGATCGGGTCGGCGTTCGCCATGGATGGCGTCGAGGCGAGTGTCGGCTTTGCGTGCCCGGCAGTCGGTTGGCGGATGAGGTTATTGCTCGTGACTTCAGAGCCCGGCTGGGCCGAGGCATTACGCACGCTATTATCGCCGGCGGATAGCGTCATCCCGATCGAAATCGGGCAGGCGATGCAAAATCCGGCGCTCGCGGCGGCGTCGGACGCGTGTTTCGTCGCCGAAGCGACCATGACTCCCTGGACCGTCGACGCGTTGAAACAGCTGAGTTCGATCAGCGATACGCCGCTGTTCGTCGCGACCGATGCGGCGCGTTCGCAATGGGAAGAGGCGGCGATGTTCGCCGGCGCGCAGCAGATTTTTCGTCGACCGTTGCACGGCAACGTCGTGCAGCTGGCGATTACCCGTTGCCAGCGCCGGCGCCCGTCGGAAGCGCCGATGGCGGGCGGGTCGCCGGAGATCTCGCCGGCCCAAAGCAACGCCGCCAGTCAGGCGACGACGCTTGCGTTGTGGCGCGATTTTTCCCGCTTGTTGCCGCACGCGACCGGCGGGGCATCCTTCAGCGCGGAGTACTTGGCAAAACTGCGCGAAGTCCTGCAATGCGGCCGCTTGATCCTATACGTGGCCGATCTCACGACGACCGAGCACACTTTTCGCTGCGCGGCGGCGAGCGGGGTCGATGCGGCCGAATACGACGCATTCCAGCTCAATACCCGCAGCGGGATCGCGCAGCTGATGGTGGAGCGCGGCACGATGGTATGGCGCAAACGGCTGCAGCCCGAGTCGGGCCGCGAGGGCGCCGCCGTACGCGAACTTGCGGTCTTTGGCGCGGAAATCGCGGTGCCGATCTCGGGACGTAATGGCCTCGCGGGCTTGTTGCTCGCGGGTCCCCGCATCGCCGGGGGCGACTATCAGGAGCAGGAACTCACGTTGTTGTACCAAGCGCTCGAGGCGATCGGCGAAATCGTCGCGCCACGGCTGGGGCAGCGCGAATCGTCGGCGAGTTCGCTTGCCGTGCTGCACGCGATGCCAATCGCCGCAGCGATCGTCAGCGCGAATTTGCGCACCGTGCACGTCAATGCGCCGTTTCGTTCCTTGATCGGGCGCACCGAGCCGTCGGCGATCACGTGCGACGATATGCCCGCCGGCTGGGCGGCCGCGATCACGGCCGCCGTGCAAAGTCGTGCGGCGTCGGCGCGCGTCGAGGTGGATCATCAATTGATTGGGGCGCCGCGTAAACTCCGCCTTTCGGTCCGGCGCATCGATCCGACCGAAGCCGCCGGCGACTTTCTCATTGCGCTCGAAGACACGACGCCGGCTGCGACCGCCGCGCAGGAGGCCGATGCGCACAACATGCACACTCTGCTGCAGCGCGCCGGCGAACAGCTGTCGAACGAGTTTCGCAACGCGCTCACGCCGGTTGACATCATGGTCCAGCTTTCGCGCGAAGCGACGACAAGCCGGGCCGAACTCGAACGTCTTAGCACGCAGGTCAGCACCGCGATTCATCGCTTGCGACGGCGGATCGACGATCTGGCTTACCTGACGAAGAGCGCGATCATTCCGGAGCCAACCACGGTTTCGTCGGTGCTGCGGTTCACGCGCGAACGCCTCGACGACTGGCTCGAGGACAAGCATCTCAAGCGCGTGGTCTGGCTCAATGAATTCAGCGAAACGGCGATGATGGCCGACACGCGTGCGTTGGCCCTCGCGCTGGCGGAGCTGGTGATGAACGCCGTCGAAGCGTCGGACGGGCGGCCGGTCACCGTCGCGGCCGAAGACGGCACGGACGCCGTGAGTTTCCGGGTCAAGAATTCGGGCGTTTGGGCGCCCCCGCCGGAGTCCAGCGGCTTCCGTCACCGGCCTTTCGTGTCGGCCAAATCCACCGGCGTCGGGCTCGGAGTGGAAGTGGCGAGCCGCGTTGCGGAAAATCACGGTGGCCGTCTCGCGCTCGGCCCGGTCTCCGCCGATACCGTCGAAGCGATTCTGCGCGTGCCGCGCAATCTGCCCGCGCCATCGCCGGTCGTCGAAACGCGGATCGCGCGGGTGCTGTAGTCGCGATCGGCGAGTCATTGCCCGCTGGGCGCCTGTCTCTTCGGCGGCCGCCGGGCACGCTCGTCAGGCTTGGGCGGTGAAGAGTTCCGCGATGATGTCTTCGAGCGGAATGTCTTCGATCGTGATATCCGCCACCGGTCCCGTGCTTAAAATCTCCTGAGACACGGCGACGACTTTATCGACCGGGATGCGGACGCTGAATTTTCCGTCGGCGCTGCGGGTCGTGGCGGCGTGGCTTGACTGCCAATGGTCGGGAAAGGCCACGTTTCCCACGGTGTTGCCGGTGGGGGCAGGAAGAAAGGTGATCGTTTTCTGCCGCGCGCCGCCGGCCGTCTCCAAGCGGTCGAGGGCGCCATCGTAGATCTTGCGGCCCTTGTGAATGACGACGACTCGTTCGCAGAGTTCCTGAATGTCCGCCATGTAGTGGCTCGTGAGCAAGATGGTGACCCGATGCCGGCGATTGTAATCGCGTAAAAACTGGCGCACGGCCTTTTGCGACACGACGTCGAGGCCGATCGTCGGCTCGTCGAGGAAAAGGACGCGCGGACGATGCAGCAGCGCGGCGATCAGCTCCATCTTCATGCGTTCGCCCAAGGAGAGCTCGCGCACCATGACGTTCAATTTCTTGCCGACGTCGAGCAGCGCAACCAACTCGTCGAGCGTCGCTTTGAATTGATCGGCGGGCAGCGAATAGATCGCGCGGAGCAGGTGAAAAGATTCGATTGCCGGCAGATCCCACCACAGTTGGTTTTTCTGCCCCAGCACGAGCGCGAAGATGCGCCGATAGGCGTTTTCTCGCTTCGTGGGATCGAAGCCGGCGACCCGCGCCGTCCCGCTCGTGGGATAGATGAGTCCCGACAGCATTTTGAGCGTCGTGGTCTTCCCCGCGCCATTGGGGCCGAGGAAGCCGACGAACTCACCTTCGTCGATGGTGAATGACACGTCGTTCGCCGCGATTGTCTCGTCGAACTCTCGTCGGAAAAGGCCTTTAACTCCACCCCAGAATCCAGGCTGCTTTTTGTAGGTACGAAATACCCGCGTGAGGTGCTGGACTTCGATCATCGGTGGCTGAGTGAAATAGCGTTTGCGCGAGAAGCAAAGCGAAGATGCGCAGCGTGTTGAAACGATCGCGCGGATCGCGTGGCGAACTCGGCTCGACAAGCTGTCACCTCGATCGGGCGGCGCCGTCGCCGCCTGCGTAGTTTCCGAGGAGGCGCGACAAGAATTTAACCTTAAAACGCTGGAGGCGGCGCCGATTAACTCAGTGCCCGCGGCTTCAGTATTTCGATTGGATACCCTCCTCGTGCACCCTTTTTCGTGCGCACTCGTTCGCCGAACCTTTCTGGGTTCGGCTCGTTTCATTGCTCTTCTGCTCGCATTGTCGAGCGGCAGGTTCACACGTGCCGCCGAGCCCGAGCCGGCGCCGCTGGTGATCACGAGTTCAGGCGACTTCTACAACATCTCCGAGGCGGATAAGCACAAGCCGCAGCGCATTCGCCTCGAGTTCGTGGTGTACTACTACGATCCGTATTGGAAGCTGCTGTGGGGCGAGAGTCAGGGCCTCGGCTTCTATTTGCCGGTGCGCGGGCGAGAGTTACCGATGACTTCCGGCCAGCGGGTGCGTATCGAGGGCACCATCGTTCCCATCGCGGGGATTTCCGGGGATGAAGTCAAAGTCACCGTCTTGACCGACAAGACACCGCTGACTCCGCTCCCGACCCAAGGCGCATTGGCGGACTTTTCCCGTTTCGACGCCCAGTGGGTCAGCATCGAGGGTTACGTGTGCCGCCAACGCGAAGTCGATCCGTGGCACCTCCAACTCGACATCCTCTCCGAAGGTCGATTGGTCGTCACGCGCGTCATGCTGGGCCAGACCGAGCCCATTCCGCAGCTCACGGGAGCACGCGTGCGCATCAACTGCGTGTATGTCGCGACGCGCGACCCGAATGGCGAGCTGCGTCGCATTGACGGGTGGTCTCCGCGCCGCAGCGAGGTGACGCTGCTGGGCTGGCTGGACAGCGATCCGCTTTTTAACCGACCCCAAATCGCGATCGAGCAACTCGCCAACGCCCGTCCCGACGATTGGGTGCACGTCGCGGGCGAAATTTGGGCGCGTGACCCGGACCACTCGATCACGCTGCGGGACCGGACGGGCCAGATCCTGATTCGCACGGAGCAACCGGCGGTGTTCGAAGCGGGCGAAACGATCGAAGTCGTGGGGCATCCGACCGGCCGTCATTTGGAAACGAGCCTGAGCGATCCCGTGTTCCGCATCGTGCCGCATGGCGCGAGGGTGGATGTCAACGCGAATGCCAGTCGTTCCGAGCCGCTGCTGAAATTGCGCTTGGCCGAACAGATCATGGAACTCCGCCCGGAAGAAGCGGCGCAGCATTATCCCGCTTATTTACGCGGGATCGTGACGTGGTCGGATCCGAAAGCCGGATTCTTCTTTCTCCAGGACATGAGCGGCGGGGTGCGAGTCCAGTATGGCAACCGTTCCGATCCGCCTCCGCCGCCCGGACGCATCGTGGCGGCGCTCGGCGTCTCGACCAATGGCGTGTTTGCGCCCGAGCTCGAGCTGAAGGATCTGAATGTGCAGGAAATCGCCGCGTATCCTCCGCGTCGCTTGGTCACCTACGAGCAAGCGATCACGGGTTCGGAAGAGGGCAAACGCATCGAAATGCGCGGCTATCTCCGCAACGTCACCCGTTCTGGCATGTGGTCGCAGATGGAGCTCACCACCGCGGGCGGCGAATTCACGGCGAACATCTCGGCCGAGGCACCGATCGCGACCCTTGTCGGTTCCATGGTGCGAGTCACGGGCGTGTGCACCGCGGTCTCGAATGCACAGCGGCAATTAACCGGCGTGCGTCTCTGGGTCGCCGACGCGGAGGCGATCGAGGTCGAAGAGCCGCGGCCGGCCGACCCGTTTACGGCACCGACGCGATCGGTCGGCAGTCTCCGGCAGTTCCTCGCGTTTCATGCCCTCGACCATCACGTGCGTCTCACCGGGGTCGTGCTTTATAACAAGCCGGGGCGGTACCTCTATCTCCAGCAAGATAACGCCGGTTTGTTGGTGCTGCATCGCGATGCGCTGCCACTGGCCGCCGGCGAATGGATCGAGGTCGTCGGTCTGCCCGGGCGCGATGGAAGTCGATTGGTGCTGCGCGAAGCGGTATGGCGGCGAGCGCCGCCGGGCCGCGCTCCGACGCCGATGAGGCTCGAGGTGCCCGCGCGGCTCGATGCCGATGCCGACGGACGGCTCGTCACCGTTCGCGGACGTTTGCACGACCACATCAGCGATGAAGGCGGGCACCGACTGATGATTCGCGCGGGCGATACGCTGTTCGAGGCGCTCGTGGGAGATAACGCAACGGCTGCGCTTCCGCGCGACGGCAGCGTCGTCGAACTCACCGGTGTCTATGCGCTCGAGTTCGACGAGTATCGCCGGCCGCGGACCTTCCGTCTGCAATTGCGCGACGCCGGCGATATTCGCGTCCTCGAGGCACCTTCGTGGTGGACTGCCCAGCGCGCGCTTGCGATCGCCGGCGGATTTGCGCTTTGCGCCGCGCTCGGCATTGGCTGGGTCGTCATCTTGCGTCGCCGCGTGCGCCAGCAAACGGCGCAAATCCGCGAGCAACTCGAGAACGAGGCGCGGCTCAACGCCGAACTCGAGCGCGCCACGCGGCTCGAATCGCTCGGCGTGCTCGCTGGCGGCATCGCGCACGATTTCAATAATTTGCTCACCGTCATCATGGCGAATCTCGGTCTTGCCGCGATGGATGAACGCGTGCAAGCCGCGGCCGGCGACATCATCGCCGATGCCGAGCGTGGCGCTCGCCGGGCGGCGGAATTGACGCAGCAGTTGCTGACGTTCGCCAAAGGCGGGGACCCCGTGCGGCGTGCAGTGGCATTGCCCGACGTGGTGCGAGAAGCCGCCGAGTTTGCGCGTCACGGTTCACCGGTGCGTTGCGACATCGAGGTTGAGCCCAACTTGCCGCCGGCGGATGTCGATCGTGCACAAATCAGCCGCGTCGTGCACAATCTCGTCCTGAATGCCGCGCAAGCGATGTCGAGCGGCGGCGTCGTTGCGCTGAAGCTCTCGGCCGTCGACGTGGCGGACGGCGCCGAAGGAGCGCTCCGCGCCGGCAAGTATGTGAAATTGACCGTGCGCGACGACGGCCCCGGCATCGCGGCCGAACACCTCGCTCGTATTTTCGAGCCGTATTTCTCCACGAAGCCGAAAAATAATGGCCTCGGCCTCGCGACCGTGCATTCGATCGTCAAACGCCATCAAGGTTTGATTCGCGTGCAATCGGAAATCGGGCGCGGCACCTGCTTCGACGTGTGGCTGCCGGTTGCGAAAGAATCGCCGGCGCTCGCGGCGCCGGCGCTGGGCGTTCCGTCGCGCGCGACCGCGTGTCGGGTGCTGTTCATGGATGACGAGGAGGTCATACGCCGCACCGCCAGCATTGTGCTGCGTCAACTCGGACATGAAGCGACGATCGTGGCGGACGGCGCCGACGTCGTCAGGGAATATGAGAACGCGCTGCATGCCGGCCGCGGCTTCGATGTCGTCGTGCTCGATTTGACCGTGCCCGGCGGAATGGGCGGACGGCTGGCCATGGAGGCGTTGCGTCGGATCGATCCGGGCGTGCGCGGGATTGTGTCGAGCGGATACTCGAACGATCCCGTGCTGGCGAATTACCAGGCCTACGGCTTCTGCGCGGTCGTGCCGAAACCGTACGAAATCGCCGATCTGGCGCGGGCCATCCAAGACGTGGCGCAAGGCCGGCTCAAAGTCCCGGGG
>CBINOT010000165.1:0-13691 GCA_966252355.1 uncultured Opitutus sp. | reverse complement strand
GGGCGAGACGCCTATGGGACAACACGGGCAAGGTGCGCGTGCGCGAGATTCCACGGACGCGGCTCCCTCGCCGGCTTTTATTCTTCGCGGCCTTTGTGCCCTTGCGTAAGGAATCAATGCCGGGCCTCGCGCGAAAGGCTTGGAGGGTGCAAAGGCGTCAGCGCGAGCGTAACGCTGGAACTCAGGCGGCAGCGTGCCACCCCTACCGGGCGACGCCGGGATTCTCCGTTCGCCCATTCGACGGGCGCAGGGCCCCGAGCCTGTCGAGGGGCTCGCGTTCGCAACTACGTCCGCTCAATCCAAAATCCCAATCCAAAATCGCTACACTCTTCGGAAGCCGATTTTCTTCACGGTCACGTTCCACAGCCGGCACAATGCATCGAGGTGGTCGCGGCCGCCGACGAAGCGCAGGAAGGCGTGGTGAATCCGGCCGAGGAGCACGCCGAGCCACCAGAGGCCCAAGGTCAGCGACAAGACGCCGAACTCCGCGGACAGGTTCGATACGTTCTGACGCGTGCCGACAAAGAGCGACAAGCCGAGCGTCAACACGACGAGCAGGCCGCCCACCGCACCTTTGCTCAGCCCGCGGGACCGTTGGAACCAGGCGCTCGCCGCGCCGATGCACGCGGTGAGCGGGACGAGAAAAATCACCAGGCTCGCCGTGTGCAGGCGGGCTTCCGCGCCGTCCAACGGAGCGAACTCGGGGAGCTCGTTCGCCGTCGCCGCAAAGCTGACGGGCGGCAACATCAGGAAGGCCAGCCAGGAAAATAGCATACAGCCGAACGCGGCGGCGGCGCGGCCCGCCCGACTCGTGCTCCAGGCTTGCATGTGGCAGAAAATCATCACGGCCATCGCCACCCAAATGCCCGCCTGCCAAAGCGAGCCGCCGAGCATGTGACGGAACATGTCGTGCTCCTTCGTGTTTTCCTCCCACCACACCATCGCCAGCCACGCCACGAGCGCGGACGTGGCCAAACTGCCCGTGAAAAATGCCGTGGTGTTCGAGCGCCGCCGGTGCGTCGGCGCGTGCTTGGCCGGGGACGATGTCGCATCATGCGCCGCGTCTTTCTCGTCCGCCGAGCCCGGGCGCATGATCTCACGGAGCATGCCGTCGTGATGCCAGTAGTCGGTGTGCGCCACGAGCACCGAGCCTTTGCCGAGATCGATTTCTTCGGGTGCGTCGGCGGCGAACACCCCCGCCGCATGCTCCGCGACCCAGCCGCGCGTGGCGCTCAGATCGGTCGCAATCGGATCGTTGCCCAGCGTGTAGTTGCTCCACGCGATGCGATGGCTCGGGCCCGTACGCACCGATGTGAACAGGTGCGGATAGAGAATCAGCAGGAGATCGATGGGACTGCCGAACGTGACGAAACGTTCGACGCGATCGATCCACGGATGCCTGTTCTGCGCGGCGTGGAGCAGCGCGCGCAAGGCGACCACGGTGCCGAGACTGTGCGCGACGACGGTGATGTTTCGTTCGCCGTGCGGCGATTTCGCGACGATGTCGTCCATCATCCGGCGGAACCGCCCGGCGATGCCGTCGCGATACGGCGGGTAATCCAAATAGAGCTGCACTTGCCGCACGAAATGCATGGCCGGCGCGGCGAAGCCATCGGCCTGCACGTGAAACCGCATCGCGATGAACCGGCCAAGTTTCGAGGCGAATAGCAGATCGTCGACCGTGTTCTCGACCTCGACGAAGTCGGCGTGCGCGGGACCGCCACGGCGGCGATTGATCTCGCGGAGATGATTGCGGCACGATCTGACCCAAAGCTTGGGATCTTCTTCGGCGAGGTGCAGGTGCGGGTTGATGAGCCGCGCGAAATTGAATTCGCGAAAGACGCACGGCAGGCCCGGCGCGGAGACGAATCCCTTGTGCTCGAGCTGGCGGGCGAGCTCGGCCCGCGTTTGCGTGTTGGGAATGTCGAATTGCGCGGTCGCCCCGTCGATGAACGACTTCAAGGTCTGGAGCCGCATCTGTTGACCGACGCCGTGAACGACGACGGTAACCTTGGACGGCGGTTCGAACGTCGGGGCGCTCCGCGGCGAGCGGGTGGTGGCGGACGTCGTCGAAGCGGAAGCGGAACCGGCAGTGGTGGGCATGGGGTGCGCGAAGCGTTTAGTTCTCGTTGCGGGGCATCGGTCGGTTAAGCCGCGAGGCGAAAACCGGCGATTTAATCGGAGGTGAAGTACTTGTCGCCTTCGACGGGCGGCATCGGATCGGGCGGTTCGACCTTGGTTCCGTCGGCGTCGCGGTCGATGTCCACGGTGACCTCGTTTTTCGTGACGTGGGCGACGACGCCTTCGGCGCCTTTGTCATAGCCGCTGAGTTTGCGGATCAATTTTACTCTCTGGCCGACATGCATGGCGTTGCTGGTTTAGGGCTGGCTGGCGCTTCCGGCGGGCGGATTGGCCGGAGCGGGGGCGGGCAGCAAGGCTTTCGCCGCCTGCACCATCGCGTAGAATTCGTCGGCGGCCGCGCGGATCTTGGCGGGGTCGCTGCCGGCGGCGTCGAGATCGCTTTGCGCTTGGCGCAGGCGAAGCTTCAGGTCGGCGAGCACGGCATTGCGCAGACGGGTTTCCTCGGCGATGCGCGCGGCATCGGCCGCCTGCCGTTCGCCGGCGGTGCTGTCGTCGGTCACGATCGTGGCGTTGCCCGGTGCCGTGGCGGCGGCGGTAAACGCCGTGAGCTTCGGCACGCCGGCAGCGGCGCCGCCGATGGCGATCGCGGCATTGGTCACGGCGCGGCTGATCTCGAGTTGGGAACGGATCAGCGCGGTCGGATTATTCGAGGCGTTCTGCACGCGGAAGTCGTCCGGCCGGTCGCGGACCACGACGACGGAATTTTTTCCCTCGGAATAAAAATACGTCTGCTGCTTCAGCTCGACCCAGTTGCTCGCGTTCCGCGGGTCCTTGACGACGCGCCACCGAGGATCGGCCGCGTTCTGGAGATTATCGAACTCCAGCATGTCGTGGAACAGCGACCCGCTGGCCAGGCCCTGGACTTCGCGAGCGATCTCGGTCGATTTCGCCGCGACCGACTCGGTGGCCGAGGGGAGCGCGCGCTCCAAGAGCGGGAGTGCCTTCTGCAACGAGTCGGCCTCTGCGAAGTCGCGCAAGAGCTGCGGCTGATTCACGAAGAACGGTCGTAGCGATTTGAGAGCCGACGTTATGGCCGATTGGACGCCTGGATGTGCGGCCAACGAATTCGGCTTCGGTCCATCGCGGCTGTCGTCGAGCTGGGCGGTCTTCAGATTCGCCTTCAACCAAGTCGCGTATTTCGGCCCCTGGAGGCGAATCCAACCGATGTAGTCGGCTCCGGCCGAAAGGTCGAAATCGCCGAGGAGCGTGCGAAGCGAGACGATGGCGGCGTGCATGTCAGCCCGGGCCTGTTGGAGCTTGGCGGCGTTTTTCGCGTTCGTCGGATCCAGGTGGAGCCGCGCGGTGGCGGTGCGCGCCGTGGCAATGGCCGCTTGGAGGGCAGCGATTCCACCGGGCAGTTCGCGCGTCAGCGGCGCCAGCGAAGCGAGGTATTTTTCCTTTCGCCCCCGGAGCGCGCGCAGATCGTCGTCGCTATCGGGATTGTTCCTGGCTTCGGCTTTGGCGCGGAATACCGAGCTATAGACCTCGAAGAGCGTGTTCGCTTCCTCGGCGCGGTCCTTCGCCTGCGTGACGAGCGATTGCGTGCGGGCCAGCACGGTGGAGGCGTGTGCGATGTCCCGGGAAAGCGTTTCGGAATCGCTGACGCCGTAACTCGGGTCTCCGTGGTACATCGCGAGGTCCAGTTGCAGCGTCGAACTCGCGCAACCGGCGAGGAAGCAACTCGCGGCGACCATCATCGGTGCAAGGGATGTGCGGGCGAAGCGGCTCATGGCGCGGCGAGATCGAGGACGCTGCGCAGGAGCAGCATCTGGTTGGCCATAGTCGATTTTAGCGCGGCGGCATCGCCCGTGGCGGCGTCGGCGGGCTTGTTGATGCCGTCGAGCACCTGACGGATCGCGGCGACCTGCTGCTTCTGCACGTCGTTGCGCGCGCCGGCCGTCGCATGATCGATGCGCGCGCGCTCGTTGACGAGGGCGCCCAGCTTGTTGATCGTTTGCGCGGTCTTTTCTTCCTCGGCGACATTCGTGATCGCGCCGATCACTCCGTCGGGATCGGAGGAGAGGACGATGACGAGTTTTTCGTCGGAGTGCGGCACGGCAACGCCGCGGGCGACATCGTAGGCGATCTCGGCGCCGTCGCCGAAGACCGGCGCGTACGAATCGGGAAACGCGAGGACGCGTTTGCGCGGCTCCCAATAGGGCTTCAGGTCGGCTTCGGTGGTCTCGGGCTTGGCCGCCTTTTCGAGATACGCCTTGGTGGTTTTGGCGATGGCTTCGTCGTAGGCGGCGCGGATTTCTTCCTTGGCCGCGCTCGACGACTGGCCGCCGGCGGCGCTGACATCGCCGAACAGCTTATCCACGGCCGTGGCCGGGAACCAGCCCTCGCGGTAGCCGGCGACGCCGAACTGCGTGTTCGCGGTGACGGTCAGGCGGTAGAAATTAGTATTCTCGCCATGACTGACGGCGTAGTAATGGACGTTGGTGATTTCCATCGGGCCGCTGGAGCAGCCGGTCAGCAGGGTGATCCATGCGGCAGCGGCGGCGGTGGCCATCCGGAGCCCGGACAGAGGATTCATGGGGTGGGGAAATGGCGAGTCCGGTGGGAACGGATTCGTCGCGTCGAGATGGGAGTTGAAGAGAAGCGCTGGGAACGGGTCGCTGCGTGGCGGCAGCGTGACTGGCTGGCGCGAGTCACGCTCAGCACAGACGATCGGAGCCCATTAGGACAACGCCTTCATTTACCGGAATTCCGGTAGTGGTATCGCGGTGTGCGGTTTGCGGCGTTGGCGACCTTTGCGTCCTTGGCGCCCTTTACGTGAGGAATTAATGCCTGGGCGTCGCGCGAAGGCCGCGAAGGGCAACGGCGTCGAAGCGAGCGTGGGTTGGAACTCAGGGCGGCAGCGGCAGTGCCGCCCCCACCTAACGATGCGGCAAATCGTCCGCGCGCTGGCGCTCGCAGCTACGGGTTCCGCGATCCGCAATCCAGAATCGAAAATCGAAAATCCCACCGCTCAGGCGACGACAGCCAAAGGGGGCATGGGGACGTCGAGGGCGGCGGCGATGGCGCGGAGGAGTTCGAATTCGCAGACGAGGACTTGGCCGTCGGCCTGCACGACGTTGGCGCTCGCCACCAACGTGCGGTGTTTGATCGGGAGACTCGCTTGCGCGAGCTTGTCGAGCGCGGCGTCGAAGGCGTTGAGGTCGTTCCCCGCGGCCTCGGAGTAGGCGAGCTTGGTCTCGATCAACTTGAGATGCCCAGCCCCCGCGGCGAACGCTTGCGGGGCTTGTGCGGCGTCCGAGGTCGAGGCTCGCGCGAGGACCGACAGCACGGTCGCGATTTCGTCGGCCAAGGCGTTGAACGAATAGTACTGCACAACGGCCGTGTTCGGCGCGTGGCTCAACGCCAGCGTGTGCGTGAGAATCTTCTGCATCGCGAACTCGAAGGCCGAAATCTGGCCGTCGGCGCGGATCAATTCGTCGAGCGTCGCTAGAAATGGCTGCAGCGCACTCTGCGGCACCTCGCGCAACGCGGGCATTGCGAGCTGGACGAGCGGCAAGCGTTGCTCGTCCCGCACCAGCCGGAGCGAGGGCTCGAGCTCATCGAGCCGCGTGAGCGCTTCGTTGCCTTCGCCGTCCGCGACAAGTTGCCGTTGGCGCGCGCGCGTCGCGGCGTCGTCGCTCAGCAACAGGCCGTAGAGCAAGACGCGCGCTTCGGTCCGCGACTGCGCCGCAGTGCGCAAGCGCGCCGGCGTCGCGTCGAGGATGGCTTGCGCGTTGGCCATTTGAGCCGGCGTGAGCGCGCCGATCGAGGCCACGGCGGCGGTGGCCGCGGTCGAGGGCGCGGATGAAATTGGCGGCGGTTCGGAGGAGGCAGGGCGCGGACTCCATTTGGCGCCAGGCTCGGAACGGGGGGCGAGTCCGGTCGGTGACAATGCCGCGGCGGCCGGCGAGGCGTCGTCCGTGGTTTCGGTCGAGGTCGCGGCGAACTTGCCGTCGAAATTCGGATCGATCGCGCGGATCCGCTCCTCGAGCGGCGGATGCGTGGCCCAGAGCCCGCTGAAGCCGCTGCGAAACGCCTGGGCGAAGAAGAAGTGTCCGATCGCCGCGCTTTGATTCGCGTGCATCGTGGATCCCTCGGTGTGACCGCCGATCTTTTTCAGCGCGTCCGCGATCCCGCGCGGGTTGCGCGTGAACTGCACGGCGGAGGCATCCGCGAGGAATTCGCGCTGCCGCGAGACCGCGGCTTGGATCAGCCGGCCGAAGAAATAGCCGACGTATCCGATCACGAGCAACGCGATGCCGGTGACGAAAATCACCGCGACGATCCCGCCGGAGTTTTTGCCGCCGCGCACGCGCACGTTGCGCATCGACCAGAGGACGCCGCGCCCCACGAGGCCGAGCACGAGAATGCCGAAGATGATCGCGGCGATGCGGAGGTTCAGCCGCATGTCGCCGTTGAGAATGTGGCTGAATTCGTGGCCGATGACGCCTTGCAACTCATCGCGGTTCAACGTGTCGAGCGTGCCGCGCGTGACGGCGACCACGGCATCGCTGGTCGTCAGCCCGGCGGCAAAGGCGTTGATCGCTGGCTCCTCATCGATGACGTACACCGCGGGCACGGGGACGCCGGAGGCGATCGCCATCTCTTCGACGACATTGAGCAGCCGGCGCTCTTTGAGGTCTTGCGTGTGCGGGCTCACTCGTCGACCGCCGACGCTCTCCGCGACGGCCTTTCCGCCGGCGGAGAACTGGCTCCATTTGTAGAGCGAGCCGAAGCCGACGACGGCGAGGGTGGTGAGCGCAACGCCGGCCAACAATTGCGGCTGCCAAAGCGGCAGCGGCGCCAAGACCGGTTCAGCTTCGGTGTAGTACGTGTGCCGATGACGCCGCTCGTCGCCGCGGGTCTGGCTCATGATGAGCAGCGCGGCGAAATACATCGCGACGATCGTGCCGATCACCGCGACCACGAACATCGCCACGAGCCGCGAGGTGCGCTTTTTCGCGCGAGCCTGGGCCTGGAAGAAGTCCATGGATCGTTACGACGGAGCGATCTTGCCCTCGAAGCGACCGTCACGCCGGCCGTCGTCGCGATCGAGCGCGTCGACCAGCTGTTCGAGTTCTTTTGCGGTGACGATCCCCTTCGCGACCAACACACGGACGATGGCGGCCAAGTAGAGTTTCAACTCCGCGTTTTCGGTGGCGAGTTCCTGGAGGTTCGCGCCGACGCGCTGTTTGAAGTCGTGCGTGCGGCGAAGGCTTTCGCCGATTTGCGCGAGCGTTTCCTGCGTGTCTTGGATGTCGAGTTGCTGCCCGACATTGCCCAGTAGAAGCATGCGTCCCCAGCCCATGATGATTTATCGGTGGTGAATGACAACGAGCCCGGCGGCCAAGAATCCGCCGGCGACGACGCCGACGGCGAAAAACATGACGGCGCTCATCGCGACGTTGCGCAAAAAGTTCGTGAGCGAGACGCGACCGGCCGAATCTTTGAGGCTGAATCCACAGCGTCGGCCCCAACCGAACGTTGCCCCGAAGGTGATCGAAACGCTCGCAATCCAGCCGAATGCCCAAACCGCGGTGGCGAGCCGGTCGTTCGCCGGTGTCAACGCGAGGCCGGCGAAGAACGTCGTAACGAGAACCGTCACGGCAACGACGTACGGCCGCTGCGGCATCATCCGGCTGCGGCGTTGGAACTCTTCGGTCGTGAGGAGTTGAAGCGTCACTTCACGAGACCGATCGTCAGCGGATATTTGTACACTTCGCCGTCGGAGGCGCGGATTGCTGCGACGATGGATAAGACGAAGCCGCCGACGGCGATCGCGATGCCGATCAAAATGGCGAGCGGAGCGCCGATAATCGTCAGAACCAATAATCCGCAGCCGAGCCCGTAAATGAGCAACGAAAGATGGAAATTGAGCGCTTCCTTCGCGTTGTCGCGAACGTAGGCGGAGTCGTCGCGCATCGCGAAATAGACGATGAGCGGCAGGAGAATCGGGAGGCCGACGAAACTGGAGAGGTGACTCAACAGCGCCCAGATCTTGTCGTTGCCCGAGGGCGTGGAGCGCGGCGCGCGGGCGACGGGCGGAGGCGTGGGGGGCGGGACCGTTTGACCGGGACCGGCACCCACGGGAATCGCGGAATCGAGTGGATCGTTCATGGAGAAATGCTGAAAGGCCGACATTCTGAAATGCGGAAATTCCGATCTGCTGAAAGAGGCACGAACACCATGCCGAGGTTCAAAGTTTCAGAATTCAAATCAGGGATTTCAGCCTTTCGGCGTTTCAGGTTTTCAGCTGGTCGGTGTTTCAGCGTTTCAAGCGAAGCTCACCTTGGGCGCGTTGCGCTCCGTCGGATCGTCGATCTTGAAAAGCTCGGCCGGGAGGAAGCCGAACATGCCGGCGAAGACGACGTTCGGGAACGTCTCGCGCGTCGTATTGTAGGTCATGACGCTGTCGTTGTATGCCTGCCGCGCGAAAGAGATTTTGTTTTCGGTCGAGGTCAGCTCTTCGGTGAGCTGCATCATGTTCTGGTTGGCTTTGAGGTCCGGGTATTGCTCGGACACGACCATGAGCCGCGAGAGCGCGCCGGTGAGGCCGGCTTCGGCGGAGGCGAGGCCCTTGACCGCGTTGGCGTCGGCGGGATTGGCGGCGGCGGATTGCGACGCGGCGTACGCGACGTTGCGCGCCTTGATGACCGCCTCGAGCGTTTCGCGCTCGTGTTTCATATATCCTTTGGCGACCTCGACCAGATTGGGAATCAGGTCGTACCGGCGCTTCAGTTGAACGTCGATTTGCGCGAACGCGTTCTTGAAGCGGTTGCGCAGGGCAACGAGCCGATTGTAGATGCCGGCGACCCAAAGACCAATCACGATAACGATGGCGAGGAAGACGCCGAGAACGATGAAGACCGTAGGCATGGTAGGTAAGATGCGTTTAGGAAACAAACGTGCGGCGGAGTGTGTCGACTCACCCATGGTGTGCGAGAAGGAACCACTTACAACGCGGTTGATTGTTTCCACGCAGCTGCGCAAGTTGAGGCGGTGGTGATGGGCATCCGAAAATTCGTGGCGGGGGCGATGCTGGGCGTCGCGATGATGGCGGCCACCGCGGCGCGAGGCGCCGATGCGCTCAATCGCGCGGTGCCGCTGGCCGTGGCGCAGCCGGCGGTTTCCGCCGGAGGCGCGGCGGCGTCGCTGGCGGCGGCGCAGCGCGCGCAAGAAATCGGACTGCCGACCGTCGCGATCGGACTGTATCAGGATTTGCTGGCGATGGCGGGTGCGGACCGCGCGGCGATCACGCTGCCGCTGGCGACGGCGCTGCTCGACGCGGGGCGGGCGGCAGAGGCGGAGCAGGTTTTGAATGCCGCGCCCGGCGGACGCGGCAACGAGTGGCGGTTGCGCATGGGGCTCGCGCAGGCGGCGCAAGGTCGCTTCGACAACGCGCGCAACGAAGCGGACCGCGTCAACGTGGATCAACTCACGCGGCCCGATCGCGCGTGGTTTTGGTTTTTACAAGCCGTCCTGGCCGACGCCGCGACGCCGCGGGATCGCGGCAAGGCCGACGCGAACTACCGGCTCGCCGAGAAGGAAGCGCCGAGCGAAATGGCGCTCGCGACGTTTCTTGCCGCGGGCCTCAGGGTCCGGCTCACGGCGGTCAGTTATAGCGCGCTCGAGATCGAAAACGCGCGGAAGCTGTATCAGGCGAATCAAGACAAAGGGTCGCGCGCGTACGGGTTTGCCGAAGAGTACGCGGTGATGCTGGCGGCGACGAATCGCAAGGACGAGGCCGTGCGGTTGATTCGTGACGTGCTCTTGCGCGTGCCGCGAGCGGAGCGCGAATGGACGGACGAGTTTCGCCGGTTGCTCGGCGTGATTGGCGACCGCTCGCGCGGCGGTTCGGGCCGCGAAGCGCTCACGCAATTGCTCGAGAACGGTACCGTCGCCGACAAGCAGCGCCAAGCGCTGCAGCTGCTGGCGGCGGATTCGCAGCGCGAGCCCGAGCGAGGGTTGTTCCGGGCCGAACTCGACAAGCTGCTCGCGGCAGGATCGAAGTCGCCGATTCTCGACGGGATTCTCTTGGTGCGCGCGGAGCTTGCGTTGACGGATAGCCCGAAAGACTACGCGACGGCCGAGCGCCGCGCGAACGAGCTCAAGGACAAGTTCCCCGGTTCGTCGCTGCGGCCGCATGCGTTCGTGGTGTTGGCGACGTCGGCCTGGGAGCAGCATCGTTACCGCGTCGCGGCGGACAATGCGCGCCAAGCGCGCGAAGCGCTGGCGGCGATGCCTGCGGCGACGTCGCCGACCGAAGCGAAAGTCGTGGCGCAAACGACGGCCGAGTTGCGCGTGCTCGAGGCCGAGGCGCGTTTTCGGGCCCAGGATTATCGGCTCGCGGCCGACGCCTATGCCGCGGCGCTCACCGAGCCCCCGGCGGGGATTCCGCCGGGCGATCTGATCTTTCAACGGGCGCTCGCCGAGATCCGCGCCGACGCGGACGACCCGACGAAAGACCTGCCGAAGTTGATCGACGAGTTGGAGGCCGATGCGCGCTTCGATCCGACGAATCGTTGGGAGGCCGAGTGGACCTTGGCGCGCGGGCTGGTGCGGCAAGGCAAGACCGAGGCGGCGCTCGGCCGCGTGACGAAGCTGCTGAATTCTCCCGAGGCGCAATCCGCGGCGATCTCCCCGGAACTCCGCGCGCGAATGGCCTGGTTGCAGGCGCGTCTGGCGTCCGACGCGCAGCGCCCGGAGCTCACGATCGAGCTCGTGGCGAAGCTCGATCCGCTGATCGCGCCGTTGAACCCGGAGCTGCGGACCACGATCGCCAGCATGGCTGCGTTGATGAAGGCCGGCGCCGAATTCAAGCTCGGCCACGAAAAGGCGGCGACGGAGACCTTGGCGAAGCTGCGGACCGACTACGCGACGTCGGATGCCGCGATCTATTCTTATATTCAGGAGGCGGACTACTATGCCGAGCCCGGACGCGACCAGGTGCAGAAGGCGCAGACTGCGCTCCGTACCCTCGTGGACGAGCCCAAGTATAAGGCGAGCCCCTACGTCTGCTACGCGCTGTTCCAACTCGCGCTCCTTTCGGAACGTCTCGGGCAAGAGAACAACCTCAAGGATGCGGATCATCTGATCGAGGAGCTCGTGGACGAGAAGCGCAACCCGCCGGCTCCGCCCGAACTCGTGTTCACGGCGCGGCTGAAGCAAGGCGATCTCCTGCGGTTGTTGAACGAGTTCGACCGCGCGCAGGTCGCGTACGAAGACCTGGTCAACAATCCGAAATACGGGCAGCAGCGGGATGTCGTGCTGGCGCAGCTTCGGCTCGCGGAGTGTCACAATGCGCGTTCGTCGACGGACGGCTCCGGTGCGCATGCCGATCTCGCGCAATCGATGTTCGAGGAACTGCTCTATCGCGTGGCGGCGCCGCCGGATGTGCGGGTGGAGGCGGGCTACAATCTCGGGAAGCTGCTGGAGCGCCGCGGGCAATTCGAGAAGGCGCGCGAGGTGTGGTGGCGCGACGTGATCACGCCGTTTTTCATCGACAACAAAGAGGCGATTCCGCCCGGAGCGAAGCGGCCCTACTGGCTCGCGAAAACGCTGCTGGACCTCGGGGAATTGCTGGCGCAGCGCGAGAAGATCGACGAAGCGCGCCGCGTTTACGTCGTGTTGCGCGATAGCCATCTCGGCTACGGGGAGACGATGGCGATCGAAGCGTTGAAGACGCTGGGCGTCCCGTCGGCGACAACGACGCCGGAGCCGGCCGCCGCGGCCCCTGACAGCACGACGAAATTATGAACGCCATCGCAGGCTCGGTGTTCGGCGATGAGGTGGCGATGAAGCGGGTGGGGCGCGGACGGCGCGGTTCATTCACGGCTCGGCGGGGACGCTTCGCCCTCCCGGTCGTAAAGTCAGACCCTACGCCCTAGACTTGGAGCCACTGAACCTCTTTTGTTTCTTCTCATGTCCGGTTTCGATTTCACACTTTTCAGCAAAGGCGGCCCGGTGCTTTGGGTCATCGTCGTGCTCGGCTTCGTGGGCGTGATGTTGTTCGTCGAGCGCGTGCTTTACCTGCATCGCGGGCAGATTCGCGCGAAAGCGTTCATCGACGGCATCAAGAACATCCTGGCGAAGCGGCGGCTGATCGAGGCGCTGACGGTGTGCGAGGAGACGCCGGGGCCGGTGGCGGCGGTGGTCAAGGCGGCGTTGTTGCAGGCGGACGCGTCGGCTGAGGAAATGCGTTTTCACGTGCAGGAGGCGGCGGTGATCGAATTGCCCGCGCTGGAGCGGCGGTTGCATTCGATCGCGGCGATCGCGCAGGTGGCGCCGCTCGTCGGCCTGCTCGGCACGGTTCTCGGTTTTATCACGACGTTCGCGGCGTTCGAGCGCGGCGGCAATTACGTGACCGCGACGGCGTTGTCGGCGGGAATGTGGCAGGCGCTGCTGACGACGGCGGCCAGCCTGATGCTCGCGATCCCGGCGCATCTCGGTTATCATTTTCTCGCCGGTCGCGTGCGTGCGATCGTGCGCGACGTGGAGTGGGGCGGGAACGAAATCATGAAGTACTTGCTGACCGAATACCGCGGTGCCACGCCGGGTGAATCCGGCCCGCAGAAGCCATAGAACCGCCCGATGAACTGCCCACGCCAAATGCTTGTCATCCTGAGCGCAGCGGAGGATCCATTCCGCCGCGCTCTTGGATTCGGCGCTGCGCTCAGTATGACAGTGGACGTGGGTGAGCGGCAGCGCCGCGAAGGGTCCGGGTTGGTTCGGCCTGCGGTTGCTCCGACAGATTCGTCCCTGCGTTCGGATAACGATGAGGTTCGCCTGTGATCACTCGCCCGCTCGATCTTTCCTCCAAGCTTAGAACGCCACCGCGTGGTTTCGACTGGCTGTTTCTCGTCAACGGCGGGCTGATCGTTTTGTTCTTCTTTGTCTTTGGTTCGCGTTACGTGCTCTCGCCGGGACTCGGTGTGGATTTCGAATTGCCGTCGGTGGTCGGGGCGAATCAAAACGCGCGGCTCACGACGCACATGATCAATGTCGTGAATGCAGGGCAGATTTTCGCCGGCGACGGGCTCCGTCCTCTGGACCAGTTGCAGGAGTGGCTGAATGCGCAGGCGAAGACGGACAAGCATCCTTCGCTCTTGGTGCGGGCGAGCGCGGGGGTGCCGACCACGGTGACGGCGCAAATCCTCGGCATGGCGCGCGCGGCGGGATTCGAGGTAACGCTGGCGGCTGAGGAGCCGGCCAAGCCGAACGAGCCCCGCTGAGGTGCCGCATGCAGCCGAACGTTGCGCGTGCGGATAGGGACGAGGCGCCGAAGGCGCGCCCGAACGCGTTATGAGCGCGGCGCTTGCGGGAACCAAACGGCGCTGGCTGATCTCGGCGCTCAGTGCGGCGGCCGTATTGGCCGTGTTGCTGCCGTTGTTTCATTCGCCGTCGCCGCGGGGCGATCTTCCGCGGGCGACGGCTAGACCCGAGGCACCGATCAAGCTTGCGCCGGCGCGGGCCGACGAACTCGCGATGCGCGACCTCAAACCGCTTTTTTTGCCCACCCCTTATAATGCGGCGCCGACGGAGCCCGCGCA
>CBINOT010000164.1:0-13815 GCA_966252355.1 uncultured Opitutus sp. | reverse complement strand
GAAGAGGCGACGAGCTGGGAATTGACCGTGCAATCGCTTCAACGAGGCCGCGGCGCGAAGGCCGCGGAGAGCATTCTTCGGGTCTTTGTATTCGACCTTCACAAGATCGCTTCAACGAGGCCGCGGCGCGAAGGCCGCGGAGAGCGGCCCCGCGTCGTTTCCGCAGCAAAGAGCCCCCTCGCTTCAACGAGGCCGCGGCGCGAAGGCCGCGGAGAGGGCACCTATGCAACTGACGTGAGGACTGATGGCAAGAGAGCTGATTGCGAGCGCGGGACAAATGCTCGCGTGCCGGCGGTCCGGTTTTCGGCGAAAACTCCATAACGTATTGATTCCAAAATTGCGAGCGGCGTGGGCGTGCCGAGCAGCATGTTCGCACTCGCGCCCGAAATCGAAAACAAACGGGTCCAATCCTTCGTTGCGGAGGTTTGCCGATCACACGACGTAGCAGGGCTGGTCGAATTGATGGTAGGGCTGCCCCAGCGCCGTGATTTGCCGTTCGCCGCGACTCTCCGCCGGACCCAACTCGATGAAAAGCACCTGGTCCAACTCTTGGTGAATCACCGCCTTCAACTTGGTTTCGAGCTCCACTTTCTCCGTGGCGCTCAAGTCACATTCGAATACCGAATACTGCAGGTGATTGCCATAGTCCTGACACACGCGAAACACCTTCCGCAGCCGTTTCGGATCCGCGATATCGTAGGCGACGATGTAGGTGTGACGCACGGGTGGGGAAGGGATGAAATCCGAAGAACGGAAGGTCCGAAGCGAAGCCCCCCGTCAGCGGGTCATAAACGGAACGTACTGCTCGGTCTCGCCGGTCAGCGCCTTCGCGAGCAGGCGGGCCTGCAACTCGATCGCGCGCCGGTAGCTCACCTGATAATCGAACACCGGATGCACGATCGTGCTGTTGAGCCGCTGCTCGTAAGCATTGAAGAACCGTTTGCGGCCATCGGCGCTCAGGTTGACTGCCTCACCGGCGCGCACGAAGTCCGTGGGGGTGATCACGCGGTTGTTAATCAAGGTGAGCGTCACCGAGTCAGCGATCAGCGGGCGAAACTCCTCCATTAGGTCCAACGCGAGCGCCGGCCGGCCAAACCGCGGCTGATGATAGAATCCGACGTAGGGATCGAAGCCAACGGCGTGAGCGGCAATCGTGCAGTCGCGCGCGAGGAGGCTGTAGCCGAGTGACAGCAATGCGTTCACCGCGTCACGCGGCGGCCGACGAGTCCGCCGTGTGAAGTCGAAGGTAAAGAACTGTTGCCCGGACGCGTCGCGCTTGCTCTTCACTGGCGTTGCGGCGGCAGGCGCATCGATCTTCCCGGGCGCGCCGGCGCTTTCGAGGATCGCTTCGTCGATGTTGTTTTCTCCCAGCTTGATCATGCCGGAGAAGTTTTCGAAGTAGGCCAGCGCAGCCGCACCTTCGATTCCGAGCAGTTCGCCGATGCTCGTGGCCTCCAGGGCTGCTTGCGCGGCGTACTTCAGTCGCTCGGTGGCGGTCACCGGCGCGACGTGCGCATGATTCCGCATCAGCATGGTGCGTTGATTGCGGATCTTCCCGTGCACGAACGTCCGTGCATGCCGCAACGCTTCCTCCGGCTTCGCGGCGTAATGGAACTGAGCGAGCCGCGTGAACACGTTTTTCAAGGAGTGTCCCCGCGTGAGTCCGTAGAACAGGCCGCCGCTCGAGAAATAGCTTACTGGAATATCGCGATCGCAGAGAGTCTGGAGCAGAGCGGTAGAAATCGTGGCCGGGCCGAATACCGCCACATGATTGAGATCGTTGATCCGGACCTCGGCGATCACCTCGCCCTTTTCCTTGACCTGAATGAGCTCCGACTTCCGGCCGATGCTGACGGCCGTAGTGGATATATAGAGCGGCTTTTTGTCGTCGCGTGCGGCGATCAAGCGGCGCGGTCGCTGGGGTGGGGTTGGAGATTTGTGGTTTGAAATTTGAGCGATGGGGCCTGCCGCGCCAAAGTCCGCCTCGAAGCCGAAGCTTTGCTGGCGAGGCGCTGTGTCGTCTTCGTCGTCCGGATGCGCGGGCGCCTCGCGCATGAGCCGGGTTTCGTCCGGCAAGCAGATCGTGACGAGCGAACAGCGGGCGCATTTGGGCGAGTCGACGAGCGGGGGCGGAATGGGGCCGGACATCGCGCGTCGCGCGGCGGCGATCTGCGCGTCGATCCACTGCTCGAGCTCCGCCGTGACGAGCAGCGGCACGCGCTGTTTGGTGGCTCGGTAGTAAATGATGCCTTCGGTACAGGTGTAGCCATTGTCGCGCAGGATCACGCACTGAAGGCCGAGCTGCATGCGATCGGCGTCCCAGATTTCCGGGCCGTTTTCGCCGTCGCGCGGCGCGCCGATCTTGTAGTCGACCGGACACACTACGAGCGGAGAGAGCAAATCGCCTTCGCGTTCGCGCCGCACTTCGACGAGATCCATTTTGGCCGTGACGCCGAGGCGATCGGACGAGAGCGAGACCGAGCGGGAATGGATCACCTCCGGTTCCGCCGGAGGTATTTCAGATTTAACATCAGAAATACCAGACGGGATTTGAGATTTGGCATTTGAAATCTCAGATTCCGCCGGTGGAGCCGGCGGGAGTTCGCCCTTGCCGGCGTCGACGCGCGCATGCAACGCGGCGCCGCGCTTGGTGTCGGCATTATGCTGAAAAACGCCCTCGACGTGCTCGTAGTAGAACAGCCGCGGGCAATACACGAATTCGTTCAACATCCGCACCGGCAGCGGTTCGACATTGCTCGCCGCGGGCGGCTCCGGCGGATCGGGACTCGGGACAGAGCTCATAAGAACGCAGGGCCCGCCTGCGAGACTAAGCGGCGGTGGTTGCGCCGCGGGCTAAATCATCTGCGAGAGAGGCGAACACGGCTTCTTCATGGGCCGCGCGGCCGTCGGCGTGCATCGCGGACCCAAGGGCGTCATCCCAAGCGGTCGGGCCGACTTGACCGACGAAGCGCTCGCCTTTTGGCGCCGCGAGATAATCGGCGGCGGAATATCGCCACGGACGTGCGCCGCCTTCCTTCATGGCCCGTCGCGCAATGGCCACGCCAGCGGGATCGAAGTCGCCGTGATAGTGCAGACGGGCACCGGTTTGCCGAAGCTGCCGCAGTAGAATCAGCGACGGCGTGGCAAATTGCCCGTTGATGCACACCAGCGGGGCGCACGCGGCCCCGAGGCGAGCGGACGCTAGCGCCACCACGGTCGGATTTTCGCAGACGAAAACGTCGCGGTGCCAAGCTGGGCTGAGCGAAAGCGGATACCGCAGCAACAAACGCAACGAAACATGCACCGGCTCCCCGTGCGCGCGGCCAATCTGTAGCAAACGGCTCAGGGGCGTCTCGTCTACCGCCGGTAGATTGAGCACGAGGGAAGGCGTGCTGAGCTCGTCGCACATGACGCCGACGCTGCCCCACGCAGCGCGCCGCCCCTCGGCATTATTTTCGAATGGCACGCTGCCCAGCCTTGCGGCAGCGCGGACTGCGAGGGTCGCGCGTGGGTGACCCGGATCGAGCGCATGCGCATCGCCGAAATGACGCGCGGCGAACGCCGCCAGCGGCTCGGCGCTCGCCGGCAAGGCAGCGGCCACACGGGCGACATCGTGCAGCAGCGCAATGCCCCGGTCCGCGTCGTTCTCCACCAGCCGCCGCAAGGCGCCTAGGCGCGCAAGCGTCGCGATCCACGGGTGGAGCGCAGGCCAGGCGGAGAACATCGCCTCGGCCTCCCGCCATACCGCGGCCCAAGCCAGCGCGCGCTCGTTTGCGGAAAACCGACGGTCGACGATTCGGCCGCGCAAGGCCTCCACCGCGCTCTGGAGGTCGGCAGCAATTCCGGCCTCGCGCAATGTGGCTGCGAGGAAATCGAGATCGACCCCGAGGGTTTGTCCCCTTGTCGATTTGCGGCCGACGAGGGCGTCGACCGCCGCTCGTTCCGCCGACGTGACAGCCGTCAAGGTCAACATTCCATTGAGCGGGCGTCCTAGCTCGAGCCGCCGCTGCAAGGCATCTATCAGCCGAGACAGCTCAGGCACGTCGAGCACCGCCCGAAGGCGGGCGAGGTCAATTCCGGGAGTCATCGAGCGGCGAATCAGGAGAGTCGCGCCCCGCCTCTGGCGGTGCGCACTCCGGCGGCAAGGTGGCATCGATCTGGCGCCGCTCGCGCCCGTTCCAGATCCACCGGGTCGCAGCGACGGCGTCGAGCCCGGGCAAAGTCGTCAAATGGTAGATCGCGAGCGCCGGCACAGTACGGTAGCAGCCCCATTCGAGCTCGCTGGTCATGACGACATCCAGGTCGAACTGTGCGAGCACGCCCATGCATTGCGCGCGCATTGTCGGGTCGATACCGGCGAAGGCCTCGTCGAGCATGACGAGACGAGGGGCGGTTTTCGCCGCGCTGCGATAATGAGCCGCTGCGGCGGCGAAGCGCGGCAGGGTGAGCGCGATCGCCTTCTCGCCGCCCGAACCGGTCCCGTAGGTGGCCCGATTCAAACGTTGCCATTTTCCGTCTTGTTGACGCTCGACCACGAAGCGATGCCAGCGGCGATAATCGAGGGCGCGGCCGAGGTGATCGCGCCAGGAACCGGTCTCGTCGGCGGCTTGCTCCGCGGCGATCCGGCCCTGCAGGAACGCGGCGAGCGCCGTGCGTTCCGCGGGCGTCCAAAGCTCGCCTTTGCGCAACAGGATCGGCCGGACTTGGTCGAACCGGATTTCCGCGTCGGGTTCCCACTGGAAGCGGAAACGCACGCCGGAGCTCGTGGGCCGGGCTTCGAGCTCCTCGTTGGCGGAGAGGCGCCAGGACTCGGCCGCGCGGATCAGCTTGGTCAACTCGACCGCCGCTTCGGCGAGAAGGTGGTTTTCGATAATCTCCTGCTCCTTCGCCTTGAGCAGCCGCTCGCGCTCGGCGATTTCGGCGGCGAAGGCGTCGCGCAGCTCGGTCATCGTGTGCGGCCGCGCCTGAAACAAACAGTGCACGAGCACGACGTCTTCGAACTGGTGCGGCTCGGGCTGGTGGCCGTGCGCGATGAGCTGATCGCGCAATTCCTGAATGTGGCCGTGAATGGCGTCCTGCCGCCGCTGCCAGGTGGCGTTGTCTTCGGCGACGTCGGCCAGAACGGGGTCCAGCCGGTGCCGTACGAATTCGACCGCTTGCGCGACGCTCCAGTCTGCTGCGTCGGCGTCGCGCAAGGCGGGATCGGCTTCGGCGAGCAGCCGTTGTTCCGCCAGCCGTTGCAGAATTCCGATTGCCACGCGGCGCGCCTGTTCCTGTTCGAGGCGCTGCCGTTCGGCCGTCGTTTGGTCGGCCGTCGCCTGCGTGTGCGCGGCGGTTTGGCTGAGCTGTTGTTTCTGGTTCGCCGTCAGGTCGTCCTTCAAGGCGCGGACGCTCGCCTCCGCCTGGGCGAGCTTCTGTAGCACGGTGGCGACCGCCTCGCCGTGCATTTCCTCGAGGGTGGCGAACCGCTGTCGTGCCGCCTCGGCGGTTGCTGCCGCTTCCTCGCGTCGGCGCCGGCGCGAAGCGTGCTCGGCGGCCATCTCGGCGGTGGACGCACGCGTCGCGGCCAGCTGTGTCGCCACGGAGCCGAAATGCCGGGCCGTCGGCCAAAGCGCGGCCAGCGTCATGGCGTAAGCTTGCGTGGCCTGCGCCAGCGAATCGAGCCGGCCCAGCCAGCCGGCAAGCTGAAGGTCCGCGGCGGCGCGGTCGCGCGCGTCGATCGCCTCATCGCGCGCGTGGCGCTTTTCCGCCGCCTCGCGGGCTATGCGCTCGCAGGCGGCAAAGGTTTCGCCGACCGCGCGGGTTGCGGCTTCGAGCGCGAACCCCGCCCGCAGCATTGGCTCGTCTCCGGGTGCAGCGGCGAGCTCGTGAGCGACGCTGGCGCGGTCGTGCGTTACTTTTTCCAGATCGCTCGCAAGCTGGGCGAGCGCATCGGTCACGGCGGCCCGCTCGGCGCGAAGTTGCGTCAGTTGACGGCGGCGATGTTCCGCGCGCGTGGCCTCCCCGATGTAGTCCGCGCTCGGCTTTCTGGCGCGGCCGGCCAGCGGGCCGAGCCGCCACCGTCCGTCGCTGGCAATCCAATGCTCGCCCGCGCTTTCGCCCCAGCCGATGCGTGACAGCAGCTGCTCCAGCGTCGGAGCGTCGAAATCTCGCAGCGCAGGATCGGCGCGGTCGATCGTCACGATCAGCGCCTCACCCAGATGGCGAGGTGTGGCCAGAGTCGTGGCGCCGTCGAAGAGAAAGGTGTCGTCAGCATCGCCGAGCACGCGCCCATCCGGCAGCACCCAGGCGTCCAGCAACCCGGAGGCCTGCAGCGCGGCCTCGAGATCGCCGCGGACCTCCGCCGGCAGTTCCGGCCGGAAGTCGCATACCCGCCACAGCGGTGCGCCGGCGCGTCCGGAACGCTCGCTACGCGTGAACGGGGGCGGCGGTGGAGGCGGCGTTTCGCCGTGCTCGAGCCGCTGGATAGCCACGTCGATTTCGGCCAGTCGGTGCGAGCCTTCGCGCTTAGCCTGGGTGAGCTCGCTTTCCCGCTGCGCCAATCGGACCAATGCGTCCCGATGTGCGCCCTCGATCGCGGCACGCATGGGGCTCGCGCCTTGGCGCTGTTCGGCCCAATCGGCGAACGCGTCGGCGAAGGTTTCCGCGCTGGGAACGCGCAGGTGCGATGCAGTCGGGCGCCAAGTCCCATAGCTGGCGAGCAGCGCGGCCGCAGCGGCAGTGAGCGCTTCGCGCGCGGCATGCTCAGCCTCGCGTGCGGCGCTCGCTTCGGCTTCGGCGCGCAGCCGGGCAGCTTCGGCGGACTGAGAGGCGGCTTGGGCCGCGGACACCTTGTTTTCGTGCGCGCGCAGCGCGGAAAGCGCGCGTTCTCGCTTGGCGAGCGCACGACGCAGAGAGGCTTCGCGGTCGGGATCGAGTTTCGCCTCGGCGATGGGCGTTTCCGGGTTGCCGACGTGCTCGCGATGTTCGCCAGCGAGATCGGCCGCGAGCGCCGCCGAGTCCGCAGCGCGCAGTTTCTGCCGGAGATCGTCCTCCACCTGCGCCGTCTGCGCGGCGGCACGTTGTTCGTTTTCCCGGGCACGCTGCTCGGCGGAGGCTGCGCGCGCCTCGTCGTGTTCGGCGAGCTCGAGCGCTTTCGCCGCGGCTTCCGCCGTTTCGCGAGCGAGGCGTACTTCGTCGGCTGTCTTCATCTCCGGGCTGTCGCGCAACGTCCTCACCGCCGACTCCGACCCGGCGAGCAGCGTTTCCAGCTCGGCCTGCCGCGCGACGAGCGCGGCAAGCGCATCCGATGCCGCGGCGAGACGCCGCTCCGCGTCGCGCACCGCCCGCTGCGCCCCCTCGTAGGCTGCGTGAGTGGTGCGCACGGCGTTGGCGCGGCGGCGGACCGCGATGCGTATGTAGCCCGAATATTCCTCGAGAAATTGCGCCACGGCAGCCCGTGCGGCGGCAAACTCGCGCAAGGTGCCGCGATCCGTCTGCAGGCTGCTGAACGACTCGGCAACATCTTCGATGATCGATGCGGGCAGCGTAGGCAGCGCGTCGCTCAAGGCGCTCGAAAGCTCCTCCTCTTCCAGCTTGCGCGAAAGCTGCGGCCGGCGGAGCCGCAGTAGAAGCTCGATCAACGGGCCGAAGCGCGGCCCAAGTCCGAACAGCGCCTCGTCGACCGCGCGCCGATACTCTTCGACCTTGTGAATGACGCGCCCGGCACTCCCGATCGCCGCCTCCAGTTTTTCGCGGCCGAGCGGCGTGCGCTGGTGGTTCTGCAGGAACAAATCGCGGCCGACGCGCTGCGACGTGATGAAGAACCACCGGCTATGGAGACCGGTGTGGCCGGCGACGGCGCGCAGCCCGCAACCAAGCGTGAGAAAACGCAGAGTGCCGTCGTCATCGCGGCGGCCAAACTCGATCCACGTGTAGCCGGTGCGATCGGAGTAGCGCCCCATGAGCAGATTCCACTCGATGCGTTTGGCCGGGTCCCCATCGGGCTCGACGCGGGCGGGCGATACCTCGCCATCGATCAGAAGCGGCAGTTGCAGCGCTAGAACACGCGATTTGCCGCTCCCATTGTTGCCACGCAGAAGCAGCCGGCCGTCCTCGAAGTGAAATTCCTCGTAATCGTAACGGTAGAGATTCAGGACGCCGCTGCGCAACGGTTGCCCGCGATCGGCCCGCTTGGGCGGCGGCAGCACGGGCTCGGCGGGTCCGCCGGAATCTTGGCCAGGGGAAATCATGGCGCGAGCGGCAGTTCGGGTGTTTCGTCCGCGCCGGCCAGCTCGGCCGTGGCACGGAGAGCGAAGCGTCCCAAGGCCGGCCTCGCACGGATGCCGTCCTCGGCGTGTACGACCAGGCCGAGGCCGGCGAGACGATCCAGGACCATTTCCGTGAGCCAGACGTCCGCGCCGCGCTCGCGGACTTCTTTGCGCCAGTGATGGTGATGCCGGCGAATCAGACGCGCCGTTTGCTGGCGCAGCGTTTCCAGGCTGATCGGGCTCGGATCGCCCGCGCGCAGCCGATCCGCGAGCCACGTCGCGAGCAGCAGGGTGAGGTGGCCTTCCGTGCCTTCCTCCGGCAGGCCGGAGTCGGTGCAATCGCCATCGAGATCGACCAGCGCAAGGCCTTCGGCCCGGACTTCCGCGCGGAGCCCCGTGGCGGCTTCGAGATCGGGCAGGAGGAAGCCGCGCTGGCGATCGAGATACGGACGCTCTTCCGCGTCGAGCTCGTCGTAATAGAGAACCGGATCGTCGAGCAGCCGCCGCACGAATCCCATGCGCAGCGCGCGGTTGCGGGCTTCCGGCGTGTCTGGCCGCGGTGTTTCCAGCAGCGCTTCGAGCCGCGGCTCGAATGCGGCGGCCGTGATCAGCGAGGGGCTGCGCCGCGCGGAGACGAGCAGCGCGAGGATGGGCCGGCTGACGTTGTAGAGTGCGTCGGAGGCGCGATCGTGAAGCAGGTTTTCTTCGCTTCCTTGCACCCGGCGCAACACGCGCAAGGCGACCAGCAAACGAAGCACGTTGACGAAGTCGCGGCGGCCACCGGCATCGTCGAGCGACCAGAGAAAGCCCACGGCGGCAAAGCTCGGATCGGAGGCCAGCGCGATCGCGACGTGCTCCGCCAGCCGGCCGAGCGTGATCTGACGGCCGCCCCGTTCGAGCACGGCCAGGGCGAGGCAAAACAAGACGTAGCGGGAGCGGTTGAACGGCTCGTCTTTCCCTGGCTCGACCGCGCCTCGCGTGCCATCGCGACCGTCCGCCGGCTGTTTGCGCAGGCGCGCGGCTTCGGCCGTCACGATCAAGCTCCAATCCGCGTAGTGCGCAAACCAGTCGGCGAGCCATTCCCGATGACGACGCACCAACGTGAACGCTGCGGCGGTCGTGCCGTCGGGGGTCAAAAGCGGCCGTTGCAACAGGGCGCGAAGAGCGGTTCGCCGTTCTTCTTCCACGATCGGCTCGCTTTCCTCGCGTAAGCGCGCGAGGCGGGCGCGCTGGGCCGCGCGGCGGGATGGCGGAGACGCTGGAACTTCGGATCTCAAATTTCGGGTTTAGATCGAGATTTCAGGTCTGCGCGGTGGCCGCGAGTACGCGCGTCGGGGGCGGTACAAACGCGCTTCGGCCTGCCGTGGGTTCAATATTGATCCAGTGATCCTGCCCGCGGAATTCTCCGGCGTCCGTGGCAAGCGTGACCAAGCCGCCGCCGGGGATCGGGTCGAGCCGGATGTGCAGCGTGCCGTCGGCGGACTCCACGTCGATCGGGCCGTCGCGATCCGCGCGGCACGTGAGCACATGCCCCAGCAGCTCGAGAAAGAAGCGAAACTCCAGCTCGTTCAGCGGCCCGAGCTCGCTCAAACGGCGGCGTCCGGCCGAGATGAGCTTTTGGCGGGCTCGCTCGATTTGCTCCGCTTGCTCGCGTGCCAGGGCGCGCAGCCGGGCTTTTTCGGCGCTGCGATCGATGGTGGCGCTGGGTGCGCCGCGGCGGGCATTTTGTCCCTGCTGGCGCAGACGCGGCGAGAGCCAGACGGGGGTACCTTCGAGCCAGCTCGTGCGCGGGGATTCGCCCTTCGCGGCGCGTTCCGTCAGCGTCTCGTTGTTGATGCGCAGGTGACGCGCGGGAGAAAGGGCAAACGCCGCGCGCCAGAGCCGATGGCAATCCGCCGCGCGGGGTGCTTCCGCAAACCATCGGGCGAGCGTGGAGAAATCGGCGGCGCGGTCCGCGCGGCTGGCGCGGCGGTCGTTGATTTGCGTGACGGCGGTGAGCAGCGCGGGAATGGCGGACCGGGCGCGAGCGCGCAGGAGATCCGCTTGGGATGGTTCGTCGCCGCCGATGAACCAGCGGCGCAGCCCCGACCAACGCTCGCGCCAGGCCGTCTCCGCTTGCGCGAAGGCGTCGGCCGCCGGATCGAGGGCATCCACCAAATCGCGGCGGGCGGCGGCGGCGAAGGTGAGATCCACGCCGCAGGCTTCGAGTTCCAGGAGAGCGTCGCCGATCCGACTCATGGCCACGACGAGCTCGCCGATGAATTTCTCGAGGTAATCGATGAGCTTCTCCTTGTAGGCGAGAAACGCCTCCACCTCGATGCCGTGAAGCTCGACCGCGCTTTGGAGCCCGCGCATGAACGATTGCGCGCGCGAGGTGAGCTGCTCGAAACGTGCGACGAGGCTGCTCAGCAGGTGGTGAAGCTTGGCATCGTCGGGCGGCGAGTCAGCCAGGCGTGGGAGCAACGCCGAGAGCAGCTCGGAGATATCCTGCAGCGCGGTGGTTTGCAGCTCGCCCGGCCGGTGGAGATATTCGTCGAACGTGGCGAGCGCCTGCTCGGCCGCCTCGCCGGCCGCGCTGAGCTGATAAAGGCGTCGACGTTGGTAGAATTCCTCGATGGTCGCCGCATCGGCGTTGTCGGCGGTGTCGTCGAGATTGCCCCAGGCACGCAACTGCTGAAGAGCGGCGTCGAGCTCGGCGGCGGGAGCGGCGGAGAATGAGGCGTGACGAGCCAGGGCCGAATGAATTTCAGTGGGGCGGAGCGAAATGACGAAGCGTGAGCGCTCCGCCACGAACACGCCAAGGATCGCGCGATAGAGCGCGCACTTGTCGGCCTGGAGATGGGCGAAAACGGAGTAGCTCACGCGGGAAAAAGGGCGATCATCTGCCGCCGGGCGCAAATTGAAAGCACGGCTGGGCGGCGCGGTTGGGTTTCATGGGATAGGATCGGCGGGAACGAAGAGGCCCAGGCCGAAGTGGGCGGCGTAACCCAGGCCAAGTGGCAAGGAAACGGCTTCCTTGAACTCGATACGTAAAGCGTGACCGCGGTGGTCTCCGCGAGTCCCGCCACCCGTGCGACGCTGCCGCTGGAAATCCAGGCAGGAAATATCCCGCAAGCCTTGCTTGATCCGCGTGCCTATCTTTGTGACGCCCGCGACTGGTAAATTTGGAGCGACAATCTCGAGGAGGCGCCAGCAGTCATGTTCGGGCGAACCTATCTGGACGTTTTTCATCGCGTCCACTTTCGGGACGCCGCTACGAGTAGCTTTCGCATGCCGGACGGGCACGAACGGAGTCAGTGAGGTCCAGATTCTAGATTTTTTGAAATACGTGGAGGCTTCCGCGAAGTCAGCCGGTTGGCCGGTCGCGAGGAGGACGACGTTTACTTCAAATCCTTCCATCCCCCATACCTTGCGCAGGCGGCCAAACACGCGACAGGCGACATCGTCGAAACCGCCCGGAGCGTGCAAGGTCATGTGCGTGACGTAGCCGTGCGCATCGCATTCGGGCAGAAAATAAACGTGCTCGTTCCGCGCCAGCGGAGTCTTGGCTGCACCGATCCCGGTGAGCGCGGGACTATAGCCATGACCTTCGAGATGTTTGCAGAGCGCTTGATGAAAGCGTTCGGCGAGGCTGAGCGATTGAGTAATTCCGGGTGGGACTTTGCTGACGAGCGCAAAGCGCGCGACGGTCGGCTTCGCTGCACGACGATATTCGCGGGGTGCGCTGGCGGGAGCGACTTTGAGGCTGTCGCGCGGGCGAGTGTAATCCACCCAGCGGGCGCCTGGTGGCAGATTCCAGCCCGCTTTTTTCCAATCGGCGGTATCGACTTGGAGAGCGTCGAACAACGTAACAGGAAGCGATACGTCGGCTTTCTTTTTCGGTTTCGCCTTGGTGACTTTAACGAGCGCCGATTGAGCGAGTGCCCAAGTGGCGTAGGGCGCTGGAAGCTGAGGCACAAGCAGGCGAATAATTTCGTCCTCCCGAAGTTGGTTCTGCCCGGCGGGAACGGACCAGTTGCCGTTGACCGGTAGCGTGTTCGCCAGACTGGCGCTGACGAGACTCTCGGCACGGCCGAGATAGCTGAGGCTTTCGAGCAAAGTTGAAAGGAGGGAGGTTTCGTCTTCGGTGAGGTCGGCGTCCCAACGAATCCAGAGACTTTCGCCGGCCATGACGTGGACAAAAGTATCGAAGATTTTTGTCTTCGATTCCTTTGGGCCGGTGATCACTGGCATGTAATGGCGAGTATGGGCGGTAGTGGCTCTCGGCAGTCGAAACGCAGGCGGTTGCGCGGCGAGTTTCTCGATCAGGCTGCGCAGGACCAATTCGTCGCGCCGGTGCTTCCAATGCCACGCCGCGATGAGCGCCCGGCAGAGTCGCCACGGACACGGGGGCCACTCAGTCACGCCTTCATTGACGTGAGTTCCCCACGCCGTGGCGTGCCAACGTCCAGCAGGGAAATCGATCTTGATAGCGATCATTCGAAGACGACGGTCGTGGTGGCCGGCTTCGCGAAGTGATTGGAGCACGCTTTAATGAGGCCGGGCATCGCAGCGGAAATTTCTGTGAGGCTGGGCAAGGCAAAACCGCCCATCGGTTTAATCACGGTGATTTCAGCGACTTCAAGATCGCATGCCGTGCGTGGGCGGAACGGTGCATCGAGCAGTGCGCGCACCTTGTAGAGTGCCAGAGCGTAGAGCAGATCTTCGACCGTCTCACCCAGGCCGTAGCCGCGAATTTGGGCGAGATCGATATTGAAGAAGGCGGTGATGTTGCCCGTAAACTCGTCGCGGTGGAAGGGCACGTTACCGAAACCTTCCTTGCTGCTCTTGCCCTCTTCGCCCTTGCCAGGATTGACGTGGTCGTTCTTCACGCCGCCGCTGGCCGCGACAGTTACGTCCTTCGCTTCGATGAAAGCGGTGATGACACGCGGTACACGCATGCGGCCGCCGGCGATTTCGCTCTTCGCGATGAAGACGCCATGGAGGAGCGAGTTGATGTCATACTTGAGGAGAACGCCGGCGAGCGCGCGCAGATCGGCGTGGCCGTCCTTCTCGACGCCTAGTTCCTTTTTGAGCGTTTCGACGAAGGACTTATCCTTAGCCTCGAGAATGTAAGGGCTGTTGAGACGATGCGCTTCGAGGACGGAGTTGGTGAGTGGCTTTTTGCTGGCATCGACGACTGCGACCAGCGGCAAACCTTTCAGCGCGGAAACCCAGTCGTTGGCGACAGCATCCCAGGAAACCGATTCGAGTCGGTTCGCCATGCTCTGAGCTGATTCCACAAGCAGCATGTTTTGGCCGTCCGCAGTTTTGTATTGAGCGGCTCCGAGGTCCGGAAATCCGGTGGGTTGAAAGCGCGTGCCGAGGACAGGCGCGAGTTTGGCGGTGAGGAGAAGGCGCGGGACGGTTTTTAGTGTCGAGAGGTCCATGAGGCTGGAGGGCGTTTGGTTTAACTAGTGGTGAATTGAGGGAAAAAATTAGGGGCGACTGCGCTGCCAACGGCGGCGAGTTGAGTATCCCAGAGAGGAAACAGAAGGGCGGCGGCAGAGCGCCGCGCGGCATCTCC
>CBINOT010000163.1:0-13832 GCA_966252355.1 uncultured Opitutus sp. | reverse complement strand
GCCACGAGCCCCGACCGTCCATCGATCTCGGCCATGCGCTGGTCGCACACGGGTATCGCGGCGCGGTTTGCCAGGAGCTCACGGGCGAGTTCGTCGAGGCGAATGAACTGAACGCCGCGATCCCGGCACGCTTTCAACAACGCGCGGAACAGGGTTCGGTGGCCCATGCCTTCAATCTCCGCGTGGATCGTGAAGACATTGGGTCGGTCTTCCCGCAACAACGAAAGGTAATGCGGGACGATCTTGTCTTCGGGATATTCCGGCCGGCCGAGCAGCTCGTCGAAGGTCGGGACGGTGCTCGGAATTTCGAGCGTCTTGAACACCTTGCCGTCGATTCGGGGGAAGAACGGAAACGCGCCGCGGCTGTCGCTCGCATAAAGCAGATTCGCGTCGTCGTAAACTTGCCGGCTTCGGGCGTTGCTTTGCCAGCCGGCGGCGCCGGCGGTCTGCGCTTCAACGCCGAAGACGCGAAAGAACTCCGTGCGCGCCGCGAGGAATTCCTCGTGAATCGCGGCCAGCGACATCTTCTGCACGTAGTCCTGCCAGCGGTAGTGATTGTAGCAGTGGATGCCGACTTCGAAGCCGGAGTCCCGCACCAGCCGCATGACGTTGGTATTGCGGCGGCCGATATGCGGCGCGGGCAGCAACGTGCCATTCAACAGCGTGCGAACCCCGTACAGCTTAACGACGCTCGTGCGGCTGACCTTCTTGAAGAAGCCGGGACGAAACACGCGCGTGATCGCGCGTCCGGTTTGATCGGGCCCGAGCGAAAAGAGAAAGCACGCCGGCACATCGTACTCCTCACAGTCCGCGATCAGATTCGGCACGCCAATCCGCGTGCCGCGATCCGTGTCGACGTCGACCTTAAGTGCGAGGCGGAGCATGCGAATTTAGGGTTTAGGAGCTGGGATCTCGGCGCTAGGATTTAGGAGCTAGGTCTAGGGACTAGGGAAGAGAGGCGGCGTCTGGGATCTCGCGTCTACGTGGCTGCACAGTGCGAGCTCGGCATTCCCAGAACCCAGACCCTAGCTCCCAGACCCTAATCTCATTCCAGCCGGTAATCTTTGTGCGCGAGGTGGAAATCCAGAGTGCGCTTGATGGCGGTTTTCAGATCCACCTTGGGCGTCCAACCGAGCTGGCGCTTCACGGCGGCGATCGAGGGGGCGCGCTTTTGAATATCTTGATAATATTTGCCGAAGTATTTGCCGGACGGCACGACGACGGTCTTCGCGTTCGCCGCGTGCTCTTGGTACTCCGGAAACTGCTTGAACGCGGCGATGATCAGCTTGGCGAGCTGAGCGACGCTGACTTCATTCTTCGGATTGCCGAGATTGAAGATCTGGCGCGAGGCGCGGCCGTTCTTGTTTTCGATGATGCGCATCAGCGCGTCGACGCCGTCGTCGATGAACGTGAACGACCGCGTTTGCTTGCCGCCGTCGACGAGCTGGAGCGGCTTTTGGAAAATGACGTTCGAGATGAACTGCGTGAAGAGCCGCGAGCTCCCCTCCTTCGGCTCGAGCACGTCGTCCAGCTTCGGCCCGATCCAATTGAACGGCCGGAACAACGTGTAATCGACGCCGTCGCGTACGCCGTACGCGTAAATGACGCGGTCGAGCAGCTGCTTCGAGCACGCGTAAATCCAGCGCTGGCGCTCGATCGGCCCGTACACGAGCGCGCTCGTCGTTTCGTCGAGGTGGCGATCGGAACACATCCCGTACACTTCGGACGTCGACGGAAAGATGATCCGCTTTTTGTACTTCACGCATTTGCGCACGACGTCGAGGTTCGCCTCGAAATCGAGTTCGAAGACCCGCAACGGGTCTTTCACGTACTGAATCGGATTCGCGATCGCGACGAGCGGCAGCACAGCATCGCATTTCTTCACGTGGTACTCGATCCACTCCTTGTTGATCGTGACGTCGCCCTCGACGAATTTGAAACGCGGATTGCCTAGGCTGTCCTCCAGCTTGTGAGAGCCGATGTCCATGCCGTACACCTCCCAATCCTTTTGTTGCAGGATCGCGTGAGTGAGTGAGCTGCCAATGAAGCCATTGGCGCCGAGGATAAGGACTTTAAGAGGCATGATTGGAAAAAAGACCGAAACGGTGAAGGGCTGAAAGGCTGAAATTTGGGAGGACGTGGCGGGCGGCCTCTCGGAGGCCACCTACAAGACGTGTTCTGTTGTAGCTGGGGTCCTAGACCCCGGCCGGGTGCGATTTCGACGGGCTCACGCAGACCGACTACAAAATTTGCCCGAGGCGTAGTTCGGGCGCCGGCGCGTTTCTCCACTCGGTTTTGGTCAACTCGAGCGCACCATCGCTCGTCGCGACGACCAGCGGTGAAACGGAAAGCACTTCGCCCGGTTTTCCTTGGCGACCACGCGTCGCAGCCGATTCAGGCTCGGCCCACCAAACCATGAGACGAGCGGCGCCCACATCGGTGAAGGCGCCGGGATAGGGATCGGTGACGGCGCGGATGAGATTGAAAATCTGCTGCGAACGCTGAGTCCAATCGATGCGGCCATCGTCCGGTTTGCGTCCGCCGAAGTACGTCGCTTGCGCATCGTCTTGCGGCGTTTCGCGAGCGGTGCCGGCGAGCAGCGCATCGATTTGGCGCGCCAACACCTGGCGGGCGCACGGCAGTACCTTGCGGAACGCTTGCTCCGCGGTGTCGCGCGGCCCGATCGCGACGCCTTCTTGGTCCACGATCGCACCGGCGTCGGCGGACTTCACCATACGATGCAGCGTCATGCCGATCCGCGGCTCGCCATGCAGAACGGCCCAGTTGATCGGGGCTCGGCCGCGGTATTTCGGCAGCAGCGAGCCGTGCATGTTGAACGCCCCGAGCGGAGCCAGCGCCAGGATCTTCGAGCTGATCATGTTTCGGTAATACACCGAAAGAATCAGGTCCGGCTTTAGCGCCGCGATCCGTTCGATCGACTCCGGCGTGTTCACTTTTTCCGGCGTGAAAAGGGGAATGCCTTTCTCGCGCGCGGCGACCGCCGGCGTCTTGAACCAGATCTTCTCGTTCGGATTGTCCTCGTGGGTGAAGAGCCCGACGACGTTGTCGCCCCGGTCGAGGAGCAGGGACAGGCATTCGTATCCGACTTCACTATATCCGAAGAACAGAATCCGTGGCTTGGGCATGAAGGAGGAGAAAAGTGGTAGCGGCGATCGTCCCGATCGCCATTGGCAGGCATGGCGGTCGAGACGACCGCCGCTACCTTATGGATGCGTTTCCAGCATTTCTCGGACGAAGTACCGCTGGCGCGCGCGGACGACTTGATACGTGCGGCCGACGTATTCGCCGATGAGGCCGATGCCGATCATCGCCACGCTGAGCAGGAAGAACAGGATCGCGAACAAGGTGAACACGCCGAACGTTTCCCGATCGAGGTTGAAGACGAAGCGCCGGACGAGCAGCACCGCGACGAGGAGCAAACTCCCGGCCGACGCGAGACCGGCGAACATCGTGAAGTACTGCAGCGGAGCCAGCGAGAAGCCGGTGATCAGGTCAAAATTCAGCCGCACCAGCTTGTAGAACGAGTAGTTCGACACGCCGGCGTGCCGTTCCTCGTGCTTCACGCCGACCTCGGCGGGATGGCCGGAGAAGCTATACGCCAGCGCGGGGATGAACGTGTTGATCGCGCCGCTGCGAACGATCGCCTCGATGATCGGCCGTTTGTACGCGCGCAGCATGCAGCCTTGGTCGGTCATCTCGATGCTCGTCGTTTTCTCGCGCACGAAATTGATGATGCGCGACGCGTATTTGCGAAAAAACGAGTCCTGCCGCGCGAGGCGATACCCGCCGACGTAATCGTGGCCGGCGTCGATTTTCTCGAGCAGCTTCGGGATCTCCTCCGGCGGGTTTTGCAGATCGGCGTCCAGCGTCACGATGACGTCGCCGTGCACGCGTTCGAACGCCGCCATGATCGCCATGTGCTGGCCGTAGTTCGCGTTGAAATCGATCACGCGCGTGACGTCCGGGCGCTTCGCGTGTTGTTCGCGGAGCAGCGCGAGCGAGCGGTCGGCGCTGCCGTCGTTCGTGAAGAGGATCTCGTACTTGCGCCCGAGTCCGTCGAGCACGGGATACAGCCGCGTGAACAGCGTCGGGAGATTGAGCTCCTCGTTGTAAACGGGGATGACGATCGAAAGCGGGAGCGTAGGCGTATCGCTCATGCGAATTGGAAAATACAGGTAGCGGCGGTCGTCTCTGACCGCCACTTCCAAAACGTGGCGGTCGGGACGACCGCCGCTACCGTCGCAATGCGCCCGGTTTTCATTTCGAGTTCGCCCGTAGAATCTCCTTCAGCGCGTCGACCACCCGCGCCGGGTCGGCCGGCGTCATCGTGGGAAACAACGGCAGGGTGAGGATATTTCGGCACACGCGTTCCGCGATGGGCAAGTCGCCTGGTTTCCAGCCGAGCCGGCGATAAACGGCGAAAAGATGAATCGCGGGATAGTGCACCCCGCTGCCGATGCCCGCAGCGTGCAGCTTGGCCATGACTTCGCCGCGACGAATCGCGAGGCGCTCTTCGGGCAGCACGATTTGGAACATGTGCCAGTTCGTCTGCGTGAAATCCCGGGGCGGCAACTGCACGCCGAGCTCCGCGACGCCCGCGGCGTCGAAGAGCTCGAAATACCGGCGCGCCAGCTCGCGGCGCTGCGCGTTGAACTCCTCGAGATGCGGCAGCTGGCCGAGGCCGACGCGCGCCGCGACGTCGGTGAGATTGAACTTACCGCCGACGACTTCGACCTCCATGCCGTCGAAGCCCGAGCGCACCACGCCTTGCAGGCGGTATTGCTCCGCGAGCTTCGCCTCGCGTTCGTCGTTCAACACGAGCGCCCCACCCTCGATGGTCGTGATATTTTTGTTCGGGTGAAAACTGAACGAAACGAAATCGCCGCCGGCGCCGATGGGCTTCCCCTGCCAGTTGCTGCCGTACGACTGCGCGGCGTCCTCGACCACGCGCAGGCGATGCTTTTTCGCGATCGCATACAGCCGGTCGCGATCGACCGGCAAGCCGGCGAGGTCGACGGGAATGATGGCGCGCGTGGCGGGAGTGATGGCGGCTTCGATGCGCTCGAGATCGATGTTCCGCGTGACGGGATCGATTTCGACGAAGACCGGCCGCGCGCCGACCTCGAGAATGACATTGCTCGTCGCCACCCACGACAACGGCGTCGTGATCACTTCGTGACCCGCGCCGACGCCCGCGATCCGGAGCGCGATCTCCATCGTGCAGGTGCCCGAATTGAAGGCTCGGACCGGACGGCCGCCGCAATGCGCGGAGAGTTGCGCTTCGAGCGCTTTGACGTTGGGCCCCGACGTGATCCAGCCCGAGCGCAGCACGTCGACCACGCCCGCGATCGTGGCGTCGTCGATCGTCGGCCGCGTCAACGGCAGATAAGGTGCCGCGGGGTTCGCCGGAGCGGCAGGCGTGGTGGCGGGTTGGGACATGTCAGAACTGAATTGAACCACGAATGGCCACGAATCGACACGAATTATGGGAGGAGACGCTCCGAGGCTGATGATGAGCCCGCCTTTGTCATTCTGAACGAAGTGAAGAATCCATCAGCCGCATCGCTGGCTGACCAATCCTGGACCCTTCGCTGCGCTCAGGACGACGGGCTTTGGATATTCAAAGTTCATCTGCGTATGCCATCCAATCGCGCCGGCGAAAATTGCCTGTCTCAAAACGACAAAATGCGTCTATTCGCGGCGATCTGTGGTCGCGGGCTGATTCGTGAACAACACGTGGTCCTCGGTTTCGCCGAGGAGGTGGTATTTGAACGACGGATCGGTGAAGAGCGTGGTCTCGCCATTCTTCCGCGGGTTCACGTCGCGTTTCCGGGCGACGACGAACATCCGCCCGGATTCCGTCCACAGCCGGCGAAACGCGGGCTCATCGATGAACCGGCCGCTCGCGCGCGCCGCCGCGTCCTCCTCGAGCTCCAGTTCGCCTTTGAACGCGACGACGTCGACGATGCGTTGGGCGTAGAACGTGAAATCGTGGAAAAACTCGTGGTAATGGAGGACCCGGTCGCCCGGCTGGGCCCGCTCGCGCACGAGGAGCGCCAGCGATTTGGTGCCGGGTTTCATGATTTCCGGCAGCCCGGCCGATTGCAGCGCCACGAAGAACACGGCCATGGCCGCGGCCATGGCGATCAGGCCGACGCGAATGCCACGCAGCGTCGCGATCACGGGCACGACAATCCCGCCGGCGACCAGAATTGTCACCATGGCGTAGACGGAAACGCGCAGCGCGGCGATCTGGTTGGCGCTTAGTTTGACGAGCTCGGGGCGGGCGACGACGACCAGCAGCGCGGCCGCCAGCAGCGCGCAAATAAACGAGAACACGCCGAGGCCGACGCGGATGATCGCGGGGTCGTCGTCTTCGAGCGTCGGGGCGAGCCAGGCGCCGATCATCACGGCGATCGCGGGGAAAACGGGCAAAATGTAAGGCGGCAGCTTCGACTTCGAGATCGAGAAGAAAAAGAAAACGAAGGCGACCCACGTGACAAAGAACAGCGCGTCGGCGTTGACTCGGCGATTTTTCCACCCGCCGGAAAGCGCGGCGCGGCCCGCCGAAAAAAGGAAGCCGCTCCACGGAAAAAGGCCGGCGATCACGATGGGCACGAAGTACCACAAGGGGCCAGGTCGGCTCGCGACGGGCGTGAGGAAGCGCTCGAAGTGCTCGTACACGAGATAGCGGTGCAGCCACGTCTCGTTGCGCAGCGCGGCGACGATGTGCCACGGCGCGGCGATCGCCAGAAACAGCAGGATGCCCGTCGGCAGGTACATCGGCCGCAGCCGTCGCCATTGATTGAACACGAGCAGCCACAAAAACATGACGGCCCCGGTGACCAGGAAACCGATCAAGCCCTTCGTGAGCGTCGCCAACGCCGCACTGGCGTATAGTCCGTAGAACAAACACCGGCGGCGCGTCCCGCCCTCGCCGGCGTCGGCCAGTCCCGGCTCGCGGACCGCGAGGATAAAGCAGAAGAGCGTCGCGCTCATCAGCACGGAAACGGCCATGTCGAGGACGAGCACATGGGCGACGATGAAGTAGAAAAGCGAGGTGCCGAGCACGACGGCGGCGATGAGACCGGCGGCGCGGCTGTGAAGTTGACGGCCGGCGGCGTACGTGAGGAGCACCCCGGCCAGGGCAAAGAGCGCGGGCGTCGACCGCATCGCCCATTCCGCGGGCCCGAAAATCTTCAGCGCGGCCCCCGTGGTCCAATATACCAGGGGCGGTTTCTCGAAATAGTTCACCCCGTTGAGCCGCGGCGTCGCCCAGTCGCCGGTGGCGAGCATTTCGCGAGGTATTTCGGCGTTCCGGCCCTCGTCGGGATTGCCGAGCGGATAGCTGCCGAGGCGAAAGAAAAACAGCAGGCCGAAGCCAATGGCCAACCAGAGCAAGTCGCGGCGCCACGTATCCAGCGGCGAGGAGGCGTTATCGGCGGGTGCAGCCATGAAACCACGCAGGCTGCAAACGAGAGCGCAGCGCAGCAATGCAGAAGGTGATCGGGGATCGATCGACGCCGTGGTCGATGTGCTGGGAGTAGCACGGGCGGCTCGCGCGTGGACCGCGCTCCGCGCCGCAGAGCATGGGCAGGACGCCCATGGTACGACACGGGCAAGATGCCCGTGCCGCTGGTCTGTGCGGTAAACTCGCGGATTTTTTTCGTGCGCCCGGCACCGGTTCCCGGCCAAATCGAACGTCTCATGGCGGCCGCCAAAAAATTTACGTTCATCTGCGGGCAGGACGACTTTCTGGTCGGCCGGCTGGGCAAGGAACGATTCGAAGCGCTGGCCGCGGAGGTGACGGACGAATTCTCGCGCGAGACGATCAACGGTTTCGCGGCGAACGTCGGCGAGGTCGAGTCGGCGGTGAATCGGTTCCGCGATTCCGTGCAGACCGTCTCGATGTTCGGCGGCAAGCGCGTGGTCTGGCTCAAAGACGTCAATTTCCTCGCGGACACCGTCACGGGGCGCGCGGAGAGCACGCAAAAATTGATCGAGGATTTGCAGCAGCTGCTCGAGGCGCTGAATCCGGAGGAGACGGCGGTTTTGATCACCGCGGCGCCGGTTGATCGACGGCGTTCGTTCCCGAAATGGTGCGAGAAGAATTCCGATTTCGCGCTCGTCGGCGGCGATGCCGATAATGCCGGCGAAGCGCTGGCGGAGGTCGTGCGGGCCGAGGCCAGATCCTTCGGCGCGACCTTTGGCCCCGGCGCGATCGAGCTGATGCTCGCGAAAATCGGCGCCAACACGCGCTTGCTGGTCGAGGAAACGCGCAAGCTCGCGACGTATGCCGGCGAGGGCCCGATCGAAGAGAGTTACGTCGCGGATCTGACGCCGAACGTGGCCGAAGGAGATTTCTTCGAGGCCGCGGAGGCGTTCTTCAGCGGCGACCTGAATTGGACGCTCGCGGCGCTGCATCGGCACTTCTTCACCGGCGGCGATGCGCGGCCGGTCATCAGCGCGCTGCAAAATCGCAACCGGATCCTGCTGCAGGTGCGGGCACTGATCGATGCGGGCGAAGTACGGCTCGGGCCGCGCGGCCTCGACGGCCTGCAACGCGCGGGGTCGACGTATGCCAGCCGATTCGTCGGCGCGACCGAGAAGAGCTCCTACAATGTTTTCACACAGAACCCCTGGTATCTCGGCAAGCTCGCCGGCACCGCGAAGCTCCCGCCGCTGCGCCGGCTGATCGACAATCAACGCGAGCTGATCGCGGCGTTCGAAGAGATCGTTCGAAGGCCCAACGAGCAGGAAGAAGTCCTGCGCGAGATGGCAGTGCGGTGCCTGACGACGTGACCGGCGCGCGGCCGAACCTCGAAACCGCCAGTCTCGCGGAGGCCGGCGACAAGAGGCGGCCGGCACAAGATGTTTGATGTAGGGCGGGATCTCCGAACCCCGCCGTCGCGATTTGAGTGCGCGAACGGGTAATTACATTCGTCCTCGTGCGAGCGTGGCAGCGGTCGGCGGGTTCGGAGACCCCGCCCTACATTCACGCGTCGCCGGACAACTTTTCCGTTCGCCATCGCCCGGGCGGCACGCTTACTCACCGATTTTTCCGTGAACGACCTCACCTCCTCCGCCGCCGCCTCGATCCCGAATGTTTTGGCCGATCGTTATGCCTCAGCGGCGATGAAGGACGTCTGGTCGCAACAGGGCCGCATCGCGCTCGAACGCGATTTCTGGATCGCGGTCATGAAAGCCCAGCGCGATCTCGGCGTGCCGATCCCCGCCGAAGCGATCAAGGACTACGAGCGCGTGAAGACGCAGATCGACCTCGCTTCGATCGCGAAGCGCGAGCGCATCACGCTGCACGACGTGAAGGCGCGCATCGAAGAATTTTCGGATTTGGCGAAGCGCCAGTTCATTCATCTCGGGCTCACGAGTCGCGACCTCACCGAAAACGTCGAGCAGCTGCAGATTTTCCGCTCGCTCAAGCTGGTGCATTTCAAGAGCGCGGCCGCCTTGATCGCGTTGGGACGCCAAGCCGAGGCGCATCGCGATTTGATGATCACGGGCCGCACGCACAATGTGCCGGCGCAGCCGACGACGCTCGGCAAACGGCTCGCGATGTTCGGCCAGGAATTGTTCGGCGCGTTTTTGCGCCTCGAAGAATTGATCGCGCGCTATCCGGTGCGCGGCCTCAAGGGCGCGGTCGGCACGCAGCTCGACCAGCTCACGTTGTTGGGCGGCGATAGCGCGAAGGTCGATCAGCTCGAAGCGCGCGTGCTCAAGCATCTCGGCTTCCATGCCTCGCTCGGCGCGGTCGGCCAAGTTTACCCACGCGGCCTGGATTTCGAGGTCGTCACGGCGCTGCATCAATTGGGCGCGGCCGCCGCGAGCTGCGCCACCACGCTGCGGCTCATGGCGGGCGCCGGCTTGCTGACCGAAGGCTTCCAGGAAGGCCAGGTCGGCTCGTCGGCGATGCCGCACAAGGTCAACGCGCGCAACTGCGAGCGCATCTGCGGATTTTCGACCATTCTGTCGGGTTATGTCACCATGACCTCCGGCCTCGCGGGCCACCAGTGGAATGAAGGCGATGTCTCGTGCTCGGTGGTGCGTCGCGTGGCGTTGCCCGATGCGTTTTTCGCGATCGATGGCGCGCTGGAGACTTTCATTACCGTGATGCGCCAGATGGAAGTGTTCGCGGCGGCGGTCGCCGCGGAAAACGAGCGCAACCTCCCCTTCCTCGCGACGACCACGATCTTGATGGAGGCCGTGAAGCATGGCGCAGGGCGCGAGACGGCGCACGAGGCGATCAAGGAGCATGCGCTCGCGGCGGCGAAAGCGTTGCGCTCCGGCAATGGCGACGCGGATTTGCTGTCGCGTCTCGCCGGCGACAAGCGCATCGGGCTGGGCAAAAAAGTGCTGCAGGCGATTCTCTCGGAAAATGTCCGTTTCGTCGGCGCGGCGCCGCATCAGGTCGATGCGTTTCTCGAGGAAGTGAAGCCGCTCGAGCGCAAACACCGCGGCGCCGCCGATTACAAGCCGGGCCGGTTGCTGTAGCGATCGGCTTCGCACTGTACCTCGCGCAGTGCGCTAGACTGCGCGTGGGCGGGCCGGCCCCACGCTGGAGACAGCCAGCAAAGCCGCGTGCACGGCGCCATTCGGGAAATTTGAGTTTGCCACGGCACAAAGCGGTGCGCTTCTTTGCCCCTTCACGTTCTCTCTTAACCTTATCCTTCCTCTGTCATGGCTGAACTCGTAGGCAATGTTTTGGTGGGCCAATCTGGCGGTCCGACCTCTGTCATCAACGCCAGCGTCGCGGGCATCGTCGCGGAAGCGCTGAACCATGAATGCATCGAGGAAATCTACGGCGCGATGAACGGCGTCCTGGGCATTCTCCAGGAAGATCTGATCGACCTTGCCTCCGAGTCGCAGCAGCAGATCCGCGCGCTGCGTCACACGCCCGGCGCCGCATTGGGCACCTGCCGTTACAAGCTGAAGAAGCAGCAGGATTTCGAGCGCGTGCTCGAGGTGTTCAAGGCGCACAATATCCGCTACTTTTTCTACATCGGCGGTAATGACTCTCAAGATACGGCAGACAAGATCTCGAAGCTCGCCCAGCAGCAGAATTACGAGCTGCGCGTGATCGGCGTGCCGAAGACGATCGATAACGACCTGCCGATCACCGATCACACTCCGGGTTACGCCAGCGCGGTGAAGTACGTGACCACGGCCATCCGCGAAGTCGCGTGCGACAACGAGGCGATGGGCCAGGGCGATCTCGTTTCGATCATCGAAGTCATGGGCCGCAGCGCCGGCTGGATCGCCGCCGGAGCGTCGCTCGCGAAGCGCCGCGATCACCCGCACGATCCGCCGCATCTGATCCTCCTCCCCGAAATCCCGTTCAACCAGGAAAAGGTGCTCGAGGATGTCCGCCGCGTGCTGAAGCGCGAAAAGTACTGCCTCATCGTCGTCGCCGAAGGCCTCGTCGATTCCGACGGCAATTACCTCGCCGCCGAAGGCACGAAGGATTCCTTCGGTCACGCTCAGCTCGGCGGTGCGGGCGACGCGCTGGCGGAGATCATCGGCGCCAATGTCGCCGGCGCGAAAGTGCGCGTCGCGAAGCCGGGCTTGCTGCAGCGGAGCGCCGCGCACGCGGCCTCGAAGACCGATGCCGACGAGGCTTACCTTGCGGGCCAAGCCGCAGTCCAAGCGGCGATCGACGGCGAGACCGACAAGATGGTCACGCTCGTCCGCGGCGAGACCGATCATTATACCTGCGAAACCGGCCTCGCTCCGTTGGCCGACGTCGCGAACTCGGTGAAGAAGCTGCCGCGCGAGTGGATCAACGAAGACGGCGTCTCGATGAACTTCCAGTTCCTCCGTTACGCGCAGCCGCTGATCCAGGGCGAGGTCGCCTTGCCGTACGAAAACGGCGCGCCGGTGTTTGCCCGCCTCGACAAGGTTCGGGTCGACAAGCAACTCCCCGCCTACGAGGTCTGAGCGGACACGGTCAGAGACGAAGCTCCAAGGGCTGAACCGGAAGGTTCGGCCCTTTTGTTTTTCTGGCCGGAGGACGTCCGAGCTGACGTGGACCGACGTGAGAAACGGTCATCTTCCGGGCTGCGGACCGCGATTTCGGCGGTCGGCCGCGGTTAGGCGGAAGCGGGCGTCTTCGGATAACACGTCAAATTTGACGAATTATCGCCGATAATACGACGAATTTGTCGTATTACCTTGGAACGTCAGGCGTCGATGCCGTTGAAAAGGACCGGCGAGGCGGGGGTTAAGGGGGTGGTGTGTCAGGGAGACAGCCACTGCATCGTCCACTTGTCGCCGGTGCGGCTGAACAAACGGCGTTCGTGGTGGCGAAACGCGCGTTGCTGCCAGAACTCGATTTTGGCCGGGACGACGCGCCAGCCCGACCAAAAGGGCGGGCGGCTAACGGCGCCGATCGGAAACTGCAGGGCGGTCGCGACGATCGCCTGCTCGAGCACGAAACGGCCGGCGACCGGCGCGGATTGTTTCGACGCCCAGGCGCCAAGTTGGCTGAGCCGCGGGCGAGTGGCGAAATAGGCGTCGGCCGCGGCATCGCTCACCACCTCGACCGTTCCATGGATGCGCACCTGACGCTCTAGTTTCGGCCAGTGAAAACAAAGTTCGGCTCGCGGATTCGCTTTCAGGTCGAGCGACTTCGGGCTGTCGAAGTTGGTGTAGAAGACGAAGCCGCGCTCGTCGGCCGCCTTGAGGAGGACCATTCGCACCGAGGGCCGGCCGGCGCGGTCGGCCGTCGCCACGGCCATCGCCGTGGGATCGAACGGCTCGGACGCTTTCGCTTCGGCCAGCCATTCCTGAAAGAGCGCCATGGGACCGGACTCAGGCATCGCTCCACTATAGATCGCGGCGTGGGGCGTGCTGCTCTCGCTTTGCGGAAAAATGCGCAGACGTTGTTCGCCGTGCGGTGCGTCCACGCACTCTCCCCTTCCCTTCTGCGGCGACTTTCACTTTCTACTCTGCTGCTTCCACCATGTCGCGCCATGACGACACGATCGCCGCTCTGGCCACGCCCGCCGGCACCGCCGCGCTCGCGCTGCTGCGTATAAGTGGCCCGGATACTAGCCGGATCGTCGCGGCGCTCGCGGGCGCCGCTCCCCCCCCCCGGCGGGTTCGTCATCTCGACTATCGCGCCGTCGACGGCGCGTTGCTGGACGACGTGTTGCTGACGTTTTTCCGCGCGCCACAGTCCTACACCGGCGAGGACGCGGCCGAGATCTCGTGTCACGGCAATCCCTTCATCGCCCAGAAAATCCTCGAGGATCTTTTCGCCCGCGGTTGCCGGCCGGCGGAGCCGGGGGAGTTCACGCAGCGGGCGTTTCTCAACGGTCGCATGGATCTTACGCAGGCGGAGGCGGTGATGGACGTGATCCACGCCCGCAGCGAACGCGCTCTCGCCGCCGCCCAGCAACAGCTCCGGGGCGCGCTGGGCCGTCGCATGACGGCGTTGGTCGACGCCTTGCTGGGCGTGCTCGCGCGCATCGAAGCGTACATCGATTTTCCGGAAGAGGACTTGCCGACGGAGGATCGCGGCTGGGTCACGAGCGAACTGCAACGGCTCGGCGCCGAGACGGATCGGCTTCTCGCGACCGGTCATTATGGCGACGTGCTGCGGGAGGGAATGAAAACGTTAATCGTTGGTGTACCGAATGTTGGAAAAAGCAGTCTGCTCAATCGTTTGGTCGGTTACGATCGCGCCCTAGTGAGTGCGGAGCCCGGTACGACGCGAGATTTCATTGAAGAACGCCTCTCGGTCGGCCCTCACTGCTTGCGGATCATTGATACGGCGGGACTCAACCCGTCCCCTG
>CBINOT010000162.1:0-13995 GCA_966252355.1 uncultured Opitutus sp. | reverse complement strand
CCGGCGCTGGCCGAGCCGTTGGCACGGGCGTTGGCGACCGGGGAGCACTACCTGCCGGCCGACTACAGCCGCATCGTGACGCTCCGCGTCGATCGCGAGGACCGACATTATCTCCCGCGCATTTTGGCGATCGGCGACAAGCTCACCGAGTTCAAGGGTGCAGCGGTGATTCTGCAGGATGTGACCAAGTTCCGGCTGCTCGACGACGCGAAAACGAATCTCGTGGGCACGGTAAGTCACGAGCTCAAGACGCCGCTGACCAGCCTGCGCATGGCGCTGTATCTCTTGGTCGAGCAGAAGATTTCCGGACTTTCGGCGCAGCAAAACGAGCTGCTCGAAGGCGCACGCGACGATGCGGATCGCCTGCTGCGGATTTTGGACAATCTCCTGGATCTGGCGCGCCTCGAAAGCGGTGCCTCCGCGCTTGATCGGCTGCCCGTGGAAGTCGGCGAACTCGTGGCACGCATCGTGGCTGAAGCGCGCGGCTTCATCGAGTCGGCCGGCCAGACGCTCGCGGTCGAGATCGCGCCGGAGGTGGCCGATGTCACGGTGAATATCGACGAAGGCCGCATTCGGCACGTCTTCATGAACCTGCTGACGAACGCCTCGAAGTTTTCCCCTCCGGGCAGCGCCATCAAGCTGTCGGCGCGCGGGGCGGACGAACGCGGGTTTGTGCGCTTTAGCGTGCATGACCGCGGTCCTGGAATCCCCGCGGATCATATCGGCCGGGTGTTCGATCGTTTCTTCCGCGGCACCGATCAAGCCAAGCCGGGGGCGGGCCTCGGGCTCGCGATTGCGCGCGAACTCGTCGTGGCCCATGGCGGCTCGATTGCGTGCAGCAGCACGTCGGGCGACGGCAGCGAGTTCTACTTCGTGCTGCCGCGGTGATGTGCGGTGGGTGCAAATTGCACGGCTGGCGGACGGACGCGGCGCGGCTAGACGCAAGGGCGACGGTATCGCGGACGCGCGCTAGTTTGGGTTGCACGCCTACTTGGGCACTTGCGGGCCATTTGGTTGACTATGGCCTGTAATACGTGGCTCGACCGGTGCGGTTTCCGCTTCGGCTCTACCCCACAGGTGGTGGCATGCGTCTGTGTGCCGAGGTAGAGACGGTGGTGCCGTCCGGCTGCGCTCTCCACCCATAACCGCATTCGACAAACTCAAAGTTTATGAAAAATCGTCACGACACCAGCACCGCTGAAACTCCCGAACAGATTATCGAACACATCAGCCGACTCATGGCTGAAGCCGAGGCCATGCTCGCTGGCCCGGTCGCCGAACAAGTGAGCGGCAAAATCGCCGACCTGAAGGATCGTCTTTCCGATGCCCGCGACAAGGTGGGTGACATCTATTCGCAGGCGCGGAAGAAGGTCGTGGCCGGGGCGAAGTATACCGACGAGACCATCCGCGAGTACCCCTACTACTCGCTTGGCATTGCCGTCGGCTTGGGCGTCTTGATCGGCGTCCTCGTCGGTCGCAGCACGAAGAATTGATCCTCCATGGATGTCGGCAAGCCCGGCTCATCGGCCATTCCGAACGATGAGCCCGGGTCTACCCCTCGTATGGCCGAATCTCCTCCGCCCCCGGTGACCGGCTTGCTGGGGTCGCTGCGGGCATTCGCCGACGGACTGCTCGGCTCGGTGCGAGATCGCGTCGAGCTGCTGTCGATCGAACTGCACGAAGAAAAGCAACGGCTGATCCAAAGCTTCATCTGGGTCGTCGCCTTTCTTTTCACAGCGATGCTGGCGCTGAGTTTCGCGAGTTTCGCCGTGGTGGTCGCTTGTTGGAACACAGCGGCGCGCGTTCCCGTCGTGGCCGGCTTGGCGGGCTTATACGCGGTGCTCGCCGTGATCTCTGGTGTTGCCGCCCGGCGCACGCTGACGCGGCGGCCCCGGCCATTTGCGGCCACCCTCGAAGAATTGGAGAGCGATCGCGAATGTATCCTGCCGAAAAGCTGAATACGCTCGGCCTGCGCAAAGAACTCGTGCGCGTGCGAATCGCTGCGCGGCGCGCGCAATGTGTCGCCGCCGCCACGCAGATGGGCCCGACCCTCGCGCTGGCGGACCAAGGCGTCATGTTGTGGCGGTCGATTCGCGGACCCGCGAAATGGATCGGACTCCCCGCCGCATGGTTCCTCTTTCGCCGATACGGTCGCCGCTTCGGCGGAGCGAAAGGGCTTTTGAGCTACGCGCCGGTGGCGCTGCAAATGATCCGGATGTTCGGCGCGAAGCGCCGGCAAAAAAACGAGCCCACGCCCGAACCGGCGAGCACCCCGTGAGACACGCGTCCACCGTCGCAGCGTTCGCTGCGCACGGTATCCCAAACCAAAGTGTCATCCATTAGATGACACTTTGGCTGGGGCGAGGAGGCTCAGCGCTTTTTGGCGATGATCTGCGGGACGGCTTCCATTTGCCCGCGCGTGACGCCGAGCTGGTGCAAGAGCTTGAGCTCCCGCCAGAGTTCCGCTCCCGAGATCTCGCCGCGGAGCAAACGGGTGTAGCGTTCGAGCGTCCGCGTGACTTCTGCCGCGGACTCATTCACGAACTCCACGCGGAAACTGCGCGCCCCGAGGTCTTGCAGGCGGCCCACGTATTCGGCGCCGGTTTGCGCGCGATTGTTGAAAACCGTGTTGCGGCAGCCGGCATCGGCACGGAGCGGTAATTCGGCGCCGACGCGATCGCGCAGTGCGACGCGATGTTTTTCGCACGGCCGTCCGCAGTCGCGATAGTCTTTGCCCGAGGAGAGAAAGGCGCAGAACACGCAGTGCTCCATGTGAAACATCGGCATGTGCTGATGGATCGTGATGTCGAACCACTCGCCGGGCGCCCGCGTCAGCAAGGCTTCGAGTTGGGTGACGTTGAGATCGTAGCTCGCGGTCACGCGCTCGAGACCGTAGCGGCCGAGGAAATACTCCGCCGTCCAGGGATTTGCGACGTTGAGCGAAAAGTCGCCTCGCTTCCGATCGTGAGCAAAGAAGGCAAGGTGCTCGTAATTTCGAACCAGATAGCCATCGGCGTCGCACGCACGCACCTGTTTCAGAATCCATTCCTCGCCGGGCTTATGGATCCGCGGCGGCGCGACCCAGATGCTGGAATGTTTGGATTCCGGCTTTTCGCTTTGCAGCTGACGAAACCGGGCCACCGCGTCGCGGTAGTACTTTGGGTTTTCGAACTCGCAGTACAGCGTGCGGGCACCGGCGTGCCACGCGGGCTCGAGCTGCTCGAGCAGGCGGATGACGGCGATGAGCTCGGCGCGCGCGGCAGGGACCTCGGGCGCCTTTTCGCCCGCAGTCGCTTCTGTTGCGCACGAAGACGGGAACTCAGGGCGGCTGCGGAGATCCGCCCCTACCTGCGGGCGGGCTGGGGCGTTATTCAACGTCCAACGTTTCGGGGCGGCGCGCAGGCGTTCCAATTCGGCGACGGCATCCCGACGAAGTTGATTGAGCGCGCTGACGGGAACGATCACCGCGCCTTCGAGATGCGACTTCAAGTCGCCGAGCTGGAAGGGTGTGCCGCCTAGCCGGCCGAGTTGATCGCGAAGCCGCTCGATCGTGAGCGGCTGTTTGTCGGCGGCGGAGAGCGCGACGGACGATTCCACTTTCACGACGTGTCCGTCACCATCGTTTGCGATCAGGGTGAGCGGCGTGCCCGCCCGGCCGTGCACTTCCAGCGCGATGGGGCGTTGAAAACGAATTTGCTCGCCGGCGAAGGTCGCGCGCAGCTCGCGGTCGAGCGCAGGATCGTTGGTTTTCCAGACGCGCTGGCCGGCGCGCACGCGACGCCAATCGATATCCCCGTGGCCGAAGCGCAACGTCGCTTCCTCCCCCCGCCGCTCGATTTGGTAGACGCGGCCGCCCTCCTCGCGGTCCTCGGGTTTGCCGGCGTCGAACACGATGCCGTCGCCCGCCTTCAACGGCGCGATGAGGCGCAGCGTCACCGACTCGTTCGCGACTCGCAGGACTTCGCCGAGGAACACGCCGCGCTTGGTGCCGAAACGTCCATGCGCGAGTTCCTGGTTGTTGTTGCCGCGGAACCAGCCCGTGTAGAGACCGCGCGAGAACGCCATCTGCAGCTCGTAATGCGCCGTGGACGGTTCGGCGACAGGGGACGGCCTCGCGACGGCCGGTTCGCTTTCGCGGCCCGCTGGCAGGTCGGTCCCGGCGTTCGTCAGCTCATCCAGCGCCTTGCGGTAGACGCGGGTGATGCTCGCAACGTATTCCGGCGATTTGAGCCGACCTTCGATCTTCAACGAAGCGACACCGGCCCGCATGAGCTCGGGCAGCACGTCGATGCCGGCGAGATCTTGGGGGCTTAGCAGATAGCGGCGGTCGCCGAGATCCACCTTTTCGCCGTCGGAGATCAAATCGTAGGGCAAGCGGCACGCTTGCGCGCATTCGCCGCGATTGGCCGACCGTCCGCCGAGCGATTCGCTGGTCAGGCACTGGCCCGAATATGCGACGCACAACGCCCCGTGGACGAATACCTCCAGCGGCAATTTGGCTACGGCCGGATTCTGCGCGGCGTTGATCTTCTCGATGTCCGCGATCGAGTTTTCGCGCGCAAGCACCACGAGTTGTGCGCCTAGTTCGCGCGCAAAATCGACGCCGGCCGCGCTCGTGATCGTCATTTGCGTCGAGCAATGGATCGGAAAATCCGGCGATAGCGCTCGGATCATGCGGCAGACGCCGATGTCCTGGACGATCGCGGCATCGACGCTGGCGGCGATAATCGTGCGGAGATAATCTTCGGCCGCCTCGAGTTCGTTGGCGAACACCAGCGTGTTGAACGTCACGTAGCCTCGCACGCCGCGCCGATGCAAAAACTCCATCAATGCCGGGAGGTCGGCTTGCGTGAAGTTCTTGGCGCGCATCCGCGCATTGAAACGCTCCAGTCCGAAATAGACCGCGTCGGCGCCATTCTCGACCGCGGCACGCACGCATTCCCAATCGCCGGCCGGCGCGAGCAATTCCGGCCGCCGCGCGTGAGCGACAGCGGTCGCAGCTGCGGGCTGGGTTTGGTTTACCATGAGCCGATCACCGTATCGAGTCGTTGCGACCCGAGGCAAGCGAGAGGGGACGACGTTCGAGCCGTCGATCGTTGCGCATGCATGTGCCTGCCGCCGGTCGACGCCTCACGATCCCACCTCCACTGGCGCCGCTGCGGCGGGCGGACGCGTTTCGCGCGGCGCGGGCTTCGCCACATGCGGCGCGGCGGCTCGCAAAGCCGCGGCCAGGAGCACGGTCAGGCCGAAGAATCCGATCGCGACATTGCCGAGCGTGGGGAACCCGGAGAGATGCCCCGACGCTTCGCGCGTGATGAACCAGCCGGCCGCAATGCTTGCGATGCCGCTCGCCGCTTGCTGCAGCGCGGCGTTGACGCTCATGAATCCACCGCGATAGCGCGCTTCGACGGCATTCGTGATCATCGTCATCGCGGGTGCGAAGCGGCCCGACATCGTCACCATGAACAACGCCATCATGCCGGCGGCGAAGGCGGTGGATGCCGGGCCCATGCGGGTCACGGCCAAGACGGCGACGACCGCGCCGGCGGACATGATGGCGAGGAGATACAGCCGGTCCATGCGATCGCTGAGCCACCCGACGATCGGCGTGGACGCGGCGGTCGCAATGCCGCCGACCATGTAGGCGAACGGCAGTTCCTTCGCCTCGTCGAGCCCGACGTTCGTGATGAAGGTCGGCGCGAGAAACGGAATCACCAAGCCGCCGGCCATGACGAGCACGGCCCCGACCGCGAAGGCTCGAAGATGCACGGCGTGCGAAACGATTTCGCGCATTTGCCGCCACGGCTGGTGGTCGTGTACCGCGGTCTTGATCGCGGGCAGCGCCACGATCGCGAGGGCGAGGTTTACCGCAGCGCAGCTCGCGAGCAGAAAGAACGGGGCGTGCCACCCGAATTTGCCGGCGAGATACAGGCCCGCTGGCACACCGAGCACGGAGGCGACGGGAAATGCGGCGGTCACGACGCTCATCGCGCGGCCGCGCCGGGCGGGCGGTATGACATCGCCGATCATCGCCATCACCATCGATCCCGCGAGTCCGCCGAAGGCCCCCGCCGCGAAGCGAGCGAACAGGAGCATATGGGCGTTCGGCGCTAAACCGCAGGCCAGCGTCGCCACGCCGAACCCCGCGTAGAGCACTATCAGGGCGCGTTTGCGATTGAAACGGTCGAGAATGAATCCGCCGGCGAAACCGCTGAGCGCCGCGGCCAGACCGTAGCACGCGACAAGTTGCGTGAATTGAACTGGCGTGACCCCGAAGCCCCGCATCAGCTGCGCACCCAGCGGCATCATGATCATGAAATCCATGATGTGCGTGAACTGCACCGCCCCCAGCGCGAGCAAGGTAGCGCGCTCGCGTCCCGGCGTCAGAGCATGGTGGTCCGGCTGCGTCGACATGAAGGTGGGGGACCGTGGGCGGAATGCGTGAAAGCGCAACGTCACCGCGGCGCTTCTTCCGCCGCCTTGCCGTGCTTCTCGCTCGTATGCTGGCGAAGAAGGGCCAGAAACTGCTCTGCTCCGCGGCTTTGATAGCGTTGCAGGTGCCGGATGACCGCGATGGATCGTGTTGGTTCGAAGCCGGACAAGCGAAGGTAGACGAGTTGGTCGCGGTCTTCTTCCTGGCGGGCCAATTGAGGCAAGATCGAGATGCCCAAGCCCATTGCCACGAGTAGCTTGACCGTGGGCACTTGGGCGCAGCGGTAGCTGATGCGCGGCGCGAAGTTCAGGCCGCCAAAGAAAACGCGGATTTGTTCGGCGAGCGTGCTGGAGCTGCCCATCGAGATGAAGCTCTCCTCGGCAATCTCGGTGATGCTGATTTCGGTTCGCCGCGCGATCGGATGCTTTTTGCCAACAACGAGCATTAGCGGCTCGGTCAGCAACGGTTCGACCGAAACGCGATGGTCATCGACTGGCAAGGGGACCACCGCGAGATCGAGTTCGCCTTCCACCACCGCGCGGACGAGGTCCATGCGGAAGTCCTCCCGCGCGTCGATCGTGAGGTTAGGGAGCTCCTCGTGACACCTACCTATCAGGGGGATAACGAGATAAGGCATCACAGTCTGCACGGCTCCCACGGTAATCCGCCGCTCCAAGCTCGGATGATCGCTCAATTCCTTGGCCGCGTTTTCGACCTCGAAGAGGATTCGGCGGGCTCGTTCGAGAAAGGCGGCCCCCGCTTCGGTGAGGACGGCTTTGCGTCCGAGTCGATGGAAAAGCTTATGGCCAACCTCGTTTTCTAGATTTATAATCTGCTGGCTTAAAGATGGTTGAGATATGTTGCTGCGCTCGGCCGCTCGGGTGAAATTTCCCGTTTCGGCGACGGCCACAAGATACCTGAGCTGATGGAGTTCCATAGGCTTAATCTATGGAAGTGATAGGAACTCACGATTTCAACTATTGAATTATTCCGGTATACTCGGCGCGTCGGTTAAGGACCGACACACAAACATGAAGACAAACCTGATCATCCTAGCGGCTACCCTCGGCGTCATCGCCGCAGTCGCGCTTGTGCTTTCTTTCCGTTCCCCAGTCAGTGCTGATTCGCTAATCGGTTACATGAGCGTTTTCGCGCTCATCGGAGTAGCCGCTCTGGAGTATCGCATTAACTGGAAGCGGCTCTTCGGACGGTAAACTGAGGACCGTCTTTAGAGGTTAGATCAAAACAGGGCCCGGTTTAGCCGGGCCCTTTTTATTTTCCCGATTCGAACGGGCGCCTGTTGGGCCGATAGAGCGAAGTCGGGCGGGGGAGCTAGGCGTTAGCTGTTGTCGCCGTCGAGCATTCGGCCGAGGCCGCCGAGCACCGAGCCTTCTTCGCGTCCGCCGCGACCGGTTTGCGGCGCTGCTGCGACGATGCGGGAAGCGAGCCGGGAAAACGGCAGCGATTGCAGCCAGATTTTCCCGGGTCCGCGCAGCGTCGCGAAGAATAGGCCTTCGCCGCCAAAGAGCGCGGTTTTGATCCCGCCGACGTATTGGATGTCGTAGTCGACGCTGGGCTGAAACGCCACGACGCACCCTGTGTCGACCTTGAGCAATTCGCCCGGCGCGAGCGTCCGCTCGTACAAGGTGCCGCCGGCGTGCACAAATGCGAGGCCGTCGCCGGTCAGGCGCTCGAGAATAAAGCCCTCGCCGCCGAAAAGACCGACACCGAGACGCTTTTGGAATGCGATGCCGATGCTCACGCCCTTTGCGGCGCAAAGAAATGAATCTTTTTGCGCGATGAGTTCGCCGCCGACGTCGCTCAGTTTCACCGGCTGGATCTTTCCCGGATACGGTGCACCGAACGCGACACGGCGTTTGCCCGTGCCGCGATTTTGATAAGCCGTCATGAACAGCGACTCGCCGGTCAGCATCCGGCGGCCGGCGCCCAGCAGCGCGCTCATGATTCCGCCCGATTGCGCCGAGCCGTCGCCGAAGATCGCTTCCATCGCAATGCCGTCGTCCATGAACATCATCGCGCCGGCTTCGGCGACGACGGCTTCGTTGGGGTCGAGCTCGATCTCGACGAACTGCATATCGTCACCGTGGATCTTATAATCGACTTCGTGCATGGTATTCATCGCGGGAGGAAGGCTGTGGCTTGTGATTATTGGTGCAACGCTGCGGCCCGTGGAAAACTCGGCGTGGTTTCGACGCGTCGGCGCGATGCGAGCGGTCCCCGAGAACACCGGCTCGCCGGGAAAGTTGCAGCCGCCCGCCCGATGCCCGGGTGTGCCGACGTCCGCCGGCCTTGGTGGAAAATGACGAGACCGGTGCCGCTATTTCAGCGCCGCTTTCACCAAACGGTCGTCGCCATCGTTCGGAGCCGGTGTTAACCCCGCGGCGGCGCACAGCAGATTGTACACGTGGATGTTTTCGACGGCGGGAAACGTGACGCCGCGCCGGAAGGCCGGCCCGCTCGCAATGAAGATACCCTGCATGGTCTCGATCGCGGGGTCGTAGCCATGTTGCGCTTTCTGGAACATGTCTTTGATGGCGTTGAACAAGGACCTCCGTTGGACCTGCCAGCCCTCATCTGGCAAGATCCAGATTGGCGGCACGCGCGGATTTTTCGGGTCGACGTGGAGCCGTGCGGGCAAATCCTCCGCGCGATAAACCTTCACGTGGGGCATTTTCTCGAGCCCGCGCATGATTTCGGCGACGTCGGTGTTTGGCAGCGGCCGCAGGCCGCAACACGTCTCTTCGAAGTCCACCTGCACCGATTTTAGCGCGACGTAATCGTCGAGAATGACAACGCGGTCCGGACCGCAGGGCGTCATGCCGTGATCGGACACGATGACGAAATTGACCTCCAATCGCTCCGCGGCGAGGCGAGCGTCGATAGCCGCGATGCGGTCGTCGAGTTGCTGCAAGGTCGCGACCAGTTGCGGGGAATCGGGACCGTACTTGTGACCGACCGAATTCGTTTCTTCGAGATAGAAGGCCACGACGGCAGGTCTTTCGCTGGGCGGCAGCTTCAGCCAGGCGATGAGCTCGTCGAGTCGTGATTGGAACGGCACGCTATAATCGAACGGCTTCCAGTACGTCGCGTGCGTGCCTTTGATTTCGGCTTCGGAGCCGGGCCAGAATGAGCAGGCGCTTTTCGCGCCTTGTTTCACCGCGGTGATCCAGATCGGCTCGCCGCCCCACCAACGACTGTCGCGCGCGTAACGCGGTTGATTATAGATGAAATATTCGCCGAGCGCGGCGTCGAACATGCGATTGTTCACCATGCCGCTATGCGAAGGGTACAAGCCGGTCACGATCGCGTAGTGGTTGGGAAACGTATTGCTCGGAAACACGGGGATCAGGCCCTCGGCGTGCGCGCCGCTCGCGGCGAGTTTGCCCAGATGCGCGGTCTCTTTCGGATGGAGCGCCAGGTAGTCCCAGCGGAAACCATCCATCGAAATGAGCAGCACGGGCGCGCGCGATGGTGCCGCGACCTCCGCGCGTGCGGGGGTCGCGGCGATCGGCAGGACGAGCAGCGTGCCGAGCCAAATGCAGCGGAGGAACGTTGCCTTCATTGGCGTAGGGTGACGAGCGTCGCGCCCCAAGACCCGGTGTTTTCATCGCCCTGCCGAAACGACGCGACCAGCGGCGAACGGCGCAACAGGGCGTGCACGGTGGTGCGCAAGGTGCCGGTGCCTTTGCCGTGAACGACCCGGACTTCGCGCAGCCCGCGGGCGGCGCACTCCGCCAAGTAGGCAGGAATCAATTCGCCCAGATCGCTCGGCCTGAAGGTGTGCAGGTCGAGTTCGCCGGTGATCGGAATCGAGACCGGCCTATCGCCAACGGGATCATCCGGCATCGAGCACGGAGTCGGATGGCCTTGGCTCCGATGAGGCGGGCTTGGCGGGAGCGGACGTTGACGGCGATGCCGCCGCGGGGGGAGTGGCCGCAGGGGCGGGCGGCACGGGGGCGACGAGCGTCGAAGTCGGGGCGGGCGGCGGCAGAATCGTCTGGGTCGCCGGGATGGCGTGCGGATGCGTGACCGGAGCGACCGGCAAGGTCGGCTCTTCTTCCATCGCGCGTTTGATTTCTTGTTCGACGCCCGATGCCGCTTTGCGGAACTCGCGCATTACCTTGCCGAGGCCGCGCGCGAATTGAGGCATTTTTTCTCCGCCGAAGAAAATCAGCACCAGGAGCAAAATCACCACCAGCTCCGAGCTGCCAATGAAATCGAAGATAGCGAGGGGCGTGCCGATCACGGCGGGAGAGAGCGAAGTCATACGTGACGCGACCCGAGGGCCCTTATTTCACCTGTACGCTGACGACAAATTTGTCCGTCTCGCCGGGCGGCACGAGGCGCAGTCCAACTTTATGACCGGGCGCATTCGCCGGTCCCATCCATGGTTCGATGCAGTAGAACGGCGAGTCCGGCGCGAGCGACCACGTGACAAACGTCGCGTCGGGCGGCGGCACATTGTCGACGCCGAGGCGCACGATCACATCGCCGGGACGACCTTTTTGGCCGCAAATGACTTCGTTCGTGCGCAGGCCGGTATGAAACGTGTCGATCAAGTCCGTGTTCGCCAGGACTTCCTCGTATTGCAGCGCCGGGCCGGCGACGAGATGCCCCGTGGAGTCCTGCTTGAGCCGCTTGGTGGCGGGGATCCGAATCATGTAATCGCTCCGTGCGGTGCCTTCTTCCCACGGTACGGTGAAATAGAAGTGATGGCCGGCGCTCCACGGCAAAGGCTCGGAACCGTGGTTGGTGAGCGCAAACTCGCATGACAGGCCGAACGGCTCGAAGCGGTAGGTGACGACGAACTCGTATTTGAACGGGTAGCACGTCTGTGCCTCGGGGCCGGGGACGAAGTGCGCCACGAATCCGCGGGCGTCGACGTGAGCGACGTGAAAAACTCCTTGGCGGGCGATGCCGTGGATCGGCATGGCGCGACGCACGCCGTCGGCGGCGCGCCAGAAAAAGATTTCGCCGTCGTCGAAGCAGCGGCCGTTGAACGGAAACAGAATCGGATTCCCGCCGCGCACCTTGGCGATGTCGTTGAAGTTGGCGTCTTCGGGCCAATAGATGACATCGCGGACCGAGCCATCCGGCAGGGCGATGTTCCAATTGATGAGCCGCGCTCCCTTTTCAGGCGTTGCGAGAAAAGTGGAGGTGCCGACGCGCCAGCGGGTGAGCGTTTGGCCCTGATACGAAATCTGTTCCATCACCGCCGAAGTAAGTCGGGTCCGGCGCGCGCGCAAAGTTATTTCCGGCGTATCTTCATCGGCGTTGGACACGGCTGCGGGTAATCGGGCAGTCGCGCCGACCTGGCGCCGGCCGTCGCCGCGCAGCACAAGGCGCTTGTCGCGAGCGTTTGCGCCGCGTTCAGTGAGCGCGATGAAATGGCTGCAGGCCAATGCCGCCGTGGTGCTTTCGATCGTCGTGGTCTCATGGCTCGGTTACGCGCTGTTTCGCGCGTTGCGCATCGCGTTGCAACGTCGGCCGCCGCCAACGGAGGGCGAAGATCGGGAGCGGGCGGAGGAAGTGAAGCGAGAGATTCGGCGCACCATCGCGGAGCGAAAGGCAAATCCGCCGCCGCCAAGAGCGGCGGGCGCGGCGTCTCCTTCTGCTCCGGGCAGCGACCGTTCCCGGTGGGTGCGCCCCATCGATCCGTTCGGTGGGCCCGACCGCCGTTGGTGGATTCGCGCGCGCGATTGGGTGCGGGGACGTCGGCGTTGAAGTCAGACGCTTAAAGCGCATCCATTTGCCGGCCCTTTGGGCGATCGGCGCGGCTCTAATGAAGTAACGACCGCGCGCTTCAGGCGTCGCGTCCGCGCGCAGCGTTACTGCTGCTGCGGAGGCGGGGGCAGGGCGCCGGTGGTGTAACCGGTTTTGCCGGTGGCGTCGGAAAGCCGAATCTGCCGCCCGTTCACTTCGATCACCAGGTTTTCGCCGGCGGTTGCGGTGATGTAGAGTGCGCCAACCCAATCGACCGACCGCGATTCGCCGCGTGCGAGGGTGCCGTCGTAGAGTTTCTCGCCGTAACTTTCGTCCGCGTTCTTGCGCTGGACGGTCACATGCAGCGCGTTCGCGGCGATGAGCGTGATCGTGGGTTTGCGCGGCGCGACGGGGGCGGTGGCTGGCGCCGTCGAAGGCGTGGGCGTCGTCGTGGCCGTGCGATTCGTGGAGGTCGACGGACCGTTCATGAGGGCCCGCACGATGAAAAACACGACGATCACGGCGGCGACGATGCCGCCGACTTTGAGCCACTTGAAAACGATCGCGGGATCCGGACCCTTCGGGAGCGACGAACCGGTTCCGCGCGGATAATGCGGTTGCGAACGTGAGGGCGCGGACGGTTCCGCGCTCGCCGTTTCTGACGGCGCGGCCGCGCGATCGGCCGCTTCGCTGGCGCTGGCGACCGTGATATCCATCCGGCCATAGATCTCGCGATTCGGCTGCCGGGGCCGGATTTCGCCGCGACCGAGCGCCGCGTAATCGCTCATGATGCGGTCAGGCGGAACCTTCAGGAAGGAAGCATACGTGCGCAGAAAGCCGCGTGTGTAAATTTCCGTCAGCCCAATGTCGAATTGGTTGCTCTCGAACTTCTGCAGATAGTCGCCGCGAATCTTGGTCGCCTCGGCGGCTTCGCGGATGGATACGCCCTTCTTCTTGCGGGCTTCCTCAAGACGTTCGCCAATTGTCTGCATGGAGTGGGTACTGAGTTAGGGACTTTACGGTCCGAGGGAAAGCAGGAACTGGGCGGTTCGCGAAGAGAATACGAGATAGCGCGGAGGTGAGCCCGAAGTATTCGTTTTTGGCGCGGCCTTGTAGCTGACCTCCCCGAGATCGGCCGAGTCGCCAGGTTCTTCGCCGGGGACGAGGACCCCATCTACAACGTCGAGCCGGCCGAAGCGTCGTACGCCGGCCGCCGCGCTCACATCGCATCCAAATCGACGAGGATTTCGCGCGGGCTCGAGCCGTTCTCGGGACCGACGATGCCCTTTTCCTCCATAATCTCCATGATGCGCGCCGCACGATTGTAACCGATGCGCAGCCGGCGTTGGAGCATCGACGTGCTCGCACGGCGGGTGGATTTGAGCACGTCCAGCGCTTGCTGATACAAATCCTCGTCGTCGCCGAGATCGCCCTCGTCGCCGCCGTCTTCGCCTTCTTCCTCCTCGCGCGCGGCCCGATCGATCTGCTGCTGCACCGCCTGCGCATATTGCGGCGGGCCGTTCCGTTTCAGGAATTCGACCATCTCCTGGACTTCCTCGTCCGAGACGAACGCGCCTTGCGCGCGCACGAGCCGCGACGTTCCCGGCGGCGAGAACAACATGTCGCCGCGGCCGATCAGCGTATCCGCGCCCTTGGTGTCGAGAATGGTCCGCGAATCGACCTGCGAAGCGACCTGGAACGCGATGCGCGAGGGCAAGTTCGCCTTGATGACGCCGGTGATGACGTTCACCGACGGCCGCTGCGTCGCGATGATCAAGTGAATGCCGGCGGCGCGCGCCAGTTGCGCGAGGCGGGCGATGCTCGTTTCGATCTCCGCC
>CBINOT010000161.1:0-14035 GCA_966252355.1 uncultured Opitutus sp. | reverse complement strand
ATGCTCTCTTCCTCCTCCGCACTCCAACTTCGGAATCTAGGCATTAGATGACACTTTGGCTCGGGGAGGAGGCGGGCGACGGTGCGCGTTACTTCAGCGCGAGCTTGCGGTGGGTGGGAAACACGTCGCGGAGGCTCGAGCTCAGCCGGTCCTGCAACGCTTGCAGTTCGCGGTAGCGCGCGACGTTCGCTTTGTTGGGGGTGCAGCGCGACGCTTCGTTCAACGCGACCACATCGCGCGTAAATTCCGCGATCGACGCGCGGGCGTTCTCGCGCCGCGCCACGCACCACGCCGCTTGCAGCGCACCGCCCAAGGCTGCGCCTTCATCCTCGACCATGCCGACGACGGGGACGCCGAAAACGTCCGCCATGATTTGCCGCCACGCCGCGGATTTCGCGCCGCCGCCCGTGACGCGAATTTCCTTCGGCCGAACGCCCAGTTCCGCCAGCCGCCGCAGGCCGTAGTTCATGCCCATGGTGACGCCTTCCATCGCGCTGCGCGCCATATGGCCGCGGGTCATTGTCCGCTGATTCAGACCCAACCAAACACCCGTGCCTTCGGGCACATTCGGCGTCCGCTCGCCGGCAAAATAGGGCAAGAGCGCGAGCCCGTCGGCCCCGACCGGCGCGCTATTCACCGCGGCTTCCAACGCCGCATGATCGTAGCCGAACAGCGAGCGCACCTGCTCCGTCACCGTCGTGACATTCATCGTGCAAAGCAACGGGAGCCAGCCGCCGGTCGACGAACAAAACGCCGCGATCTCACCGTCGGGATCGATCACCGGTTTGTTCGTGAAGGCATAAATGGTGCCGCTGGTGCCGAAACTCGCGGTCACGACGCCGGGCGTAACATTGCCCGTGCCGATCGCGCCCATCATGTTATCGCCGCCGCCTGCGCTGACGACGACGTCGGCCGAGAAGCCATATTTCTCCGCCAGTTGCGGGCGCAGCGTGCCGGCGGCCCGATGCGAATCGCCGAGAGCCGGCAGCCAATCGACGAGATTTCGGTCGATCGCGCCGATCGCCTCTTTCGACCATTTGCGCTGGCGCACGTCCATCAGCGCCGTGCCCGACGCATCGCCGTACTCCATGAAGTAATTTCCCGTGAGATGGAAATTGAGATAATCGTGCGGGAGCAGCACGTGACGCAGCCGGCGATAATTCGCGGGCTCGTGGCGCTTCAGCCAAAGAATCTTCGGGGCGGTGAAGCCGGGGAGCACGAGATTGCCGGTCTGGCGAATCGTCGCCTTCGGGCCGCCGAGCTTCTTCGTGATCGAGGCGCACTCGGGCGCGGTGCTCGTGTCGCACCAAAGCTTGGCGGGGCGGATCACGTTTCCTTGGGCGTCCAGCGGCACGAAACCGTGCTGCTGACCCGATACGCCGATCCCGCGCACGCGCGAGCGGTCGATCTTTTGCGCGACCTCCATGATCACGCGGTCCATCGCATCCGTCCACTCCTGCGGCTGCTGCTCCATGTGGCCCACGGGCAGGCCGCCGATCAACGTATGCGGCGCGCGCGCCTCGGCGATCACCCGCCGCGTTTCGAGGTCAAGCGCGACGGCTTTGACGCTTTGGGTGCCCGAATCGATGCCAATATAAAGAGCCATGTGGTGAAAAATAGATCGGGCAATGCATGCCGCCGCACGGGGCGCGTTCAACAGCAAATCCGGTCGTATTGTAGCGCGGTTTCGGGGGGCGACGTTTGCAGATGTGGAGCCGCCGCGGGCGAGTGCCGCTCGTGCGCCTTACCCCAACGCGCGTGCTTAGCGCTGCTTCGTGTTGTTGGTCTTCATCGCATCGAGGAACTCGACCGGCGCGAAATCGTCCGTCAGCACCCGAGCTCCGCGCACGGCCGCCGGGATTGCGATTCGCTCGGCGCGCAAGGCATCCAGATCCAGCCGACCGCTGAACTCGGGCCGCGCGAGCGTGCTCGTCGCGGGCCATGTCGACGGATCGGCGATCGCGGGCGTGCGATACTTCACCCCGAACGCGATCACGTTGCCGCGGCCCTGCGTCGCCAACAGCACGACCTGCGGAAACACGGCCTGGATGGTTTTGATATCCGAGTAGTATAGTTCGCTCGTGGCGTGCAGGTTCGTGACAAACACGCCTTGCTCGCCGAGCCGCGCCGCGCACTCGCGATAAAATTCTTCGGTTTTGAGATGCGGCGGGACGAAGCCGCCGCGAAACGCATCGAGGATGATCCAGTCCCACGACTCGCGATTGCGCTTCACGAACATGCGACCGTCCATCGTCGCCACCGGCGTCCGCGCGGTCGGCTTGAACGCGAGCCGGCTCTCGCAGAGCTCGACGACTTTCGGGTCGAGTTCGACCGTCTGCAGCAGCGCATCGGGATACGCCGCCGTAAACAGCCGATGGAACCCGGCGCCGCCGAGGCCGATCATCAACACGCGTCGTGGCTGCGGCTGAAAGAAAAGCGCTCCGTACAAGCTGCGGGTATACGGCACGACGAGCTTCAAGGGGTCCGCCAAATCGACGGCCGATTCCAGGGCCTCGCCGCGGCGAGAACGCGCCCGCAGTTCGACGACCGTCCCGGTCTTTTCGACCGTCAGGCTGTTGTAGATCGTGTCGAAATGCTCGAGGTAATCCGATTTGACATCCGCGGCCCGTAAGCAACCGACCGCGACCAGCAGCCCCACGAAGATTCTCATGGGCGAACGCTGCGCAGCAGCCGCAGCAAAGCGAATAGACTGCCGATTCCCACGACGAGCCAGCCGTACAGCAGGGACGAGACGCGAAAATGAGGGATAAGCACGAACGCCGTCAGCATGACCCCGAGAATGTTGCCGAACGTGCTTACGCCGTAAACCAGCCCCGAGGCTTTTCCCGGGGCGGTGCCGCGGGCCGCCAAATGCTGCACGCATTGCGGTCCAAACGTGGAAAGCGCCGTGACGGGCAACAGAAACAAACTCACGCACGAAATCAGCAGAGCGACACTGACATTTTCGGCCGCGACTTCGATGCGATCGAGCAAGCCGCGGCCAAACGCCGTGGTGAACGCGAGCGAAAGGACCGCCGTCGCCGCCGCCACGAGGCGCGCGCGTTCGCGCGGGGCGGCCGCCAGATTGCTGATCCAACCGCCGACCATGGACCCGATGCTAAACGCAGCCAGGAAGGTCGAAATCAGCCACGCCCAGACGATGATTGACGAGCCGAAATGCGGGTTGAGCAGCCGCGACGCCAGGAGCTGAAAGCCCATGCTCAGCACCCCGAGGGTCACGACGATCACGTAGAATACAACGAGCGACACGAGGTAAGACCGTGCGTGGAGCCAACGCGGGTGTCACCTCGAATTTCCCGCCTGTCCATCCGTGCCGCCCCTCGTAGCGGTCGATACGGCCTCGGTTTAACTGACGCGCGGATTCTTTGCGTCGCTCCGAATCTTGTCTCAACGGGCCTCGTCTCGCACGCTGCCACTATGTCAACGCCGCCTGCGTCGCCCAAACCGCCCCTCGCCTCTGCGCTCTTCGAGTGGGCTCAGTTGAAGGTCATTCCCACGCGCGTGGGCGAGCGCCGCGATTTCTTCGATGCGCCAACGAAGACGTTTCGCAATCTCGAATGCCATGCGACGACACTCAACGCCGGCGAAGTGCCGCATGAGTCGCATCGTCATCCGGACGAGGAACTGATCATCGTGAAAGAAGGCCTCCTCGAGGCCACGATCAACGGGCGGGCATCGGTGGGCGGTCCCGGCTCCATTTTCTTTTTCGCATCGAACGACGAGCATGGGCTGCGCAACGCGCACAGCGGCCAAACCTCGTATCACGTGTTACGCATGCTGACCGCCGAAACGCCGCCCGCGTGAGTGGCGCGGGAAGCGAGCGGCCCGGTGGCCCGCTCGTGACCCGCGCACATCGATCATGGCCTCCCAGCCAAAAACCCGATGTATTCCGCCTATGTTCCCAGTTTCGCGCAAACCGGCGAAGTTTGCCATGGGTTACCCACCCGCTTTTGCCGGAACAGGGGGCCGCGATCGTAGACAGGCCGGGGTCCAGGACCCCAGCCATATGGCGTGGCGCCTGTTGTAGCTGGCTTCCGAGAGGCCGGCGGTTCGGCGCCAACGCCCGACCGCATTTCGACTCTTGCCGGGGACGGCCCCTTCCGCGCACGCTGCGCGTTTTTTAATGCATTGGATCATCGCGAGCTTGGTCTCGGCCGTCTTCCTCGGTGGCTACGACCTGTGCACGAAACACGCCGTGCGGGAGAATGCCGTGCTGCCGGTCCTATTCTTCGCGAATGTCTGCAGCGCGACCGTATGGCTGGTTCTCATGGGGATGCACCTTGCGTGCCCCGGCGCGGTTTCGGAAACGCTGGCCGTCGCTCCGCTCACTGGCTGGCAACACGCCGAACTCCTTCTGAAGTCCGTGATCGTCGCGTCCTCGTGGGTGTGCAGCTACTTCGCCGTGAAACATCTTCCGGTCTCGATCGCGGCGCCGATTCGCGCAACTGGGCCGGTCTGGACGTTGATCGGCGCGCTCCTCGTCCTCCGCGAACGGCCCAGTGGGTTGGAGATGTTGGGCGTCGTGCTGACGCTCGGCTCCTTCGTCGGGCTCTCGTTCGCGGGCAAGCGCGAAGGCATCCATTTTCACCGCAACAAGTGGATTGGGTGGCTCTGCGCCGGCACGCTGCTCGGCGGCATTAGCGGGCTCTACGACAAATTTCTTCTCGGCCGGGAGGGTTTCGCCGCGGCGACCGTGCAGGCATGGTTTTCGATCTATCTCGCGCTGCTTTTCCTGCCGCTGGCCATCGGCTGGAAACTGCGGTGGTGGCCACGGCAGGAGTTTCATTGGCGCTGGAGCATCATGGGCGTTTCCCTCGCGCTTCTCCTCGCGGATTTCGTTTACTTCAGCGCGCTCCGCGATCCCGCGGCGCTCGTGTCGCTCGTGGCGAGCCTCCGACGTGGGAGCACGCTCGTCGCATTTGCCGGCGGCCTCTTGCTTTTCCGCGAAGCGAACGGACGGCAAAAGCTTCCGGCCGTCATCGGCGTGTTGCTCGGCATTGTGCTTACGATCCTCGGGTGACGTCGTCATAGCGAAGACCAACCCTAGGCATGGCCACAGACGTCACCGGAGCTCCGACACAGACGCAGCGGGAGGACACAAGCTGTGGGTGGGATTTGATGCGAATGGATCCTTTGGGCAAGCTGCCGGCACTTATGGATAGTCTCCTGTGAACTCTGTGTCCGAGCTCTGCGTGCTCTGTGCCCCCGGGGTTTGTGATCGTTGGAGGGGCCGCAGCTCACCGAGGACGGTTCACCCTACCACGGAAAACGCCCCGCTCCGGATGCGGTCGAACGCGTAGATCGCGACGGCGGGATTCGGAGCCCCCGCCTACATCTCCAAGCCAAAGTGTCATCCATTAGATGACACTTTGATCAGCATCGAAAACGTCCGCATCGCGGTGGCAGTCCCGGGGGATGGGACCGCGGCCTGCATCGACGAACGGGCGTCCCTCTCACTTGCGCTCGCGTCAGGCCGTCACCATATTCCGCGGTCCCTCCCCATGCCCGAAAAGAAAGAGCTGCTAACGACCAACCGCAAAGCGCTGACCGTCAATTTGGACGAGCGCAAATATGGTACGTTCGCCGAGATCGGCGCCGGCCAGGAAGTGGCGCGGGTGTTTTTCCAAGCGGGCGGTGCGTCCGGAACAATCGCCAAGACGATCTCGGCGTATGACATGACCTTCAGCGACGCGATCTACGGCAAGGCGCCGCGCTATGTGTCGCGCGAGCGGCTGATGACGATGCTGAATCACGAGTACCAGCTGCTGCTCGAGCGGCTCAGCGACATGCGCGGCGACCGGACCGCCTTCTTCGTTTTTGCCGACACGGTCGCGACCAAAAACTACAAGGGCACGAACGACGCCCATGGCTGGATGGGCATCCGCTTTCAGACCGAGCCCGGCGCGCAACCAAGCGACATCGTGATGCACGTGCGTATGTGGGACAAGGAAGCCGTCCTGCAGCAGGAAGCGCTCGGAATCGTCGGGACCAACCTGATCTACGGCGCGTTCTATTATCGCGACGATCCGACCCGTTTCATCGAGTCACTGGTCGACAACGTCGGCACGACGCGGGTCGAAGTGGACATGGTGACGTTCTCCGGTCCGGCGTTCCAGCACGTCGACAACCGGCTGATGTCGCTCTACCTCGTCCAACACGGCCTCACCAATGCGGTCATGTTCAGTCCGACCGGCGACGTCCTGCAGCCGTCGGAAGTGCTCTACAAGAAAGCGGTCATGGTCGAACGCGGCAGTTTCCGTCCGGTGACGCACGTCAACGTCGACATGCTCAATTGCGCCACGGCGCAGTTCATCCAGGAACCGCTGGTGAAGGGCAAGGAGGTGGTCGTGCTGATGGAAATCACGATGAACAACCTTCTCGCCGCCGGTGCACTCGACGCACAGGACTTTCTCTCCCGCGTCGATCTGCTGGCGGAGCTAGGCCTGACGACCATGGTGTCGAACTACTCCGAGTACTATCGGCTGACGTCTTATTTCCGCCGCTACACGAAGGAGATGATCGGCGTGGCGCTGGGCATCAACAACCTCCTCGAGATCTTCAACGAGAAATACTACGAGCATCTCGAAGGCGGGATCTTGGAATCGTTCGGCCGGATGTTTCGCGTGGCCGTGAAGCTGTATGTGTACCCGATGCGGCAAGATGCCTACGACCGCTATCTCACGACGGGGCAACCGACGGCGCCCGGCGGCGTGAGCACGCATGCGTTCGCGGCGGGAGTGTTGATCAATGCGAAGAACCTCCAGGTCACGGATCACCTGCGCAACCTGTATGCGCACTTGTTGGAGAATCACTATATCGACTGCATCGTCGGTTTCGATCCGAGCATCCTGAATATATTCTCGCGCGATGTGCTGCGGCGCCTGAAAGAAGGCGATCCGACCTGGGAGCAACTCGTGCCTCCTTCGGTCGCCACCGCGATCAAGAAGCGAAAGCTCTTCGGTTACGCGCCTGCCGCAGCGATTCCAGCGGCGGCAAAATAATCCGCCGGCTCCGCGCGTCTCCTGCGGCCGAGCTCGGCGGCCGCCTATCATCCGCAAGGCGGTGGCCGGCGGACGACGTATATGACGAGCGAAAATCCGAAGCAAAGACCGGCCGTAAGACAGAGCGGTAGCATGGTGAACTCATTCGATGCCGATGTCGGTTGCAAGTTACAGCGCGAGCCGGCGCGGAGACGTTGGCGCGGGCAGATTGCAAAAAGCGCCAATTATCGGAGCAGAAAAATTGGTTCCGAAATTTCTCTCTTCACCGCTGCGCAACCTACGCCTGCATCAATGGTCTGGCGGATTTCTGAACATGCTACCCCATGCTCCACGAAAGCGAAAAAGCGAATCTGCAGCAGACTCTCGAGCGCACGCGCGCCGCGATCGGCGTATTTGCCGCGTATGAAGGCGAATTGCGCTTGATCCGAAAAGGCATGGCGGCGTCCGCCATTCGCGAACGGATTGGCGAAATGGTCCGCCTCAATCGCGACACCCTCGCGGCACTCCAACGCAAATTGACCTTAGTGGAACGCGCACTCTCGACGGAACCCGACCACCGCGACTTCAATCACGGGCAGCCGTGCCCGTCGTAACGGCATCGAGAAAACCTCCGCGGTAACAGCGGGCCCTTTCGAGCCCCGGATTATTATCATCGCGCCGCTTGCGGGCGGCATGGGAAAATCTCCGGTGAGCGGTTAGGGAGAACCTCTCGACATGGTTCTGGAGGCGTGCCGACAGTCTTGTTCAGCTGTCGGACGTCGATCTTCCCTTCCTGCCGCAAAACGATGATTCGTTTCACCTTACCTCGGCTATATAGCGTAGTCCTGGCCTGCGTCGTTGCGACGCTGGCGCGCAGCGAAGCCGAGCCAACGGCAGATGCCCTCGGGCGTTTGAAGAATCTCACGTTGGAAGAACTCATGGAGGTCCAGGTCTCGAGCGTGTCGCGGCGCCCCGAGCAATGGTGGACCGCACCGGGCGCGATCGAGATTCTCACCGGCGAGGACATTCGGCGTTCCGGCGCGCTCTCCTTACCCGACGCGCTGCGTTTGATTACAGGCGTTCACATCACCCAACCCGCCGCACGAACGTGGGGCGTCGGCATCCGTGGTTTCAACGTACCGGGCGGAAATAAAATCAATGCCCAGTTGGACGGCCGCACGCTGTTCACGCCGTTTTTCTCGGGCATATTTTGGGACGCACAGGATACGCTTTTAGCGGACATCGACCGGATCGAGGTTGTCCGCGGGCCGGTCGGCTCCTTGTGGGGCGCGTATGCCGTCAACGGGATCATCGAAATCCTGACGAAGCCCGCGTGGGACACGCAGGGCGTCCTGAGCAGCGCGACCGTGACGTCGGATCGCTCGAACGTGGCAAATGTGCGTTACGGCGGTCGGGCGAGCGCGGACACCTTTTACCGAGTATACGCGCAATATCGCGAGTTGCCGTCGCTCTCGCTCAACGGCAACACCGCGGAAGCGAATAGCGACTTCCTGCAATCCGGCTTTCGCATCGACAGTCGCCGTCCGACGGACGTGACGCTCACCTTGCAGGGCGACGCTTATACGAACCGAGACCTGCTCCGGGACGGCACACGCGATACTGTCTCCGGCGCCAATATTCTCGGCCGGTGGCAGAAGTTGTACTCCACGGATTCGGACGCGCAGCTGCTGAGCTATTACGATTTCACCGATCGCCAGTTCATCGCCGGGTTGTCCGAACGCCGGCATACGTTCCAACTGAATGGCAAGTTCCACGCGGTCTTCGGCCAAAACGAGATTCAAGTCGGGACCGACAATACCTTATCGCGCGACTCGATCGGCAACACGCCCGCATTGTTATTTTCGCCGGACAAACGGACGATTCACGTCGTCAGCGCGTACGCAAATTATGTCCGCGCGCTGATTCCGGACCGGTTGAGCACGACCGTCGGAGCGAAAATCGAGCACAACAGCTTCAGCGGTTTCGAAGTTCAACCCACGGCGCGCGCGGTCTGGACGCCGGCAAGGGATACGACGGTGTGGGGGGCAGTCTCGCGCGCAGTGCGAACCCCGGTCCGCTTCGATCAAGACGTGGTGTTCCCTGGTGTCTTTACCGCGAACGACGATTATCGTTCGGAGGTGGTATGGGCCTATGAACTCGGGTTGAGGCGCCGCATCGCGGACGACCTGGCGATCGACTTGGCGCTATTCGACAACCACTACGACCGTCTCCGCAGTTATCAGCCGATCGGCGCGCCGTTAATCCCGCTGACTTTTCAAAACATGCTCAACGCGCACAGTTCGGGCGCGGAGCTCTCGGTGATTTACGAAGTTTCGAACCGTCTGATGCTCACAGCCAATTACCGCTACTTCGATATCGATTTCTCCGAAGACCCGGGAGCGCGGAATATTTTTGGCACGCGTTTCGAAGCCAACGATCCGCGTCACATGGGCACGTTGGTCGCACGATACAATGTCACTCCGAGCGTCGAGCTCGACACGACCCTACGCGTCGTCGGCAGCTTGCCGTGGGTCACGACCAAAGGGTACATCACCGCGGATGTGCGGCTCGGCTGGGCAGTCGCCAAGCATTGGGACGTTTCGCTGATCGCGCGAAATCTCGGCGACAAGTACCATGTGGAATCGATCATCCCGCAAGAAACGACCGGGCCGGGCAAACAAGTCGCGCGCAGTATCGCGCTGCGCGTGACGACGGCCTTCTGACGCCATGCGCGACCGACGGTCGCGGGAAAATAGTCCCGATCAGTTGGGAATATCCGGCTCGACGAGGGCGGCCAACTGGGTGAGCGAATCCTGCCAACCGAGATAGCATGCTTCGGCGGGAATGACGGCCGGGACCCCTTCCTGCACGATGTTCACGTCGGTGCCGCAGGAAACTTTCTCGAGCGTAACGGTGACCTGGAGTTCGCCCGCCAGATTCGGATCGTCGAACTTGTCCGTATAGCGCAGGCGTTCGTGCGGGACCAGTTCCAGGTACTTGCCGCCAAAGGAGTGGCCCTTACCCGTCGTGAAATTCGTGAACGACATCTTGAAGGTGCCCCCCACTTTGGGTTCGAAATGGTGCATCTTCGCGGTGAAGCCATGCGGCGGAAGCCATTTGCACATGGCATCGGCATCGAGAAATGCGCGATAGACTTTTTCGGGCGTCGAACGGACGACGCGATGGAGACGGATCGTGTGGGTGGACATGGTGGGTTTCGGTTCGAGCAATGTCGTGGGTTTCGTTTTATCGGTTCAATACCTCAACGAACGAGCCGAGCTCTGACGGACAGGAAGGACGAAATCGTGCGAGGAGACCGACGTCCGCCTCACCATCGAAGGTCGTCCCGCGGTTCGCAATGCCGATGGTGATGGTCCGCCGATGCCGATCGCGGCGGAACGCCAGCCGGCTGCGGCCGCGATAAGGTGGCCTCGCGTGAGGCGCCGCCGGTCGTCCAGACCGGCGTCTTCCTCGAGGACCGAGCTACCGCGCGCGAGCGCTTACTCCGGCATCACGACGCCGATGTGCAGCTCTTTCAGCTGACGTTCGGTCACCGGGGTCGGGCTTTGCGCCATCAGGTCCTGGCCTTTTTGCGTCTTCGGAAACGCGATGACATCGCGAATGCTGGTCGTGCCGCAGAGCAGCGCGACCATGCGGTCGAGACCGAAGGCGATGCCGCCGTGCGGCGGAGCGCCATAGGTAAAGGCCTTGAGCATGTAGCCGAAACGGCTCTCCACGACGTCCTGCGGAATCTTGAGCACGTCCTCGAAAACCTTCTTTTGCAGGGAAGGCTGGTGAATTCGGATCGAGCCGCCGCCCAGTTCCATGCCATTCAAGACGACATCGTAGTGCTGGCCGCGTACCGCCTTCGGATTCGTATCGAGGAACGGCACATCGTCCGGCACCGGGGCGGTGAACGGATGGTGCGTGGCGACGTAACGGTTCTCCGCTTCGTCGTGGGTCATGAGCGGAAAATCGATTACCCAGAGAAATTTCCAGTCGTCGTGACGAATGGTGAGCTTGCCGCGCTTCTGGAGGAGCGCCGCGGCTTCGAGCCGCATCCGGCCGAGAATCGCGCATGCCTTCTCCCACGGTGCCGCCGCGAAGAACACGATGTCGCCCTCGGCGATGTTGAGCTTCTCCGTCAGCGCGGCCTTTTCGGCCTCCGAGAAAAACTTCACGATCGGCGATTTCCATTCGCCGCCTTCGACCTTGATGAAGGCGAGGCCTTTCGCGCCGAGCGATTTCGCCACGTCCTCGAAATTCTTGAGCTCGCCCTGCGTGATGTCGGAGAGACCTTTCGCGTTCAGCGCCTTGATCACGCCGCCGCCTGCAACCGTCGCCTGGAACACCTTGAAGGCCGAGTTTTTGAACGTGTCGGTGAAATCGACGAGTTCGAAGCCGAACCGCACGTCGGGCTTGTCGACGCCGTAACGATTCATCGCGTCGACGAACGGCATCCGGGGAAACGGCGTCGGGATATCCACCCCGAGCACATCCTTCCACACCTTCTTCAGCATGCCTTCGAACAGCGCGTAGATGTCTTCGCGCGTGACGAACGAGGCCTCGACGTCCACCTGGGTGAACTCCATCTGCCGGTCGGCGCGCAGATCTTCGTCGCGGAAACAACGGGCGATCTGGAAATACTTCTCCACGCCCGCGACCATGAGGATCTGCTTGAACTGCTGCGGCGACTGCGAGAGCGCGTAGAACTGGCCCGGGTGAATGCGCGACGGCACGAGGTATTCGCGGGCGCCTTCGGGCGTGCTTTTGAACAGCGCCGGCGTCTCCACCTCGATGAATTCCTGCGCATCGAAATAGTCGCGGATCGATTTGGCGGCGCGATGGCGAACCATGAGGTTCTTCCGCATCTTCGGCCGGCGCAGATCGAGATAACGGAACGTAAGCCGGAGGTCTTCGTTGACCTTGTCGCCGCCCGCGTCGTCGAGCGGAAACGGCGGCGTGTCGGAAATATTGTGAATCTCGAGATCGCTCGCGACCAACTCGATTTCGCCCGTGGCGAGCGTCTTGTTCTCGGTGCCCGCCGGGCGGCGCACGATCTTGCCGGTAACGCCGATGACCGACTCCGGCTTCAAATGCTTTAGCTGCTCGCCCAACTTCGCGTTATCGTGCGGCTCAAGCTTGATCTGCGTGACGCCTTTGCGGTCGCGCAGGTCGACGAAGATGATGCCGCCCTGGTCGCGGATGGTATCCACCCAGCCGACGAGCGACGCCGTGGCATCGAGATCGGCGAGAGTGAGCTGGGCACAGTGGTGGGTGCGCTTCATGGCGAAATAGAGCCGGCCAGCACAACGCACCGCCGCCGTAGAGGGCAAACAGATTCTCCGGTTGGCCCCCAGGTAAGCAGGCAACGTTCGCGATGGTTCCAATAAAGAACGGCCAAACGGCGTTTCTCGTCCTCGTGCTCGTGATCGATCCGGCTACGCCACCCCGCGGTCGATCACGATCACGAGCACGATCACGATTACGAACGATCCGGACGTTGTAGCAGTCACGAGCGCGGCCAGCGCGATGTCACCCAATGGGTGACGTTGTGCGCCCCAGCGGAGCCGGAGAACCGACCGGTACCGGTAACGCCGTTTGCTAACCGAGGATCAAGCTCTCGCCGGTCATCTCCGCCGGTTTCGGGAGACCCATCAGCGCCAAGATCGTCGGCGCGATGTCGGCCAGCCGCCCGCCCGTCCGCATCTTCGTTTTGCCGGCCGCGAGACCTTCGCCGACGGCAAATACTTCGACGAGATTCAGCGTGTGGGCGGTATGCGGGCCATTCACCGTCGGGTCCCACATCTGCTCGGCGTTGCCGTGGTCGGCGCAAACGAGCGCTTTGCCATGCATCTTGGCCAACGCCTCCAGCAACTCGCCCACCCCGCGATCGGTCGCTTCGACCGCTTTGACCGTCGCCGGAAGCGAGCCGGTGTGACCGACCATGTCGGGATTCGCGAAGTTGACGACGATCAGCCCGTACTTGCCGGACAAGATGGCTTCTTTGGCGGCCTTGGTCACGTCCACGGCCGACATTTCCGGCGCAATATCGTACGTCGCCACTTTCGGGCTCGCCGGACACGCCCGCTCTTCGCCGGGGAACGGATCTTTGCGATAGTTGTTAAAGAAGAACGTCACGTGCGGGTTCTTCTCGGTCTCCGCGCAGCGGAATTGCGCGATGCCGGCGTCGCTGACGACTTTGCCGAGAATGTTCTTCAGCGCTTCCGGCTTCGGAGAGATCACTTTCACGGGCAAGCCCGACTCGTACTCCGTCATCGTCGCGTAGTAGAGATCGAGCTTGGGCCCGCGCTCGAAGTCTTTGAAGCCGTCGATGACGAAAGCCTTCGTGATCTCGCGCGGACGATCGCCGCGGTAGTTGTAGAAAACGACCGCGTCGCCGTCGCGAATCGTAGCGACCGGCTTGCCGTCGGCCCCGACGATCCAGGTCGGCATCACGAACTCGTCGCCTTTCTGCGAATCGTTCGCCGGCTTGTCGTAGTATTGCTGCACGGCGGCTGACGCGCTCGCCGCGGTGGCAACCGCCTGTTTGCCGGTGAGCATCCAATACGCTTTGCTCACGCGCTCCCAGCGGTTGTCGCGATCCATGGCCCAAAAGCGGCCACAGACGGTGGCAATTTGTCCGACGCCGATCGTCCGGCATTGCTCCTCGACCTGCTTGACGTAACCGAGCCCGCTGTGGGGCGGAGTGTCGCGGCCGTCGGTGAATGCGTGGATGAAAACTTGGCTCGCGTTCAAGCCGTCGAGCTTCGCCTGGCGCAGGATGCCGTAGAGATGCTCGAGCATGCCGTGCACGCCCGCGTCGCTGACGATGCCCATGAGATGGAGCCGTGCGCCGGCGCGAGTTTTGACGCGGTCGATCGCGCCGCGCCACACCGGATTGGTCACGAGTTTGTTTTCGGAAAACAGCTTGTTCAGCCGCACCAGCTCCTGGTCGACGATCCGACCGGCGCCGATGTTCTCATGGCCGACTTCGCTGTTGCCCATGACGCCGTCGGGCAAGCCGACGTCGA
>CBINOT010000160.1:0-14125 GCA_966252355.1 uncultured Opitutus sp. | reverse complement strand
GGCTATCGCCGGGTCGAAGTTGCGCGGTCGAGGTGGGGACGGGAATCTGTGGATTCGCGCCGGCCGGTCCACCGCCGCTTGCGCAGCCGGCGATCAGCCAGAGGAGAGCAGCGAGGAGGCAGCAAATCGACAAGCGACGTGGGAAAACCATGCGACTGGGTAGGTGGGCGAAACCGCCCGAAAAGGCAACGCCGCTGAGCACCGGCAGGTAAGGCGGGCCGCGGTCTGCGCGCGCCGCCAAACAAAAAGGCAGCTCCGAAGAGCTGCCTGGAATTGAACTCGGGTGCGAGAATCAGCGCTTACCCTTGCTGCGACGACGCGGCTTTTCGTCCTCTTCGCCGCCTTCCTCATCCTCGTCGTCCTCCTCATCATCATCGTCGTCGCTGTCCTCGTCGTCGTCCTCCTTGTCCTTGTCTTTGTCCTTATCCTCCTCGTCGCCCTCCTTCTTCTCGCCGTCCTCTTCGTCTTCGTCCCACTTCAGCGACTCGTCGTTCTTGAGTTTCTCTTCTTCCTCGGCGTCGAGCTCGGGCAAGTCGTCGTCTTCCTCGTCCTCGATATCTTTCGCCGGCGCCTCTTCGTCGGTGTCATAGCCGGCGGGCATGTAATCCAGAATGGAGGTGAGATCCTCGAAGGTGTGAACCGCTTTGCCCTGGATGAAATTGGTATTCTGCTCTTCCCGGATCTCGTCCTCGACCTCGTCGACGGAGAGCTTCGATTCGAAATTGAACAGATCGTTCAGCATCTTGACGCGGCAACGCGTGAGATGATCGAGCAGGTCGGCGTAGGGCCCGTTTTCCTCGTCGAGAATATCGGGCAGGCCGAAGAGCTTTTCGTCCGACTCGAAGAGCGACTCTTTCACGCGCTTGAGCCGCACCTTGCCATTACCGAGATCCTTCTCGATGCGGAATGGGATGAACGCGGACTCGAACGTGTCCTGGTCAAAGCCGTAATCGCGCAGCGGATCGACCAACTCGATCAGGTGCTGCACTTGGCGCGGATCGACGATGCTCAGGCCATCGACATCCCAGCGCACGGGGTCGCTCGTTTCTACGACCCACCAGTTGTGGTCGTCACCGAGACGAACGATACACCAATCGAGAGTGTTAGGCTTGGGCATGGAGCAGGAAATTTTCGCGCAGCGTGCGAGGGGAGGTTGAAAAAACAAGCACAAAACTACGCGTCGAGTGGGCGAATATTAATCTCCGTTGCAACATCGGAAATCACTCTTCCACTGCGCGTTGAAAAGCGCGCGGCGCTTGCCAATCCGCCACCGGAATTTCACCGTGGAAAAATATGGGGAAATACTACGAGCGAGTGCTGCGGCCGTTTTTATTTCGAAACGATGCAGAGCATGCGCACGAGCAGGCGGTTGCCGCGCTGCGGCGGCTGGCGGCATTTCGTCCCCTCTGCCGCGCGCTCGAGTCCATCACGCAACTGCCCGCGGCACGCTCGCGTCCGGTTCATGCCTTTGGGCTGACGTTTCCCAATGCCATCGGACTCGGCGCCGGTTTCGATAAACATGCGACCGCTTGGCCGGCGGCGGCCGCCCTAGGCTTCGGTCATGTCGAAGTGGGTACGATTACCGCGCACGCGCAGCCGGGAAACCCGAAGCCGCGGGTGTTTCGCTATCCACAGCATGAGGCGGTCATCAATCGGATGGGCTTCAACAACGAAGGCGCGGACGCCGTCGCGGCGCGCTTGTCGCGGCAGCCAGGCCCCGGCCGGCGCACCATTCCCGTTGGCGTGAATCTCGGCAAATCGAAGGTGACCGCGATCGAGGACGCCACGTCCGATTATCTCGCGAGCTTTGCCCGGCTGGCAGATTACGCCGATTATGTGGTGCTGAATGTCTCGAGTCCGAACACCCCCAACCTGCGACAACTCCAAGACGAATCGCGGCTGCGCGAATTGCTCGGGGCCATCACCGCGGCCAATCGCACGCGGGCGAGCGTTCAGGGTCAGCGTCGCGTCCCGATCTTGTTGAAGATCGCGCCCGACCTCACATGGCCGCAGATCGACGCAGTGCTGGGCGTCATCGCCGAATTCGGACTCGACGGTATCATTGCCACCAACACAACCCTCGCGCGTCCAGGTTTCTTCGCCACGGTCAACGAGGCCGGCGGCTTGAGCGGCGCGCCGCTGCGGCGACGCTCGACCGAGATCATCAACTTCATCGCGCGCAGCACTCACGGGCGACTCCCGATCATTGGCGTCGGCGGCATCGTCGACGCCCAGAGCGCGGCGGAGAAATTGGACGCGGGGGCTGCGCTGGTGCAGGTTTACACCGGAATGATCTACCGTGGACCGTTCTTCGCGGCGGAGCTCGCCCGCGCTTTGGCCGACCGGCAAACGAGGTGCTGGAGTTGATGGATTTACGGCAAGGACACCGCGCTCGTGCCTCGGTTTTCCTTTTTTCGTTTACGTGCTTTACTTCGCGAAAACGATTCCTCTTAGTGCGCCTTCCGCATTGGAATACTGCTCAGGTGGTGGAATTGGTAGACACACACGTTTGAGGGGCGTGTGCCGTAAGGCGTAAGGGTTCGAGTCCCTTCCTGAGCACCAATCTTTCGCTCGACCGCCACCGGTCGAGGTTACGGATGCAGGTCGCGCCTTCGAAGGTGCTCGATGGATACACCCTCAAGCGAAGGATGCGCTCCGTAGGCTTCCTGACGATGAGCCAGAGGTCTGCACGCGGTCTGAAATTTTTGGAGTGAATCGCACGGGCCCAGGGCCCAATTTTATTTCCAATGCCAACGTCCCCGCTGTCCGGCCTCAGCATCCTCCTGCTCGAAGACGAGCTGTTGTTGCGCAAGCGGCTGACCGGGTTTCTCGAAAAAGAAGGCGCCGAAGTGACGGCGCTCGCCTCGGTCGCCGATGCGCGCCGCGCCTTGGACGGGCTGACCTTCGACGCCGCGCTCATCGATGTGAATTTACCCGACGGCCGCGGCACCGATTTGTTGCGCGACAAATTGTTTCCCGCGACGACCAACGTGATCGTCATGACCGCGGAGGGCGGCGTGGAAGGCGCAATCGAGGCGATTCGCGCCGGCGCCGCGGACTATCTCGTCAAGCCCTTCGACCCGCAGGAGCTTCCCGTGCGGATGGCCCAAGCTCGCCGCGCCCGTCAGGCGAAACGCGCGGACGAATTCCGCCGCGGGCAAGAAAACGAACTCGTGTTTGGGCAAAGTCTCGCCGGCGTGCGCGAGCAGCTGCTGAAGATCGCCGCGGCTGATCGGCGGCTGCGCCATCATTTGCCGCCAGTGCTGATCGAGGGTGAAACGGGCACCGGTAAGACCGCCATCGCGCGCTGGATTCATCGCAACGGCCCGCGCGCGGACGAACCGCTCATTGAACTGAACTGCTCGGCGATGCCGGAATCGTTGGCCGAAGCGGAGCTTTTCGGTCACGAGCGCGGCTCGTTCACGGATGCAAAAGCCGCGCGCATCGGTTTGATGGAAGCGGCCGACGGCGGAACCTTGTTCCTCGACGAACTGCCGAGCCTGGCGCCGTCCCTGCAAGCGAAGCTCCTCACGGCCATCGAAGATCACACCGTGCGTCGCGTGGGCGCGACACGTCCCATCGCGGTCGATGCGCGAATCATTGCGGCGACGAATTTGAATTTGAACGAGATGGTCGCGACGGGGCGCTTCCGTGAGGACCTCTTGCACCGCCTCGATCTCTTTCGCGTCCGCCTGCCCCCGCTCCGCGAACGCGGGAACGATATCGTCGTGCTTGCTGAGGAATTGCTCGCGCGCGTGGTGAAGCGCTACGGACTCACGCCCCGGCAAATCCCTCCCGAGGGCAAGGCGCGTTTGCTCGCGCACGCGTGGCCCGGCAATGTGCGTGAACTCGGGCACGAGATCGAGCGAGCGGTTGTATTCGGCGGCGAAACCGGCCTCACATTTGGGCATTTGGGCCAAGGCGCCGCGCTCGAAGGCGCGCGCTGGATGCGCCCCGGGTTCGTTTTTCCAGAATCTGGGTTCTCGCTCGAAACCGCGATCGACGAGATGGTCGATCTCGCGGTCAAACAAGCCAGCGGCAACGTGTCGGCCGCCGCGCGATTGCTCGGTGTGTCACGCGACGTCGTGCGCTATCGGTTAAAGGGCCGGGGCGAGGCGCCGCCGACTGGGAACTAACGCGCGGACCCAGCAGGCGAGTGGGGAAAATTCCGCGAATTCTGATGGGTTTAGTGCGGTCATAAAGTACTTAACTATTTATCTTACAAGGATTTGTAAATTCGTGCTTCATTGGCACGACCGGTGCAGGGCAACCGCCCATTCATGAAGTTCTTGCGCTCATCATCGGTAGGACTCCTCGCGATTCTCGCGATGGTCTCGAGCGCACCTGCAGCTGATGCCAACCGCCCCACGCTGCCTTCGCGGCCGAATGTTACGGCGCCCAATAACGGGGATATTCAGAAGCTCATCGACCAGTTCAAAACCGGTCGCGACAAGATGCTCGCGGATCGGCAGGCGTTTCTCGATCAGCTGAAGAACGCCACCGGCGAGCAGCGGAAGCAGATTGTCGAGAAGATGCAGGCTTGGGAGAAGGACATGATGGAGTCCCAGCGGGCGCTCGGTAAACAAATCCGCGATGAGATGCGGAAGCTTCGCCAAAGCACCCCCGGACCCGGCCGCCGCTAACCTTTTGTCAGCGTTACCTAAGTCGAAGGGCAGCCGCTCAACCGAGCGGCTGCCTTTTTCGTTGTTGCAAACAACCTTTTTGGCCTGACTGCCCATTCGCCGTCGACGGGACGGGGCGTCACTTCACGTTGTGAACCGGCTTCATAGTCTCCTTGCGCTTCTCGTGGCCTATTTTTGCGCCGCGCTCGCTTCCACCCGAGGTCAACCCGGGCGGGCGGTGTCGCTGCGCCCGGCCGCCGACACGGCGGCGAAGGACTTGGAGATCGAGGCTTTGCTGGCAGCGCAGCCCCGATGGACGTTTTCGGCGTCGGCGCAGGCGAGCGTCGGCTACAACGACAATCTGCTGTTGAGCCACGCGAATCCGGCGAGCAGCGCGTTTGGACGAATGAGCGTCGAATCGCTCGCGTGGCATGTGCCCCAGGGCTCGATCGATTACTTTCTTTTCGTGAACGGCGATTACACCCGCTACGCCTCACCGGCAGAGGACCATGCCGGGAACAAGGTGGATCATGAGGCGCAGGCGTTTGCCGGCGTGGAATGGCGGTACCGGCGCGCCGATTGGTTTACGTTCACCTTGGATGCCCAGGGCTATTATCTCGATCAGGTGTTCGATATTTCGAACACGGACGCCGAGCGGTTCGTGTCGGACTTGAAAGTATCCGGCCTGAAGATTGGCCCGACGGCGAGAATGGCATTGCGTTCGTGGCTATGGATCGAAGCCGGGGCCAGCTTCGATCGGCAGAAATTCCAAGACGGCGTGAACGACGCCCGGCTTCGCGACGGTGTCGTTCGGTTGGGGTGGGAGCCCAATTCACGGGTGTTGCTGACGCTCGAGGGCACCGAGCGGCGTCGTGCGTTCGACCGGCGCGTGCAATTCAAGTCGAACGGCAGGCCCGACGACGACGGCCGGCTACTGGTCGTCCACGAGCGGGAAGTCGAGAGCCGATTGAAGACTCGGTGGGGCGGCGCGAAACAATGGACGCTCACCACGCGGGTGGGCGGTCTGGAGTATCTCGATAACGGCTCGAAGTACCTGAATTATCGGCAACGTCATACCGCCCAGGAGATCGAATGGTCGCGCGGCAAATGGTCGGTTCACCTCGAGGGCGAGGCGCGGCGAAAAGAGTATGAACTCCAAACGGTCCCGCTTGTGGGGGCGCTTCAACCGCAATTGATCAAAGACGAGTTCGCCGCCGAGGCACGGGTCGAACGCAAGCTCTCCGATCGTTGGACGATCGTGGCGGAAGACCGGTGGGAGCGAAGCCGCTCTAACGACGAGATCGCAAATTACCACGTGAACGAATGCTTGCTTGGCCTGCGGTTCAGCTGGGAAAAATGAGCGCTGTCCTCGGCAATGGCCACTTCAACTCCGTCCCCCGGTCGTTACGCGCCGGTCGCTGTGCTCGCAGTGACCTTGCTCGTCTTCGCGGCGGTGGTGGCCTACGTCACGTCTTGGGTGCGGAACGGTTTGCGCGATCAATTGCTTCAGCGTGAAGCGGAGGCGCTGAGCGAAGTCGCTTCGCTGCAGCTCACGACGGAGGCGGACGCCCTCGCTCAGTTGGGGGTCGCCGACGCGCCGGGACAACTGCTCAACGCCGTCCTCAAGACCTCCAAGCTGCGCGGCGTATTCGCCGTCCGCGTATTCGATGCGGAACGACGCTTCAACGGTGCGCTGCCGATTCCGTGGTCCGATACGCCACCCGCGAGCGACGATTGGGCTCGCCTCGTGAGCGGGCATGCGATCGCACGGCTGCATTCTCGCGAGACGGCAGCCGAGGTCATGGGTCTCGCGCCCGCGCCCGTCGACGAACGGGAAGGGGAGCCCTTGGTGGAAACGTGGCTGCCGCTGAGGCGAGCGGACGGCAGTCAGCTTGCCGGCGTCGCGCAAATGTGGACGGATGGCAAGACGCTAGCGGCGGAGTTCGCCTCGCTCGATCGACGTTTAGTCACGCAAGCGATGCTGGCCTGGAGCGGAGGCGCGGCGATTATCGCGCTGTTGCTCGGGTGGGCCTTCCGTCGTCTCGCGCACGCGAACCGTGCGCTCCAGTCCCGAAGCGAAGATCTGGCGCGGGCCAATCGTGAGTTGGTCCTAACGGCGAAAACCTCCGCCCTCGGCGCCGTGGCGGCGCATTTGATGCACGAGCTGAAGAATCCGGTGGCGGGACTCGAGGAATTCGTCGCGGGGCAATCCGATCTCGCAAGCCGCGGCGAACAAGGTGGTGAGCTCGCCGCCGCCTCCGAACTGACGCGGCGCTTACGGACCATGATCAACGATGTCGTCGCGGTCATGCGCGACGAACAATCCGGAAATCAGTTCGAGCTGACCTGTTCGGAGATCCTTTCGCTCGTCGAAGCGAAGGGCCGGCCGGCGGCATCGAAACGCGGCGTCACGCTCAAAACCTCGGTCGGCTCAGAGGCGTCCTTGCCCGCCAGGTGCGCTAATCTCTCGGTGCTCGTGCTCTATAATTTGCTCCAGAACGCGATCGAAGCCAGCGCGCCGGCCAAGACCGTTCGGCTCTCCGCGGCGTCCGAGGCGCACGTGGTTCGTTTTACGATCGAAGACGAAGGCGCAGGGCTGGCTCAGTCCGTACGCGAGCGACTCTTTCAGCCGTGCTCGAGCTCGAAGGTGGGCGGCAGCGGGTTGGGCTTGGCGATCAGCCAACAACTCGCCCGACAAGCGGGCGGTCGTATCGAACTCGTTCGTACCGGCGTCGATGGAACGCGTTTCGACTTGCTGTTAGACCGCGCGACATCCTAGCGGACGAACGACTTGTCCTGTATCTGCGGATAGGGCACGCGGAAGCGGTGTTCCCATCCAAGACGGGCTTGAACTCGACGCAATCAATGGCTTGCTGGGTGGACCCAGCATGTGCCTTTCAAGTGACTTCCCGACAGCGCTGTTGCGCACAACAGCGGCGAAGTTACTGACCGTCTGGTTTTTGGCGGTGCTTGTTACCGCGAGCTTTGCGCAGGGCGAGAGCACTTCGCCGGTGTGGTCGTTTTCCGGTGGACGCAACGCCTCCATCGTTTCTTCGCCTGCGATCGATGCGAATCGGACCATCTACATTGGAGTCACGAACGCGAACGCGGGGGCTGCCACCGGCCTGCTGATGGCGGTTCTGCCGAACGGCACGAACAAGTGGGACAATCTCCCGAACAAAGGGTTCTTCATTCAACGTCCCGGGATCGATTCAGGGTTCGAGTCGTCTCCGTCCCTTTCGCCCGACGGCAACACCGTCTATATCGGTTGCAACAACGGAGACCTGTACGCCGTCAACGCGGCCGACGGCACGTTGAAATGGACGTTTCAGACCGGTCCCGACCACGCGATTTTCAGCTCACCCGTCGTCGGACGTAACGGGATGATTTACATTGGCTCCACGAATTTGGACGCACCGGCGGATTCGACCTTCTACGCGGTCTCCCCCGAGGGAAAACAGATTTGGTTTAACTCGATCGGCGACGAGATGGAGGCGTCGCCCGTGATCGGCAACAATGGACTGATATATTATGCGGCGCTCAATGGAATGCTGCATGCCGTTTCGACCGTCGATGGCGCGGAAAAATGGCGTTTTCAGCTGAACGGCGACGTCTTTGCCACGCCCGCGATTGGCGGCGACGGGACCGTTTACATCGGCTCCGACGCCCGCGAACTGTACGCTCTGACGCCTGAGGAGGGCCATATCAAATGGCAGTTCCCGGCCTCGCCTGGCGCTGGCATCACCTTGGGCGTCGATAGCACATTATATGTGGGTTCGGTCGAGACGACGACAACGGGCAAGCTCTACGCCATTGATTCGTCCGGGAAGCTAAAACCCGGTTGGCCGCTCAGCTTTGCGGGCCGAATCCTCTCCGTTCCCGCGCTCCGCACCGACGGCACCCTGATCTTCGGTTGCGAAGACGATCATCTCTACGCCATCAATTCCGACGCGACCGTGAAATGGGCGGCAACGCTCGACGACGATGTCGACTCGTCACCCGCGATCGACACGGACGGCTCGATCTACGTCGGATCGCTCGGCGGCAAATTATATAAATTTACCGGCAACGGCACGCCGCTCTCGCGGTATTCGGCGTGGCCGATGTTCAATCACGATCTCGCCCACACGGGAGTCTCCTCCGTGCCGGTGCGTGGCGGTCAATTGATCAATTTGTCCACTCGCGGGCCGGCGGGCCCTGGCATCGATCTGATTGCCGGCGTGGTGCTCGGCGGACCGAACGCGAAGCGCCTGCTGATTCGCGGCGTCGGGCCAACCTTGGCGAATTACGGCGTGTCCGCGCCCTTGCCCGATCCCGCTCTCCGCGTTCATTTTGGCAGTCCGGAAGTGACCGTGCCGAACAGCGATTGGTGGCGGGATCCTGACGCGGTCGGAATTGCGCAGACGGCGGCGCAAGTCGGCGCATTTCCATTGCCGGACGGCAGCCGAGATGCGGCGAAGCTGATGACTGTGACGTCCGCGAATAGTTATACGACGACGATCGAAAGCGCCGATGGTCAGTTGGGAATCGCCATGGCCGAAATTTACGATGGCGATTCCGGCAATCCGAGCACGCGCTTGATTAATCTTTCCGCCCGCGGGCGGGTGGGCACGGGAGATGATGTCTTGATCGCGGGCCTCGTGATTGGCGGGAGCGGCCAATTGCGCGTGCTCGTCCGCGCAATTGGGCCGGGGCAGATTCCTTTTGGCGTAACCGGCGTCTTGGCGCAGCCGACGATCGCTGTGTTTAGCGGCCAGCGGGAAATTGGTCGGAACACGGGTTGGACCTCCGAGGGACTCAAAGGCGATATTGCCGGTGCTGCGGCGCTGGCCGGGGCGTTTCCGCTCACACCGGCGGACTCGTCGATCATTCTGACTTTGGACCCCGGTGCGTATACGTGCCAAGTTTCTGGTGTCGGCGGCTCGACGGGGGTCGCCATGGTTGAAGTTTACGCGTTGCCATTTTGAGCGGTGGATCATCTTGGCCGAACTGTTGATCGGGAATTCTCCGAGTCGGGCGCTCCCGCGAGCGCCTATCGGGAAACTGCTTGCCAGCCGGTTCGGGGCTGAGACACTGCCCGCGATTACGATTCGGCCCACGCATTAACTTCGCTCACCCTCGCGGGTTTCGACCCGCTTTTTGATTACATGGAAGACGACGCTCCCAAGGAGAATCCGGCCCCGGATTTCAACAAACTCGATCTGAGCCAATTGCAGGGTTTCAGCTTCGGCACGCAGTGGACGCAGGATAAATCATCCCCCGCGCAACGTTCGGATCGCGACGGCGGTGAGCGCCCGCGGCGTGACGATCGACGCGAAGGAACCGGCCCGGAGCGGCGCGATCGCCGCAGCTTCCGGCGGCCGACCGGCGATGTCGGACCATCCGGTGGCGCGCCAGCGGGTGGCGGCGGGCAGGAGCGGCGCGATTATCCGCAAGATCGCGGGGCGCGGCGTGAACCGCGCGGCGATTTCCGCGGTGGACCGAGGCGCGATGGCGGGCGCGGCGGCGAATACCAGGGCTATGGCCGGCGCGAGCCGATCGAGCGCGGCCCGTACGAGAGTCCATATTACTCGGTGACGTTTTATCCCGAGGACACGAGTTTCAATACGCTCGTCCAAACCATTCGGAAATCGTGCCGCACGATCGAGCTGTTCGAGATTGCACGCACCGTCGTCGCCAAGCCCGAGCGTTTCGTCGTGGTCGTGACACACAAGTCTGCGAACGCTTCGGAAGAAGGACGCGGGCCCGCGACCACTCCGCCAGCGGAGCAAGGAGCGCGGCCGGCGAAGGCGGTCTTTCACATTTCCGTGCCGGATGGCATGCCGTTCGAAACGGACGACGCCGCGGTCAATCACGTATTGTCGAAGCATCTCGATAAATTTTTCGACACGGCCGAAGTCGAAGTGGAACCGCCGAAGGGAAATTTCCAGGTCATCAATCGTTGCGGCATCACGGGCGAACTGCTTGGGCCGCCGAATTACCACCGGTATAATCAAATCGTACAGCAGCACTATGCGTCGAAGATCGCGGGGCGGATGGCCTTCGAGGCGTACCGCACGCGGATCGAGACCGTGCGCGACCCAGAGGTCGTGAATCAGTGGCTGGCGAAGATGAAAAAGGTTACGCGCTACACCTGGAAGTTCGGCGCGAAACCCGCGGCACAGCCGGCAGCACCTGCGCCGGAAACTCCCGCGGCCGAGGCGGCACCGAATGCGGAAGCCGCCGCGCCTGCACCCGCGCCCGAAGCGGCCGCGCCCGCCACGCCGGCCTTCGATACGCTCGAAGACGCTCGCGTCTACTTGCTGGCGCACGCGCGCGACAAAGTGGTTCGCACCACGGAAACGGCCCGTTTTCACGGGAAGACCGCGGAGCAACTGCCGCCCGGCGAGATCCGGCGCGCGGCCGAAGGCGCATTGGATCGCCAACGTCGTTTCCCTCTCGATACGGCAAACGCGCTGCGCGGCCGGCTGCGCCGGGAGCACTTCACGATCTTCAAGAAGGGCTCGAAGGGCGTTTCCTATGTTTGCGCCGTGAAGCGCAAGTTCCGCGTGCCGGGACAAACCTTCTCCGACACGATCGGAGCGCTTATCGCGTTCATCGAAGCGAACCCCATGGTTCGCGCGAGCGAGCTGCCGGCCAAGTTTCTCAATATCGCAGTCGCGATTCCGTCGCGTCCGGCTGAAGCCGCTCCCGCCCCTGCGGCTGCCGGCGACGCCGCCAGCACCGCAGCTGCGCCCGAGGCGCCGCGCCCCGAAGCCGCTCTCACGATCGACGAGCGCGCGAAGGTTTCGCGCATGCAGGGCGATCTGATGTGGCTCGTGCGCGAGGGCTACGTGACCGAGTTTATCGACGGTCGCTTGTTTGCGCCGCCGCCGATGGTCGAGGCCCGCAAGCGCGAGGTTGAAGCGTCGGAGCACGATCCCGAGAACTTCCCCGAGGCCCCAGCTACCGCTGGAAAGGCCGAGGCGAAGCCAATCGGCGAGACGGCCTCCGCGGATGCGATCACCAGCGCGCCAATGGATGAGGCCGCGCCGGCTCCGGCTGCCGCCGACGCGACGAATCCTGAAACGCCCGCTACGTAAGGGCGGACTCTGTCGGGCGTCTGCCTTGCAGGCGCCCGCCCGCCCGGCGCAAATGCGACGTCTGCATAAACAGACGCCCAACAAAAGCGGGGGTTATTTCGCGGCCGCGCGCGTTTGCTCGAGCGGGAGCTCGTGCAGCTTCAGCTCCGGGTTCTTCTCGACGAAGTAGCGCATCGTCCATTCGTTCGGGAAGAAGATCACCGGTTGGTCGAATTTGTCGGCGCCGAAACTCACACCCGAGGCGACGATCAGCCGCGTGATGTCTTTCAGTAGCGGATGCGGCTCGATCCAACGCATCACGGACCACGGCGCCGGCGTGAGCCGCGACTCGGCCGAATACTCGCTTTGCAAGCGCCATTGGACGACTTCGAACTGGAGCGGACCGACCGCGGCGAGAAGCGTCGCACCCGGCGGAGCGTTTCGTGCGGTAAAAGCCTGCACGACGCCTTCCTGCAGCAGCTGATCGAGACCTGCGCGATACTTCTTTGCGTCCGACGGATTCGGATTCGAAATGAATGTGAAGACTTCCGGCGGAAAACGGGGGATCTCGTCGAAGACGATTCCCCGATCCTCGGTTAGGGTGTCGCCAATGCCGAACTCGCTGTGGCCCACTAAACCGATCACGTCGCCGGGCCACGCTTCATTGACGGTTTCTCGCTCCTGGCCGAACAACTTGTGCGACGAGGACAACCGGACTGTCTTTCCGGTGCGCGAATGAACCACGGTCATGTCGCGCTCGAATTTCCCCGAGCACACGCGCAGAAACGCGATTCGGTCCCGATGCTTCGGATCCATGTTCGCTTGGATCTTGAAGACAAAGCCCGAGAACTTGGGCGCTTCGACGGGCACGATCGTTTCCGCCGCAGCGTCGCCTTCGCTCTGGGGGGCAGCTTCGATCGCAATCGGCGCCGCCGCTTTCCGCCGCGGCGCGGGCGGCACCGAATCATGCAGGAAGCCGTCGAGCAAAAGCTGAATGCCGAAGTTATTGACCGCGCTCCCGAAGTAAACCGGCGTCTGTTTGCCTGCGCGCACGGCTGCGAGATCGAATGGATGCCCGGCACCGTCGAGCATCTCGAGCTGCTCTTTCACTTCGGCATATGTGAGATCGTCGAGTTTAGCGCGCACCGCTTCGTCGTCGAGCGACGTGACCTGCACCGGGGCCTGATAAGCGCCGCCCGGGACGCGCTCGAACAAATGCACTTGGCGGGTCCGACGATCGAACACGCCGCGGAACGAAGGTCCGTTCCCCAGCGGCCAGACGACGGGGGAGGATTGCAGGCCCAAGACCGTTTCGAGCTCGTCGAGCAGCTCGAGCGGATTTCGCGTCGGCCGGTCGCACTTGTTCATGAACGTGAAAATAGGCACGCCGCGCCGTCGGCAGACTTCGAAGAGCTTGCGCGTTTGCGTTTCCACGCCCTTCGCGGCATCGATCACCATCAGTGCGGCGTCCACCGCCGTGAGGACGCGATACGTGTCTTCCGAGAAATCTTTGTGTCCAGGGGTATCGAGCAGATTGACCGCGTAACCCTGATAATCGAACTGCAGCACGGTCGAACTGATCGAAATGCCGCGCTGCTTTTCCAGCTCCATCCAATCCGATGTCGTGGCGCGTTGGTTCTTCCGATCCTTCACCGCTCCGGCGAGATGGATGGCGTTGCCGTAGAGCAGGAATTTTTCGGTCAGCGTCGTCTTGCCCGCATCGGGATGCGAGATGATGGCGAACGTGCGGCGACGAGCAATTTCAGCGGCGGGAGACATTGAGCGGAACGGACAGCGGCGCGGTTGAACGTGGAGGCGTCAATTTGAAACGATGCGGCGAAACGAACTGGTGAACAAACGCCATCCCCGCACGGCTGTCGAGCGGTGAAAATGGGTCGCGGGCCGCTAAAACTGGCGTGCGATGCATCTTCGAGCCCCGTCGACGCGTAGATGACGTGGTCCGCCCAGCGGCAAACCTTCTTGCCCGGGTGGAAGGACCTTGTTTTCAACGCCGCATCCCGCTTCCCACATGAAGTTCTTGAAAATTCTCGGCTATTCATTGGCCGCTTTCCTCGCCGTCGTGGGCCTGCTCTTCGCCGGCGCGACGGTCGCAAGCAATGCGAAGTTAAAGAAGAAGTTCGCAGTAACCGTGCGCCCCGTACACGTCCCAACGGATGCGGCAGCAGTCGCGCGCGGCGAGCACATCGCGCGCACGCGCGGATGCACGGAGTGCCATGGACCGGATCTCGCGGGCATGACGGTCTTCGACAACGGCCCGATGGGACGGGTCGACGGACCGAACCTGACACGCGGCGCAGGCGGGGTAGGACCGACATTCAAGGACGATGATTTTGTCCGGGCTATTCGCCACGGCGTTGCACCCGATGGCCGGGGCTTGTTCTTAATGCCGTCGACGGATTACTCGACGTTTAGCGACGACGA
>CBINOT010000159.1:0-14262 GCA_966252355.1 uncultured Opitutus sp. | reverse complement strand
ATCCGAAATCCGCAATCCGCTATCCGCAATAAAGGCGCGACCGGTTAGCAGTTTCCTATTGCTTCGGAGGCGCCTGCGCCTTTCCTCTGACCCCTCAATCCATTTCGATCATGCAAGAACAAGTCATCCTGGAGTGCACGGAAGCGCGTAAAGAGGGTAAGCCGGTTTCGCGTTACCTCACGAAGCGCAACAAGAAAACCGTGACGGAGCGCATCGAGAAAAAGAAGTACAATCCGTACCTCAAGCGCCACACGCTCCACAAAGAAATCAAGTAAGGCCGTCCGCGCCTTTGCCGCACTTTGGCGGCACGAAACACAAAAGCCGGGTTTGACCCGGCTTTTTGCATTTCAACTCGCTTTCTTTTCGTCGGTCGGCGCCGTGAACGGCATCGAGCCCGTTCCGCCCGACCCCGTGTGCTGTTGTTGGCGGCGAGCAGCGCGCCAACTTTCGCGATGCTTCCGAATCCAATCGAGCAGCGCGCGTTCGAAGCCGATATCGTAGCCCAAACGCTCTGACTCAAGCCACTTGTGCTTCAGGATTTCTTCGCGCTCCGCCAGGAACTCTTGGTAGAGGCTGGATTGCTTCACGAATTCTCGGGAAGTCGACGGCTCTTGAGCTGGAGAAGTCATGCTGTCAGCGCGTGAGGAGAATGAGACGGACCGACCTGGAACTGTCAATGCCGGCTATGTTCCTAACTGTCACATAGCTCGCGCCGGCTGTCGCAAACGTGACAGCAAGGTGTCGGCGATCGTCTTGAAAACCGTCGCTGCCGTACTCGTGGGTTGGCTCACGACAATCGGCTCGCCGCGATCGCCACCCTCGCGAATTTCCGGCAAAAGCGGCACTTGACCGAGCATGCTGGTCCCGAGTTTTTCCGCGGTGACGATTCCGCCACCGGATCCAAACAGCTCGTGGCGCTGACCGGCGGGATCGATGAAAAAACTCATGTTTTCTGCGACGCCCAGCAGCGGCACGTTCACTTTTTGAAACATCAGCCCGCCCTTGCGCGCCACATTCGTCGCCGCGGGCTGCGGCGTCGTCACGATCACGGCGCCGTCGAGCGGCAACGTCTGCACCAGCGAAAGCTGCGCGTCGCCCGTACCTGGGGGCAAATCGATGAGGAGCACGTCGAGCTCGCCCCACTTCACGTTTTGGACGAACTGCTGGATGGTCTTCATGATCATCGGCCCGCGCCATACGACCGGCGTGTTGTCGTCGACGAGAAATCCCATGCTCATGACTTTCACGCCGTGACGCTCCATCGGAATGAGCATCGCGTCCTGGCCTTCGCCCTCCACCTCGGGTCGACCTTGCAGCCCCATCATCAACGGAACGCTCGGTCCGTAGATATCGCAGTCCATCAACCCCACGCGACCCTTGCGGCCTTGCGCGGTGAGCACCTGGGCAAGCGCGCATGCGAGATTGACCGCGAAGGTGCTCTTGCCGACGCCGCCTTTACCGGAGGCGATCGCCACCGCGTGCGCAATCGTTTTCGGCGTGGTCGCGTTGCCCGCGACGTTGCTCGTGGCGCCGCCGGCGGCGGCCTTTGCCGGTGCCACGGAAACCTCCACTAGCACGTCCTTCACCGCCGGCAGCATGCGCAGGCATTTCTCGACCTCGGTCTTCAGCTGCAGCGGCACCTTCGGATCGCTCGTCGTGATGGCCAACGATACTTTGGCGGTGCCGTCGAAAAAACCCGCGGAGCGCACTAGGCCGAACGAAACGATGTCGCGGCTAAATCCCGGATACTTTACTTGCTTCAGCTGCTCCTTGATTTGATCGTTGGTCACGGGCGTGGGATGACGAAGGTCGGTTGTGAGCAATTAAGAGTTGTTAAGCGTCGCCAGCGCGCAAATAGAAATGCGAGCCGCATTTCGCGTCTTTTCATTCTCTTTCTGCCCATGCAAAAACTCTTTCGACTCGTTCTGCTGTTCACACTCGTGACCGGTCCGCTGCTCGCGCAACGCCGACAGCTCGGCCGTGTCGATATTCCGGTCGACAAGAACACCATCTCGGTCCGCGTTTCCGGCAATACGGCGGAGTTGAACGGACTCAGTCAGCAAGCGTTCCGCTCGCACGGTCGCTACCGCCTCGTCACCTCGGATTATTCGTTCGACATCCGCTTCTCGCTCGTCGGTGCCACGCAGGTGCAAGTCGAAATCATGTCGGGTCGCGCGACGACGCCGATGTTTTCCGAAACGGTTTCCGGTACCAGCGTGCGCAATGCCCTGCTGCGCGCGGCGGACCTCGCGGTCGCCAAGACCAACGGGCTCGGCCTGCGCGGCTTTTTCACGTCGCGGCTCGCATTTATCGGCGAGGGCAGCGGGAAAAAGGAAGTCTACGTGTCCGATCTGTTTCTCGGCGAAGTGCGCCGCATCACGAACGATCGCGCCGATGCGCTTTCGCCGCGCTGGTCGCCCGACGGTTCGCGGCTGGTTTACACGATCTATTACAACCAGGGATTTCCCGACATCTATATGCTGAATCTCGCGACGAATCGGCGCGACGTGTTCGCCCGTTTCAAGGGCACGAACACGGGAGCGCGGTTCAGTCCGAATGGTTCGCAGGTCGCGATGGTGTTGAGCGGCAGCGGCACGGCTGAGATCTACGTCGCTCCTGCCGCAGGCGGCACACCGGTGCGGAAGACACGCATCGACTCAGCCAAGTCTTCGCCATGTTTCTCGCCGGACGGCAGCCGCATCGTGTTCGCGATGGGCGACACGATTCCTCAGCTTTATGTTATTGGCGCCGGCGGTGGTTCGCCGCAACGGCTCATGACCGGCTTTAGTTACAGCGCCGAGCCCGATTGGAGCCGCACGAATCCTAATAAGATCGCGTGCACCGTGAAGGATGGCTCGCGCTATCAGATTGCCGTCTATGATTTCAGCGAAGGCCGTGCGAATGTCGTGTCGCGCGCTCCGTTCGATGGCATTGAAGCCTGCTGGCTGCCCGATGGCCGGCATGTCGTATATACCGCGCGCGATCGCAACAGCAGTGTACTGTCGATTTTGGATACGGAGACGGGCGCAAGCATGCCGCTCACCGAGCGCGGGCCGGTGGGCGCTGCGATGCAGGCGAGCGTCTTGTTCGGACAATAGGCAGCGCTATTTGCCGGCGTAGCGGAAGCCGTGAGGCTTTCGCCCCAACCCGAAACGCTCACGCGTTCCCGCTACAAAATACAAAAGCCGCAGCGATGGCTGCGGCTTTGATTTTTCGAACTACGGACGCGTGCTCACGCCAGCGCGGCTTGGTAGTTCTTCTCGGCGGCGTCCCAATCCACCACGTTCCACCATGCGGTGACGTAATCCGGACGGCGGTTCTGGTAGTTCAGATAATAGGCGTGTTCCCAAACGTCGAGGCCGACGACGGGCTTGCCCTCGAAGCCGGCGACCGCCTTGCCCATCAACGGGCTGTCCTGATTCGCGGTCGAACCGATCGCGAGCTTCTTGTCGGCCGTGACGACCAACCAAGCCCAGCCTGAGCCGAATCGCGTCGCCGCCGCTTTGCCGAACTCTTCTTTGAATTTATCGAACCCGCCCCAAGTCGCATTGATCGCTTCGGCGAGCTTGCCTTTCGGTGCGCCGCCCTTGCCGGGCCCCATGATCGTCCAGAAAAACGAGTGATTGCTGTGACCGCCGGCGTTGTTGCGCACCGGACCGCGAATCGCTTCGGGCACCTTGCTTAGATCGGCGATGAGCGCATTCACATCGAGGTTCGCAAGCGCCGGCTGATCTTTGAGCGCGTTGTTCGCGTTCGTCACGTACGCATTGTGATGCTTGCCGTGATGAATTTCCATCGTCTTGGCGTCGATGTGCGGCTCAAGGGCGTTGGGCGCGTAGGGCAGTTTCGGAAGTTCGTATGCCATAGGTGTGATTTATTTCAGTTGGGACCTGATGTGGGATGGCAACTGATGCACTGCAGCGCGCTTACGTCAACTGGCGGGTGTGTCTTCCGATTGCGGAGTGGCGAGTGCGCAGCGCGGAATGTTCACGTCCGCTCTGGACCACGGCTCCCGGCGTCCCCGGTGAATCTCTCCGCCCGGATCGCTCGCGAACTCCGCAATCCGTAATCCGCAATCCTACTCCGGATGCTGTCGCTTCAGCTTGAAGAACGCTTGCAGCAGTTCGCGACACTCCGCTTCGAGCACTCCGCCAGCCGTGAGTTCGACGTGGTGGTTCACCTTGGGCAGATCGTTCAGATTCGTTGCACCGCCGAGGCATCCCATTTTCGGATCGGGCACGGCATAGCACACTCGCTTGACCCGCGACATCAGCATCGCGCCCGAGCACATCGGGCACGGCTCTTTGGTGACATACACTGTCGCCCCCTCCAGTCGCCAATCGCCGAGCTTCGAGGCCGCCTGGGTAATCGCCAGCATTTCGGCGTGAGCGGTGGGGTCTTGCGCCGCCTCGACGGTGTTGTGGGCGGAGCCGAAAACCTCGCCCCCGATTTCGATCACCGCGCCGATCGGAACTTCGTCCTGCCGCCAGGCATCGATGGCCTGATTATAGGCGAGGTTCATGAAAAACACGTCGTCACGCGCCAACTGCGACGGAAACCGTTTCTCGAATGGGCAAGGTAACGGGCCGGGTTTGTTCATTACGTCAGCAGGAAGCCTTGACTAAGCGGGGCCAGTTCTGGCTTACAAGTGACTTTTGACGATTGACCCTATGACGATCCACTCTGCGAGTGAAATCTGCGTAAACCATGGCTGACGGCAACGCGATCGAAGTGGAAGGTAAAGTGGTGGCCGTGCTGCCGGGTACGATGTTCAAGGTTCAATTGGCCAATGGTCACGTCGTTCTGGCTCACATCTCGGGCAAATTGCGGAAGAATTTCATCAAGATCGCGGCGGGCGATACGGTGAAAATGGAGATGAGCCCATACGATTTGGAAAAGGCGCGCATTACCTTCCGCATGAAGGAAAGCACGCCGCCCCCGCCGCCGATGCAACGTCGGCGGTATTAAGCCGGGCCGGCTCTTCGGCTCGCGCAGATTGACCGCCGCGTGCGGCGCGTTAGGGATGAGGCGCCCTACCTCATGCCTCGTAAATCGCCTCAGCGGGAGCCTTCCGTCGATGCGGACGCGCTCGGTGCGTTTGCCAACGACCTCGACGCGTTTCTCGCGTTCATCAGCTTGGAACGCGGCCTGTCGAAAAACACCATCGCGGCGTACGGCGACGATCTCCGGCCGGCGGCGACGTTTTTGCGCCGGCGTGGGGTGAGCGATTGGCGCAGCGTAAAGCCGGACGACGCGGCCGCCTGGATTCATTCGCTTAGCGCCGGCCGCTACACCGTGGCGAGCCTCGCCCGAAAGCTCACGGCGCTGCGGATGCTCGCGCGGTTTCTCGTGCGCGAAAAGCTTCGGGAGGACGATTTCACGGCGCTGCTCAGCGGCCCGAAGATGACACGGAAGCTGCCGTCGACGCTGTCGGAAGACGAGATCGCGCGCTTGATCGCCGCGGCGAACGGCGGCGAGCCGCGCGCGCTACGCGATCGGGCTTTGCTCGAGCTTTTTTACTCGAGCGGACTCCGCGTGTCGGAGCTCGCCGCGCTCACATTGCAGCAGGTCGATTTGGAGAACGGTTTTCTTCGGGTCTTCGGTAAAGGTTCGAAAGAGCGCGTGGTGCCGGTCGGCGGCAAAGCGCGCGATGCGCTCGTCACGTATCTCACGTCGGGCCGGCCGCATCTCGTGAAGCCGCGCACCGGCAGCCAATTTTTCCTCAACCATCGCGGCGCGGCGCTCTCGCGGATGGGCCTTTGGCTGATCGTGCAGCAGTACGCGAAGCGCGCCGGGCTCACGAAGAAGGTGAAGCCGCACGCGCTGCGTCACTCTTTCGCCACGCACTTGCTCACGGGCGGCGCGGATTTGCGCGCGATTCAAGAAATGCTCGGCCACGCGAGCATTTCGACCACGCAAATCTACACGGCCGTCGAGCCGCAGCGGCTACTTGATCACCACGCGAAGTTTCACCCGCGGAATCGCGAGTAGGGTCGAGCCCGTTTTCGTGAGCAACTACGACGGCCAGCTTCATGCTGCGTCGTTGATTTAAAGCCGGACCGTCCCAGGCAAAGTGTCATCCATTAGATGACACTTTGGTTTGGGAAACCGCAGAGACCGTCGGCCTATCTAGGGCCGGACGGCGTTGTCCTGCGCATCGGCGATCGTGACGACAACGACGGGACCGGTGCTGGGATTGCGCTCCCATGTGACGACGAACAGCCCGGAAGATCGTGCGCCCGTGACGTCGCATTTGCTCCAGCCTTTACGCGAGGTTCCGTTATTTTGAATCGAGCTGGAGCGAGGCGAGATCGCGGCGATGCCGCCCACGGCAGCCACGACTTTCGGCGATGCGCGCAGCGCCTTTTCGATCGCCGAACGCTCCTCGGCTTCTTGCGTTGCGGCAGCCATGCGACGGCCATCTTGTTTTGCCAGTTGATCGGGCGAAAGCAGCGCGCGGATTTGATCCTGGGCGGCGCGGCGATACGGCATCCCTTTGGACGGCCGTTCCTCGGGCGACAAGGATAGCAGCGAATTGAACTCTTCTGTGAACACCTCGAGTGCGACCTTTTTCTGCTCCGGGCTGAGACCGACTTGTTTGTCGAGGTCCTCCAGTTTGCCTTGCGGGGTGGGGAGATTCAATCCGCCACCGCGATTCTGGGGCGTCCGATCGTAGAGCTTTTGCTGCGGGGGCGTGAGCACGTCACGAATTTGCGTGCGCGTTGCCTGCCGAATATCGAACGCTTTGACCGGACGTTCGTCGGCGGATAACCGGTCGATGGCCGCGCTCTCGCGCTGGAGCAGATCGGCGATCTTGGCCTTTTGCTCGGCATCGAGGCCAAGTAGCTCGTCCATGCGGGCGACGCGATTGACGCTGTTTCCCTGACCGTAGGTCGGAGCCGAAAGCGGAATAAAGACCAGAGCGAGACCGAGGATGAGATGCCGGGAGATCATGTGAATGATGGCAGGAGTTGAGGTTTGAGATGAATCGCCTCCCAGCTGCCGTTCCTCCGCCAATCCGAACACGCTCCGGCGATTTTTTCGTTGTTCGCTTTTGGACTTTGGCGGCTGCTATAGAGCGACATGCTTTCAGACGGAGAGCTGCTCCGACGCTACGTCGAGAACCGCGACGAAGGCGCTTTCACCGTGTTGGTGGAGCGTCATATCAACGTCGTGTATCGCGCCGCGATTCGGCGCGTAGGCGGCAACGCGCACGCGGCCGATGACGTCACGCAGCGCGTTTTCACGGCGCTCGCGCGGAAGGCGGCCGGTCTGCGCCAGCACGGCAGTCTCGCCGGCTGGCTCTATACGAGCACCCGCTTCGCCGCCGCGGAGCTCGTGCGGGCGGAGCAACGTCGCCGCAAACACGAGCAGGAGGCCACCACGATGGAAGAACTCAACTCGCCACCGTCGCCGGCGGCCGCGCAAATCGATCCTTTTCTCGACGAAATCATGGAGCGGCTCTCGCCTCGCGACCGCGAAGTCGTGCTGCTGCATTTCTTCGAAGGCCACAGCTTCGTCGAAATCGCGGGGATGTTATCCTCGACCGCCGACGCGACACGCATGCGCGTAAACCGTGCGCTCGAACGAATGCGCGCCGAGCTGGCGCGACGCGGCGTGGCCTCGACTGCGGCGGCGCTCGGCACGGTGCTCGCGACGGAGTCGACGATCGCTGCGCCGACGTCCTTGGCCACAACCGTGGCGGCGATGGCGCTCCAACAGGCCACCGGCGCCGCGGCGACGATCTCGTTTGCCGCTCGATTCCTGTCGGTCGTCAAAACATGGCCGTGGCTCGCCGGCTCCGCGGCGGTCGTTGTCGTTGCGACGGCCACGATCGTATGGCAACCGGCCGCGCCGCACCCCGCCCCTATTTCACCCGTAGTTACTTCCGCCGTCCGCGACGTGCTGACCGGTCCCGCGCCCGCTGAGCGCGAGTTGACGCCGGAGTCGCTGCCGCCAGTGGCGACGGCGAACGCGAGCCAATCGACGGTTTCCGGCCGGAGCGTCGCTCCGGGGCGCAACCGTTTCGACGCCTTAAGCGCCGCCGAGAAAAACATCATCGCGATGCTGTGGCGCGAGCAACAAGACTTGCCGCGCGTAGCGGGGATTGGGTGGGGCCTCAAAGTCCCGGAGGACGCGCCGAACCGGCCGGGCGTTACATCGCTGCAGGACCGGGGCTTGGTCGATATTACCGAGCCGAAGGGCGTCGTGCATCTGACCACGCGCGGCCGGGCCTTTTGCGCCGCCTTTGCCGCACAAATCAAGGCGTACGAAGTCACCACGGCGAAAACGGCGCCATGACCTCGATACTGCTCTCAGGCATGCAACTGTCACTCGGTTCCGACGGGCGGTGCATTGCGACGTTGACCGCTCCGATGAAGATTATACAGGCTCATGAGTCCAGTCTCAGGCGGCGCAACAGGATCCACGACCCGACTGTCGTCGCGTTCGTTATGAGCTGAGGATTACGACTATGAAAATTCTGTCCCGAGCACTTCTGATGATGGTGTCCGCTGGCTTGTTTGGCTGCGCGACCGAGAGCAACCGCGCAATCGAAACACCGCAGGTACAAGCTGCGGCACGCCCGTACAGCGGGCCCAAGAGCACGATTGCGGTCGGCAAATTCGACAACCGGTCGAGCTTCATGCGCGGCATTTTCTCGGATGGAGTCGATCGTCTCGGGGGGCAGGCCAAGACGATTTTGATTACCCATCTGCAGCAGACCGGCCGATTCGCCGTTGTCGATCGTGAGAATATGGACGAGATCAAGCGCGAGGCCGAGATCAGCGGTCAGGCGCAGAAGCTCAAAGGCGCGGAATTCGCAGTGACCGGCGACATCACCGAGTTCGGCCGGAAGGAAGTCGGCGACGAGCAACTCTTCGGCATCGTCGGCCAGGGGAAGAAGCAAGTCGCGTACGCGAAAATCAGCTTGTACGTCGTGAACGTTGCGACATCCCAAGTCGTCACGTCCGTCCAAGGCGCCGGCGAATATGCGCTGAGCAACCGCGAGGTGCTCGGTTTCGGCGGCACGGCGGGTTACGATTCGACGCTCAACGGCAAGGTGCTGGACCTCGCGATTCGCGAGGCGGTGGACAAACTTGTTGGCACGGTGGAAAACGGCAGCTGGACGCGGCAATGACACGCGCACTGCTCGGTCTCGCCGGCATCGTCTTGCTCGCGGGCTGCCAAACCGCGCGCCCCTTGTATTATTGGGGGCATTACGAGCCTTTGGCTTATCAGAGCTATGCGGCGCCGCAAAAAGCTCCGCCGGAGAAACAGATCGAGGCGTTACTCGAGGACGAGCAAAAGGCCGCCGCCGCCAATCTCCCGTTGCATCCCGGCTTCCACGCGCACCTCGGTTATTTGTATTACCAGGTGGGGAAATACGATTTGGGCCGCAAAGAGTTCGAAGCGGAAAAGCAGCTTTTCCCCGAATCGGCACAGCTCATGGATCGCATGCTGAAGCAACCTCAACCGGGGACAAAATCATGAGCTTCCGATTCGCTCTTTTTCTCGGCGGTATACTCGTGATGGCGCTTGCCGGATGCCAAACTCCGACGCCGAAAGACTACACGGCGTTTCGTCAAAGCCGGCCGAAATCGATTCTCGTCCTGCCGCCGATCAATGCGACGACCGAAGTCGGTGCAACGTATAGCATGTATACCACCATGACGCGGCCAATCGCGGAGCTTGGTTACTACGTTTTCCCCGTGGTCGTGGTCGATCAGTTCATGAAGGAAAACGGCCTCACGATGCCGGCCGACATGCAACAGGCTCCGCTCCCCAAGCTGCGCGAGGTATTTGGCGCAGACGCGGTACTCTATACGACGATCGACGAGTTCGGGAGCAAATATCAGGTGCTGTCTGCCAACACCTACGTTCGCGCGCACGCGAAGTTGGTCGATGCTCGGACGACGACGACTCTTTGGGAAGGCTCAGTGCTCGCGCAAAGCGCCGGCCAATCGGGTTTGCTCGAAGCTCTCGTCACGCAGGTCATGAACAAGCTAATGGACCAGTCGCATATGGTGGCGGCGATCGCCTCTGTTCAGCTGGTCGCGCCGCCGGGGCCGCCAGGCCAAGGTTTGCTCAAGGGCCCGCGTCATCCCGAGTACGGGAAAGATTGAACCGAAGCGCTAGTCTTGGACTGGCGCATGGTACGTAATCCTGCTCGCGTGAGGGACGTAACTCCCCAAACGGCGCGTGCAGATTCGCAGTCGCAGCATGCGATAGTGTTGCGCCAAACCGCTGCCGCCGGAGATTAGATTCTGGAGGAGCGAGCGCGTTACGACCTTCGGGCGGCAGACGTCTGACGACCGTCGTGAAATCCATGAGGCGCCTGCGAGCCAGACGCCCACGCCGACCGTAACCCGAAAGCTGTGGAGGGGCTTTACGCCGCAATACTTCTCACGGCGCGATCCGTGGCAGCGGTTGGCCACTCTTCACGATATCGACGCCCTGAGCGAACCGCTTGTGAAACGTCGTTTCGGTCAGCGTCGTTGCGAGGTTCATGGAAATCCGGCGCTTCGTCACGACCGTCACCTTCGTGTTGTTGTCGTCGACCTTCTCGATCCACGCGCCCATCACTGCGCCCCAAGAAACGAGATTCGGTCCGCTACTCGTCAGCATATAACCCTCGGACCGGTGCTCTTCGATGGCGTCCGCGCCTTCCCAGCGGAAAACCGTTTTCGCGATCTCCCACGCCTGGTCGGTGGTGACCGGATAAACCTTGGTTGTGCCTTCGGAGCCCGCCTCTTTGACGCGAATAACGTCGTTCGTCGTCGAACATCCCGCGGTGAAGAGCGAACCGATCGATAGCAATGCCGTGAGTAGTACTATGGATTTATTGGTTTTCATGGGGAAATGACGAGGGGGTGTGGCGCGCGGTCAAGCTGCGGCGCCGCAGCATTTCTTGTATTTTTTGCCGCTGCCGCAGGGGCATGGGTCGTTGCGGCCCGGCTTGGGCTTTTCATACTTCACCGTCTGTCCACCGCGCTCTTGTTGACCGGTATAAACCCAGCGGCCGTCTTCGCGGCCGAACGTGGCGGTTTCCACGTGCTCCTGTTCCTTGCCGTTGACCCGATATTTGGCGGAAAACTCGACGATGCCCTCTTGATCCGCGGCTGCCCCGCCTTCCGTGCGCAGGATGGTGAGTCCAAGCCACTCCGATTGTTCCGCCCAGCGTTTCGCATCTTCCGGCGAATAGTCTTTCCGTTGTTCGGCCGAAAGCGATCGCTCGAGGTGGGCGTAAGCATGCTTGGCGTACGCGGTGTACCGCGAGCGCATGAGCGCCTCGGCGGTTTCCGCCGGCGTACCATTCAAGATAGGCTCGCAACAGGACTCGAATGCGCGGCCCGAGCCGCAAGGACAACTATTCATCCCGCTAGTCTATCCAAAGCGATCCGCGCGAGCGCAACACCGGATCGCGCGGCGAATGCGACGCGGACGGGTATCCTAACATCCGAGGATCAGATCACCCGACCCAGCGCCGTGCATTATAGAACAACTGCATCCACGGCGAGTCCTCGGCCCAGTCGGACGGATGCCAGCTCATTGCTACGCTGCGGAAGACACGTTCCGGATGAGGCATCATGATCATCGCGCGTCCCGTTGTCGTCGTGAGTGCCGTAATCCCAAACGGCGAACCGTTCGGATTGAGCGGGTAGTGTTCCGTCGTTTGGTGGCGATTATCGACGAAACGCCCCGCAATTAAGCCTGACTCGTTGCAGCGTTTCGCCGCGTCGGCGTCTTTGAATTCGGCGTAACCCTCGCCATGCGCGACCGCGATCGGGATGACCGAGCCTTCCATTCCTGTGAAGAAAATGCTGGGGCTTTGCTCGATCTTCAACGAAACGAACCGCGCCTCGTAGCGTTCGGATTTGTTCTGCACGAAGTGCGGCCACGCCTCGGCACCGGGGATGATCGAGTGCAGATTGCTCATCATCTGGCAGCCGTTGCACACCCCGAGGGCGAACGCATCTTCGCGGGCGAAAAACGTCGTGAACTCGGCCCGGGCGCGCTCGTTGAAGAGAATGCTTTTCGCCCAGCCCTCGCCGGCGCCCAACACGTCGCCATAGCTGAAGCCGCCGCACGCCGCCACGCCGCTGAACTCGCGCAACGAAATCCGGCCGGTGAGGATGTCCGTCATGTGGACGTCGATCGCGCGGAAGCCCGCGCGCGTGAACGCCGCGGCCATCTCGACTTCGCCGTTGACGCCCTGTTCGCGCAGGATGGCGACGGCGGGACGATCCTTGGTTTTTCCGGCAGAGCCGGACGACGCAGATACGGCAGAATGCGAAGCGTTCGCGGACGCCGGCGTCTCGTTTGAAAACGGCTTCGTAATCGTGAAGGTGAGCTTCGGGCGAATTCCGGGATTGGTGCGATCGAGTTTGAGTTGGTATTCCTGCTCGGCGCAGACGGGATTGTCGCGAAGAACCGAAATCCGTCGGGTGACATCCGACCAAACCGCGCGCAGCGTGGACAGGTTCTCGTCGAGGATCGCCTTGCCGCCGACGCGGACGCGCAGCGCGAAGTCTGAATTGAGCGTGCCGATCCGCGACGTAATCGCGTCGAGCCCGTGTGCGCGTAGCGTTGCCGTGACACTCTCGACGTCGGTGGCGCGGACCTGAATCACCGCGCCGAGCTCTTCGGCGAAGAGGCGCGCGAAAACGTCGTTGCCGGCCTGCGCCAGATCGTGACGGCGATCCGGAGCAGCTATCTCCAAGTCGACGCCGATATTTCCGGCGAATGCCATTTCGGCGATGGTCGCGAGCAAGCCGCCGTCGGAACGGTCGTGATAGGCCAGAATCTTCCTTTCTCGGCCCAATTGTTGAATCGCATTCCAAAACGCCTTGAGTTCGGCCGCGCTCTCGATGTCGGGCGTTTCTGCGCCAATTTGCGAGACGACCTGCGCGAGAATCGAACCGCCGAGCCGGTTTTTGCCGTGACCGAGGTCGATGAGCAACAGCGCGGTATCCTGCTGCTGCAGCTGAGGGGTGAGCGTGAGCCGCACGTCGGCGCACGACGCAAAGGCGGAGACGATGAGCGAAATCGGCGCCGTGATGCGCTTATCCGTGCCGCCGTCCGACCAGACGGTGCTCATGCTCATCGAATCTTTGCCAACGGGAATCGTGATGCCCAACTGCGGACATAGTTCCATGCCCACGGCGTGCACCGCCGCGTAGAGATCGGCGGCGTCGCCGGGGACAGCCGGCGCAGCCATCCAATTGGCAGAGAGGTTTATTTTGCCGATGTCACCGATCTGAGCGGCGGCGAGATTCGTCAGCGCTTCAGCGACGGCGAGTCGGGCGGAAGCCGCCGCATTGTTGACGGCGACAGGCGTGCGCTCGCCCATGGCAAATGCCTCGCCGGTGTACACGTCGTAGGTCGCCGCGGTGACGGCGCAATCCGCGACGGGCACCTGCCAGGGCCCCACCATCTGATCGCGGCAGATCAGGCCGCCGAGCGTGCGATCGCCGATCGAGATGAGAAACGTTTTATCGGCCACCGTCGGATGGACGAGAACGCGGCGCACGGCTTCACGAAGACCGGCGCTGCTTTTATCGCTGCCTGCCGCGACGCCGTCGGCCAGCGTGCTCATGTCCAGCGGTAGCAGCGGGCGTTGGAGCGTTGTCTCGCTCCGGTGCATTCGCGGCGGTTTTCCAAGCAGCACCTCCAGCGGCATGTCGATCGGCGTGTTGCCGAAATGCGGATCTTCCACGACGAGGCGTTTCGCCTCGGTCGCTTCGCCGACCACTGCGTACGGACAGCGCTCGCGCTCGCACAGCTTCGCGAACGCGTCGATCCGGCTGGCGGGAATCGCGAGCACATAACGCTCCTGCGACTCGTTGCACCAAATCTCGAGCGGCGTCATCCCCGGTTCGTCGTTCGGGATTTTACGCAGATTGAAACGACCGCCGCGGCCGCCGTCATTGACGAGTTCCGGCAGTGCGTTGGACAAGCCGCCCGCGCCGACGTCGTGAATGAACGAAATGGGATTCTCCGTGCCGAGCGCCCAGCAGCGGTCGATGACCTCCTGGCAGCGCCGTTCCATCTCGGCGTTGTCGCGTTGGACGCTCGCGAAATCAAGGTCCTCGCTGCCGTGACCGCTCGCCACCGAGCTGGCAGCGCCGCCGCCGAGGCCGATCAACATGGCTGGCCCGCCGAGCACGACGAGTTTGTCGCCGGGATTGATCACGCCCTTCTTGACGTGTTCGGCGCGGATATTCCCGACGCCACCCGCGAGCATGATGGGCTTGTGGTAAC
>CBINOT010000158.1:0-14540 GCA_966252355.1 uncultured Opitutus sp. | reverse complement strand
GCGCCTTCCTCACGCAGGTGCACGACATCGTCGCGCCCGCGAGCGCGCTCGAAAGATTTCCCACGCTGGCCGAAGTCGAGGCGACCGCGGTCCGCTGCCCGCATGGGCCGACCGCGGAAAAGATGATCGAGCGGATCAAAGCCGTGCGCAGCGAAGGCGATTCGGTCGGTGGCGTCATCGAGTGCCGCGTCCGCGGCGTGCCCGTCGGCCTGGGGGAGCCGGTATTCGATCGGCTGGAGGCCGATTTGGCGAAAGCGATGCTTTCGTTGCCCGCGACGAAAGGCTTCGAAATCGGCAGCGGCTTTGCCGGCACCCGGCTTCGCGGCAGCGAGCATAACGACGCCTTCGAATCGCGCGACGGCCGCGTGCACACGGCGACGAACCGCAGTGGCGGCACGCAAGGCGGCATCAGCAATGGCGAGGAGATCGTGTTCCGCGTCGCATTTAAGCCGACCGCGACGATTTTACGTCCGCAACAAACCGTCGATATTCATGGCGCCGCGACCGAGCTGATTGGCCGCGGCCGTCACGATCCCTGCGTGGTGCCGCGCGCCGTGCCGATCGTCGAAGCGATGACCGCCCTCGTCCTCGTCGACCATTGGCTCCGCCAAAGCGCGCAGTGCGAAACGTTTGAACTGTAGCTTGCCGCAAGGTGCGGCGGTCCGCCGCGATCGCCGCTCACGCGAAGGCGTTGATGCGTGCGGATAATTCAGCCGTCTTTGTTTCCAGGTCGCCCGCCTATCGCGTCGCTTGATATTCTGCGAGGTTCCTACTTCGTACTCGGCTTCGTCCAAACATGTCCGCGACTGAAAAACCGCTCGTCTATCTCATTCTTGGCGCCACCGGCTCCGGCCGGCGCGAGATCCTCGCGGACTTGATCGACGCCGGCCTCCAAGCGACGGACCGCGCCGCGGTGCTCTTGGCCGACAACGAGGCGCCCGACGACTACGACGCCAAATTGCCCGGGGTTGCGCGCTGGTCGTGGACCGACGATGGGATTCAGGCCGAATTGCCGACGGGCGCGACCCACGTGTTTTTCGTGACGCTCGGCAGCGGCAGTCCGGTCGACCAGACGGAGGCGTTCAAAGCCTGGCTCGATGGCCAAGGCGCCGAGCTGGCGCGGGCGTTTTGCGTCGTGAATTGCCAGCTCGCGGAAAAGCACCCGCCGCTGCTCGCCTGGTACGAGGCGTGCGTCCATTTTGCGGATGTCGTGCTGCTGAATCGGCGCGAAGGCGTGGAGAACAAGTGGCTCAGCCGCTTTCTCACGCACTTCGAGAAGCAGTTTTATCCCTGCGTGTTCGAGGCCGTCAAAAGCGGCAAAGTGAAAAACCCGGCGCTCGTGCTCGAGCCGCAAGCGCGGCGCATGACGCACGTCTTCGACGAAGAGCAAGACTGGGTGATCACCAATGCCGAAGGCGACGAGATCGACGAAGAGGACGAGACGGCCGACGACGAGGAGCTGCAAGCGAAGCCCGAGGAAGATCCATATTTCGCGCGCCGCAGCGAAGGCGGTCGTCGACTGAAAGAGCTGCCGGATATCAAGCAGTTCCTGTGAGTCGTTGAACGGGCATGCGTCGCGGCGTCTGCAAGACAGACGCCAGCAGGATACCCCCCCGCGTACGGCCCGTAGCGGAACGCGTGAGCGTTTCGCCGAAGTACGGCCAAGCGTCCGCCAGCGAGGTGCCCTGCGCCCCGCCGTCCCTAGATCGGACTCCCGTCCGTTCGCCCACCGTTTCGCCGCCCGAGCTTGTGCGCTCGCATTCGGCATCGATCGGGGAGTAGTTGTTTCCCACGTACCGCTCCGCGTTCGCGGACGAAAATTTCCCCCATGATGAAATTTCATCGCGCATTCCGCTTCAGCTCGATCGCCCTGTTCGCGTCGCTCGCCCTCGGCGCGCCGCCAACCAGTCCGGCGCCCGATTCGGCGCTCGTGCTGTGGTATGAGCATCCCGCGACGCAGTGGGTCGAGGCGCTGCCGCTCGGCAACGGCCGGCTGGGCGCCATGGTCTTCGGTGGCATCCAGACCGAACGCTTTCAGTTGAACGAAGACACGCTCTGGGCCGGCGGTCCGTACAATCCGGTGAATCCCGACGCGCGGGCAGCCTTGCCGGAGATCAGGCGTCTGATCGCCGCCGGCGAGTACGTCGAAGCGCAAAAGCTCGTCGACGCGAAATTCATGGCGCGACCGGTCCGCGAGGCGCCGTATCAAACGCTCGGCGACTTGATCGTGAGCATGTCGGGCAGCGACGCCGCCAAGGACTACCGTCGCGAACTGGACCTCGATACGGCCATCGCGACCACGACCTTCACCATCGGCAGCGTGAAGTACACGCGCGAAGCCTTCGTCAGTCCCGTCGATCAAGTGCTCGTGATTCGCCTCGCCGCGCAGAATACCAAGCAGCCCGAGCGCCCGGCGACTCTCGCGTTTACGGTCGCGGCCACGACGCCGCAGCGCGCCAGCACAAAGACCGAAGGGAGCGCCGACCTCGTGCTCAATGGCGTGAACGGTTCGTTCCAGAGCATCGCCGGCGCGCTGAAATTCCAGGCGCGCGTCCATGTCACCGTCGAGGGCGGCACGGTTTCCGCCGACGAGAACCAGCTGCACATCGACGGCGCGGCGTCCGCCGTCATCACCGTCGCCGCCGCCACGAGCTATCGTCGTTACAACGGTGTCAGCGGCAATCCGCAGCAGGCCAATGTTGCCACACTCGCCGCGGCGGCACGAAAGCCGTACGCGACGCTCCGCGCCGATCACATCGCGGAGCACCAGCGGCTGTTTCATCGCGTGGCGATCGATCTCGGTCACAGCGCTGCCGAACAAAAACCGACCGATCAGCGCGTGCGCGATGTGCCGCAGGTCGCCGATCCGCAGCTCGAGGCGCTGTACTTCCAGTATGGTCGTTACCTGCTGCTTTGCAGCTCTCGGCCCGGCACGCAGCCGGCGAATTTGCAGGGAATTTGGAACGACAGCCTGAATCCGCCGTGGGGGAGCAAGTACACGATCAACATCAACACCGAGATGAATTATTGGCCGGTCGAGGCGACGAATCTCGCCGAGTGCGCCGAGCCGTTGTTCGCGATGATTCGCGATCTGTCGGAAACCGGAGCGATCACGGCGCGCGATCATTATGGCGCGACCGGATGGGTGGCGCATCACAACACGGATGCGTGGCGCGCCACTGGTCCCGTCGACTCGGCGTTCTACGGCACGTGGCCGAGTGGCGGCGCGTGGCTTTGCCGCCATTTGTGGGAGCACTACTTGTACAGTGGCGACCGGAAGTTTCTGGCCGAAGCGTATCCCTTGATGAAAGGCGCGGCGGAATTTTTCGTCGCCACTCTCGTCGAAGAGTCCACGCATCGCTGGCTCGTGACGAGCCCCTCGATGTCACCGGAGAATTCGCATCATCGCGGCGCGTCGATGGCGGCCGGGCCGACCATGGACATCGAAATCGTCCGCGACCTCTTCAACGCATGCATCGAGTCGAGCCGGCTTCTCGGGACGGATGCGGCGTTCCGGGACAAGCTCGTCGCGACGCGCGATCGTTTGCCGCCGCTGCAGATCGGGAGCCAAGGCCAACTGCAAGAATGGCTGGAAGATTGGGACGCCGGCGCTCCGGACCAGCATCATCGGCATGTCTCGCATTTGTACGGCTTTTTTCCGAGCGACCAGATCACGCTGCGCGGCACGCCCGAATTGGCGGCGGCGGTGCGCCAGACGCTCGAAACGCGCGGCGATATTTCCACCGGCTGGGCGATCGCCTGGCGGCTCAACTTGTGGGCGCGCCTGCAGGACGGCGAGCGCGCGCACTCGATTTTGCGCGTGCTGATGGGGCCGGAGCGCACCTACCCGAATCTGTTCGATGCCCATCCGCCGTTCCAAATCGACGGCAACTTCGGCGGCACGTCGGCCATCGCCGAGATGTTGCTCCAATCGCACACCGGCGAGATCGAACTGCTTCCCGCTTTGCCCAAGGCTTGGCCCACGGGGTTCGTGAAAGGCCTGCGCGCCCGCGGTGGATTCGAGGTCGATCTCGCTTGGCGCGATGGAAAGCTCGCGAACGCCACTGTGCGGACGGCGAACGGGGGCATGGCGCGGCTGCGTTACCGCACGGCCACGCGTCAGCTCGAGTTCAAGCCGCAGCAATCGGCAACCTGGGACGGCGAGCAATAGGGTCTAGAAAGCGTTCAACGCAGCGAGAAGCCGTGAGGCTTTCGGCGACAACGAAACGCTCACGCGTTCCGCTACGGGCCCGATTCGCTCCGAGAGTTTTGCCAGCCAGCCCGGCCTGCCTCACTGGTTGCGCAGCTGGTTCTTCGTCTTGCGCGATTTGCCCTCCGTCGGCGAACGGGTCTGCGCTGCGGCTTCGCTCGGATCCTGCACCTTGGTGCGGCTGCGGATTTGCGCGCCCGGCTCGTCGATGTAGGGGCGTGAGGGCGTGCCGGCAACCGGACGAGATTCGGCTTCGCCCTGAAGTTGGCTTTCGGCTTCGAGCCAAATCGCTTCGTCGCTCCCGGCGGGGCAGTTGCGATCGCGCCACAATTTTTCGGCCCGGGCCGCGATCTGTTCGTGCGGAATCTGCTGGCGGGGCTGTTCGGTGGGGACGTTGGCGGCGTGGACGGGCTTGTCTGAATTCATGTTGGGGGAGGAATGGTAATGCGTTCGCGTCCAGTGTTCCCAGGATGTCGCGGCCCATTGCACGGGCTCCGTCAGGGTATGGCCGGACGACCTGATTCCGGCTCGCTCGTGGGCGATATACCTCGGCCGGCTCTCGGCTCCCGGTACGGCTCATGACCGAGCGAGCGCGGGTTAAATCCGGCAATCATTCCCGGTTCCTGACCCCATGGCGCCCGCGCCGCCACCGTGCTTTATTACCTGCGCCGCCTGCATGGACCCCGACCCTTCACTGCCGCACGTGTTCATCGTCGATGACGATGAGACCGACCGCTTGATCGCACAGCGCGCCCTCCGCCGGATCGGCGTCCGCAACCCTGTCCAGACCTTCGCGACCGGCACCGAGTTCATGGATTTCGTGCGGCAAGCCACGGTCGAACACGGGGAGGAAGGTCGAATTCCCGCCTGCGTCGTCTTTGTCGACCTCCGGATGCCCCCGCCGGACGGCTTTCAAATCCTGCAATGGATTCGGACGCAGCCGACGTTGAGCCATCTGCAAGTCGTCGTGCTGACCGGCTCCGTGGACCCGAAAGACATGCGCCGCGCCGCGGAACTGCGCGCCGATCTTTACCTGCCGAAATTCCCGTCCGACGAAACCCTCGCCCGCGTCGTCAGCAAAGCCAGCGCGAGCGCCTCGCAAGCATTACGTCTCGCGCATCTGGGAAGGTAGTCGCTGTCGTTCCCGGCAGCGGGGGTCGAAAAACGGCCCCAAATCGCGGATCGGCACTCGTTAAGCGCCCGATCGCTTCTTCAAATCGCGCCGCGCGGCGTCGAGCTTAGCGCGTTCTTTTACGGTCAAGCTCCCGATCCCGGACTGCGCGATTTTATCGAGCAACGCATCGATTTCCGCCATGGACGCCGTCGTCGGTGCCGGGCGCGCCGGTTTTGTTGGCGCGGGCAGGTCGGGAAGGACGCGAAGCTTCGGTTCCTTCCGCCGAAACCGGATCTTGGGCAATTCGAACAGGCCTTGATGAAAGCGGATGAAGGTATATGCGAACCCCGTCGTGGCCCACAGCGTGATGAGCGTTTGCCAGGAATGAGCCGCCAGCCCCATCAAGGTGTAGAGGCCGACGAGGATCGCGGCGACCCACTTCGCCAGCAGCGTGAAGAACATGGGGACGTTCGGATAGAGCGTCGCAAATGCGATGAAGATGGCGAAAGCGCCGGTCTCGCCGCTCAGCGTCAGCGGCATCCATTTCCCGAGCGCGGTGAACAGCACCGGCGTCAACAAATACACACAGACGTAAAGCGTCAGAAATTTCGTTCGCCCCAAAGCCTTCTCCACTTCGCGCCCGAACCATACGATCATCAGCATATCCACGGCGAACATGAGGCCGGGAGGATTCCAGAAGCCGTACGATAAAATTCGCCAGACTTGGCCGTGCAGCACCGCGGCGCTTTCGAACATGAGCCAATCGCCGACGTGACTGACTTTCCCGAACATCAGGATCGACGTCGCGATCATCGAGGCGACGAACACGAGCACCACGAGATGCGCCGCATAGATCGCATGTCCGCGAATCCACGTGATGGGTTCATGTTCCTCGGAGGAGCCGTAGTAACTCATGGGCTTGGCAGCCGCCACCTTTGTGCGGCTCCTGCGCGTCCGCAAGTGCGACCGCGCAGTCGCCTGCGGCTCGTTGGAGGGCGGGGTTCGGAGACCTCTCCCTACATTCAAGCCGCCGCGCGACGTAACAGTCGGAGGTAATGGCCCGGCCGGCGCACGGCGTCGCGGTAGGTGGTTTCGCCCGCCACGATTCGCGTCATGAGTTCGCTCATGCCCTGGCCGTGCCGCGACAACAAGGCGGCGCACCAGCGCGGACGTTCGTAGAGCAGCCAGGCCAGCCACCGGGCGATGCGCAGATCGGCGAGCAGTGCGTCGGTCAGCATCGCGCGGTACCGCCGGTTCACCTCGGTCCCGCCGCTCGTGTCGGCGAGGATCGCACGCGCCGCGAGCTGGCCGCTCGAGATTCCGGCGGTGATGCCTTCGGCCGTGACCGGATCGGCCAACCCCGCCGCGTCGCCGACGAACAAGACGCGCGGCACCTCGAACATCCCGTCGCGCGGCCGGCATGGGATCATATAGCCGTGGCGCTCTTCCCGCCGCGGCTTTGGCAGCCCGAGGCGTTGGAGATAATCTTCGTAAGCTTGCGGCAAGTTGGTGCCGCCGCGCCGGGTCGTGCCGACGCCGATCGAGAGATGACCGCGTTTCGGAAACACCCAGCCATAGCCGGCGGGCACCAGGCCAAAATCGAAACGCGCCGTTTGCATGAACGGCGCCATCGTTTCGTCGGCGAACGTCGCTTCCGCTTCGAACGCCGGAACTACCCCGCGCAGCGCCGGGCGGTTCGTTTTGCGCGCGATCGCGCTGTTCACTCCGTCAGCGGCGATCGCATAGCGCGCGGCAAATTCACCCGCGCTCGTCATCAGGCGCACGCCTTCGTTCGTAGCCGTCACGTCCAGCACCGTCGTGCCCGCGAATAGCTCGACCCCGCCGGCCGCCTGGGCGGCCTTGATCAGCAAGTGGTCGAACTGGTCGCGCATGACCATCGACACGATCGGATGCTCGCGACGGCACAGAAAGCGGAGCGAAGGGTTGTGATAAACGAGCTCCGCCACCGCGCATTCGCGCTCGACGGCCGCTCGCACATCGACTGGCAAAAGCTTGATCGCGCGCCACAGCACGCCGCCACCGCAGGTTTTGTAGCGAGGAGGCACCGCTTTCTCGACGATCCCGACGCGCAGCCCGCGCCCCGCCAGCGCGATCGCCGCGGCGCCGCCCGCGGGTCCGGCCCCGACGATGGCGACGTCGAGCGACACGAGACCGCGTTTAGGCGAAGGGGACAGGGAGGAGACGTTGGACACGCCCCCGACTTGTTGGCGCGAGTCCGCCCGAATGCCAAAACGAATCATGAGACCGTGGCTCGCGTTGCGCACCACGTGGCCTCGTTTGAGGTAGGGCGGCGTCTCCGAACCCCGCCGTCGAAGGCCCACGATCGTGAAGAGGGCGCCGGAGGCTCACCAAACCAAGTGTCATCCATTAGATGACACTTTGGTTTGGGGCGCGGGGCGTTGCGCTATCGCGGACGACGGCGGGGTTCGGAGACCCCGCCCTACAGTTACGAGGAGCCGGCAAACGGGCCGGCGGACCTTAGGGCAGCGCGATGTTCTCGACCTTGAACGGCCGGGAGGTGACCGAGGCGTCCGAGGCAATGTAGGCGACGAGGCGAGCATCCGGCGGCAGCTTCTGCCTGAACATGAATGATCGGATTTGTTGGTACACCATGGGGGGCATCATTCCTCTCAGCGGCGAACCGTAGGCGTCGCACCAAGTCAAAGAGATCAGTTTATTGTTCGGATCGGTCACTTTGAAACTGATGCGCGTAGACTGGGACGAGCGAGGCTCGGGCGCTGGCGTCGCGGTCTGCACCGTTGCCCGACTTGGCGGGAGGACCGCCGTCGAGTCGGTTCGCTCTGCCGGCGTTTGGGACATTACGGCTTCGCGTTGGGCGCTCTCGCGCAGCAGACGCCGCCGCTCTACCTCCCCGGCGACGGCTTCCAATCGCATTTGCTCCTCCTGCGGGCTGCCGACTTGGCGCAGTTCGGCGGCGGCCTCCTCCGTGATGTAGGTGATTTCGATGCCATATTTCTCGAGCGTCTTGTGCTTCAGCGGGACACCTTCCGTGGCGAGCGGATCGGTCAGAGTGATGACGCCTTCGTTGGTCGCGGTCGGCGTATGCAGTTGCGCGACGCCTTCGATCACCTTGATCGCGGTGGCTCGGCGCGAAGGATTCCGAAGCGTCAATGTAATGCGGAGAGGCCCTCGGCTCGGCGACATAAGCGAACGAAACGCGTTGCCGTATCGCGAAGACATTGACCCGGGCTTGGCGACGAGATCGCGGTCCAGGTCATCGACCGCGCGGGTAAGCTTGGTGTCGATCACCGTGGTGTCCTCGTCGAGTTCGTCTCCCAACGCCGCCAAGCGCACTTGGCATGTGTTGCCGGACATCGAGCTGCGGTGGTCCTCGACCGATTCGACATTCACGCGCAGCGGTTCGGGGCCGGTCGCTTCTGCGGCTTGGCTGCCCGCCGCTAAGGTAAGCAGCAGCAAGGTGGCGACGCAGGTGAGAGGCCGGCGAACAATAATGTTCATAAGATTAGATGTGAAAATATGACTTAATGATGTCAAGGGAGCGGCCGAATTCGTCGGCGCGACGACGACAAATGCCCGGGGTTCCCCAGCCGAATGGACCCCAATATTGATTGGCATAAAACCACTACAGAACCGTAAGCATCCGTCTTCCGTTCCCTGTTGCGCGTCGGTTTTTGTCGCTTCGTGCTCGGGGGCTTCATGTCGAGTCCTAGCCCGTTGCCACCTGTCTTGCTCGTCGACGATAATCCCGACGATTTATTTGTACTGCGCCAGCGTCTGCAGCGCGCCGGCGTCGAAAATCCGGTGATTTCGTTCGAAGACGGGGTGGAGGCGATGACGTATTTGAAACGGACGATGGCCGATAAGACGGCGACCCCGCCGTCCGTGATGTTTCTCGATTTGCGGATGCCGCGCTGCGGTGGGTTCGAGATTTTGAAATGGGTGAAGGCGCAGCCGCCCTTGACGAACATGCGCGTCGTCATCGTGTCGACTTCGACCTTGCCGGAGGACGCCGCGCGCGCGGAACGGCTCGGTGCCGCGCAATTTCTGGCCAAATACCCCACGCCCGAGCAACTCGCCGAAATCGTCCTCGTGCCGGCCGAGCGTCGACGCCGATAATCCTCACCTCCGCGATCTGGGCGCGGTGCGCGCATCAGCGCAAAAATTCCGTCACGTAGGCAGGCAGGATATCGTCGGGATTCGTCGAGCAGCGTAGCGGAAGGAAGAACGCCTTGTTCTCGCTTTGATAGCGTTCGATCCGCACCCACAGTGGGGAACGCGTAAAATAGATCGCGACGTAATAACGCGTGACGCGCTTTGAGATAGCCTGAATCTGCACCACCTCGGTATCGATTACATTTCCGAGTTTGGCGGCGGCGCCGATGACCTTCGCGCTCATTTCCGCTCCCAATTCAGGCCGGTCCGCGTACCACGCGTGTACGCCGGATTCCACGCCATTATCGAGGCAGGTCTGCAGACCTTGCTGCAAGGCGGAGTCGATGAGCGGCGCCGCACGACCGACGGAAGCCATGAACAGGCCAAACAGCACCAGGAGTAATCGAGCACACATGAGAGAAAGGTCGATCCAATGGGCCGTCACGGGACGCACGAGGTGTGCAAACGCAACGACGGCGCGATCGACGCTATACAAAGACGTATAACGTCGGCGAGTGTTTCGGCATAATGGCGCCTGGAGGACGGAAGCGCCTGGAACCGCCACGGGCGTCCCCCGCCCCGTGGATAGCGGCGTCGACGCGGCCCGCTTGAGCGGGACGCCCAAGCGATGACACGGGCAAGATGCCCGTGCCGCGCCAAGCCTCAGTCGCCGGCTTCGAACTGCTCGATCGCTTGCTGTTCGCGCGATGGCATTTCGCGCGCCGCGTCGCGCCAGTGACCGGATTGATGCTGTTGCATCGTGGCGTCGGCGTGCTCGCGCATCGCGCGTGGGTTGTCATAGCGCATCCCGCTGCGATCGCCGCGCGCAATGCGCCAGGTCGGATCCGCCGGGTTGCGGCTGAGCATGAGCGCCGCGACCACGTCCACGACGGTAACCCCGGCGACCGCGGCGATGGCGCCGAGCGCCCGGTTCCGGTTGGTTTTTCGGGACCGCAGCGCGGTGGCGAGGAGGCCCAGATCGATGGCGTCGCCGGCCACTCTCGACCACAGGAAACCGGCCGTATTGCCCTGCATGATGCCGAGGCCGCTGCCGATTTCACGCAGGCCCAGGACGCGCAGGAGATTCTCGTAATCTTCGTCTATTCCGATCGCGCGGGCCAAGGGCCGGGGGGCCAATAATTCGGTCAAGCCGAGGCCGAGACTGAAAAACGCGAGTCCGCGAGCAAGAGATTGGGAATTCATCGGCCACCATCGCTCAAGTCGGCCGCTGGCGAAATCGGGGAAACCCGGGCAATTCGGGTCGGGGTAGGAGGGGACAGCTTCGTCCGTCAGGCTTCGGTCGGCGCCAGGTGAGAGGCAAGCAAGTCGGAGAGGTTCTTCGGCTCCGGAAATTTCAGGAGATAATCGTCGGCCCCCAGTTTTTCCGCGATTTTCGCATCCCACGGCTCCGTGGCACCCGAAAGCATGATGATCTTCATGCCTTGCAGAGCGGGTTGCTGGCGCGCCCACGCCAGGATGTCGAATCCGCTGAGATTCGGCATGTTGACGTCGAGAAACACCAGGCAGGGCCGTTGTTCGGCGGGCTTCTTCCCGACGCAGAAGTCCTTCAGGTACATGAAGGCATCTCCGCCATGACGGAAGTGCAGCACGGGGTTGGGCACCCCCGCGGCTTTGAGCTGACGCGAAAATATCAAGGCGTCGTTGTCATCGTCGTCGACCATCAACAACGGCGGCAACTCGCGGACCGTTTTCATTCGGAGGCATGGACCGGCAATAACCCAGCCAGTTCGAGACAATTCAGCGCAGCGTGATTCCACCGGCGTGCCCGTCCCGCGCCGGAAGTGTGTAACCTGATGCGCCGCGGTGCATCCAATCGCCGCATCTTCTCCACTCCCATGCTTATTACTACTCTGGTTGTTTTTGGCATAGCCGCCGTCCTTGGTCTGACCGTTGCGGTGCAGATTTTCAAGAAGCGTGAAACCTCGAAGGCCGCGGCCCTCGCGCACGGTGCTTTTGGCGCCGTCGGCCTGGTCCTGCTCATTCTGCACGCGGTCAAGAACCCGCATCAGCTGCTGACCACGGCCATCGTGCTCTTGGTGGTCGCCGCCTTGGGTGGCGCGATCGTTTTTTACAACGACCTGCGTCGCAAGCCCGGCCCCGTCGCTCTCGTGGTGATCCACGCGCTCGTCGCTGTCGCCGCGGTCGCGGTCGTGCTCATGGTCGCTTTGAAATAAGAGGGATTCGCGGTGCGTCTGCTCGGCCATCCGGTCCATGTGATGCTGCTTCACTTCCCGGTCGCGCTCTGGCCGGCGCACTGGCTGTTCCACGTGTTTGCCGCGCGCCTTCCCAGTGGTGTGGCGGCGGCCTCGGGGTTGTGGCTGCTAGCCGCTGGTTGTGTGCTCGGCTGGCTAGCAGCCTTTTTTGGCGCCCTGGATTTGCTCGAGCTGTGGCGCGTCTCGGACGCCCGCAAGCTGAAGTCCGCGTTCGTCCATGCCGTCGTCAATGGTGCCGCCCTTTTGGGTTTCACGGTTCTGGCCGCGCTCGAATACGGTGCGTGGCCGTCGATTCAGCATGGCGCCGGATTTTTGGCGGGCGAAGCGGCGCTGCTGGTCGCGATGTTCGTCGGAAACTATTTCGGCGGCGCGATCGTCTGGGGCGCGGCCGAGGGTCAGGCTTCTTCGACGTCGTCCGGCAGCTCGTTGTGATCGTCCGCTTGGCGGGGAAAGTGCTCGGCGAGCAAGTGCCCGGCACGCTCGATGCCGCGGACGACGCCGGCGGTGAAGTTTCCCGCACGGAAATCTTCGGTCATCGCCTGCGCGAGCTCGCGCCAAAAGCCGTCGCCGCATTTCTCGTGAATCCCCGTGTCGCCGATCACGGCGAACGACCGCGCGGACGGCGCGACGAAAATCAATACCCCATTGCGGGCGGCGGTCCGGGTCATGCCGAGGCGCTCGAAATGCCCCTTGGCCGTCGCAACGGCGTCGTCGGTTTTCCCGCGTGCCACCACCACCCGGATCTCGCCGGAGGTGCGCTGTTCCGCGGCACGAATCGCCGCGACAATCGCGGCATGATCCACCGCAAATGAGGTCGAGGGGGCGGTCATCACCATTTTCCTCCCGCTCCGCCGCCGCCGAAACTGCCCCCGCCACCCGAAAACGTTCCGCCACCGCCCCCGCCGCCCCATCCACCGCCGCCACCCCAGCCTCCGAACGGGCCGCCGAGCCACCCGGAGCGGCGTCCGCGCCGGCCATACACGGTGTTGCGCCGAAATGCTCCCCGTACGAACACGAGGAAGATCACAATGAGGACCACGAAGCCGCCGATGCCGGTTCCGCTGCCCTGACCGTCCGAAGAGACGGCGTCACGCTGGGTGCGGCCAGTGCCCCGATATTCGCCGCGAGCCGCCGCCATCATGGCGTGCACGCCGGCCGTCAGGCCGCCATCGAAGTCGCCCGCCCGAAAGCGCGGCACGATCTCGCCCTCGATGATCCGCTTGCAGAGCGCGTCCGGTAACGCGCCTTCGAGTCCATAACCGGTCGCGATCCAAATATCGTGGCTCTCCTGAAAAACGAAAAGCACCGCGCCGTTCTTTTTGTCTTTCTGGCCAACACCCCACTTTTGCGCGACGCGAACGGCATAATCGTCGACCGACGAGTCGGACTGCAGTTTGGGATAGATCGCGACCACGATTTGGTTCGAGGTGTCCCGCTCGAACTGCGCGAGCTCGTTGTTCAGTTGCGCGGCTGTCGCCGGCTTCACGACATGGGCGTAATCGTTGAAATGGTTTTGCGGCGCCGCCGGGATGACTTCCGCCGCGCCGCCGCGCACGGCGACCAAGAACGTCGCCCATACCGCTACCAACATGAGTAGCGCGCACCGAAATCTCCGCGCCTGAGCTGCGTGGTTCGATGTAGCTGGGGGCCCTGACCCCGGCTCGCCGCGATTGCGTCCTTTTCGCCCGGCGGCCTCACGGAGGCCACCTACATCGACGCGACGGAATCGCGGTGGAGCCCGGTGTCCCCATCGGGCTGGTTTGATCCGTTTCGCCCGAAAGCCCGATGAGGACATCGGGCTCCGCCTGGGATCCGACGCTCTGCGCAAAATCCTCACGGGCGCGTGGGCACTGGGCTTTCGGCGGCCGGCGCCTTTTGGCTAAAATCGAACTTCACATCCGGCGGGCGTTCCGCTCCCGGCGTGGCATTGAAATACGGGCGCGGCGTATGCCCGAACATGCCGGCGAAAATCACGGCCGGAAAACGCCGCACCGCCGTGTTGTACGCTTGGACGGTTTCGTTGAACCGTCCGCGCTCGACCGCAATCCGGTTCTCGGTGCCTTCCAACTGCACTTGCAGATCGCGGAACGCCTGCGTCGCTTTCAACTCGGGGTAGCGTTCCGAGACGACCAGCAGCCGCGAAAGGGCCGAGCCTAGTTGCGCCTGCGCCTGCTCGAATTTGGCGAAATCTTGCGGATTCGTCGGGGCGGTGGTCGCGGGCAGCCGCACCTGGCCCACCGACGCGCGCGCCTGCACGACTTCATTGAGCGTCGATTTTTCGAAATTCGCCGCGCCCGACACCGTGCTGACGAGATTTGGGATGAGATCCGCGCGCCGTTGATACACGTTTTGCACCTGCGCCCACGCCGCATCCGTCGCCTGCTGCAGCGTGACCAAGCGGTTGTACACGCCGCTGACGGAAAGCCCGATCACGAGCCCGATCGCGACCAGGATGCCGAGCCCGATAAGAAGGATTTTGCCGATGCTCATAATAAAGAGGTGAAACGACATCGACGCTTGGATGCGCCGTCCGTTCCCGTCCGGTGCGTCGGAATCCGGAAAGAACGTAGCGGCGATCGTCCCGCTCGTCACCGCTCGAAATGGCCGTCAGAGACGACGGCCGCTGGCTCGCGTGAACGATCCTTCCGCATTCGCGCGATTCGCGTCATTCGCGGGAACCGGCACAGGCCGCGAAATGGGAATTCCAGTTGCGCGATATGCGCGCCGGCGCACACTGCCGGCAACCCCTCTCGTTGCCCATGAATGTTCCTGTCTCGGCTATTCTGGATCGCAAGGGTCGCTCCGTTTACTCGGTTGCTCCGACCGT
>CBINOT010000157.1:0-14603 GCA_966252355.1 uncultured Opitutus sp. | reverse complement strand
TGCCGAAGTACGGAGCCGCGGCGAGCACGAGGGTGGGGAGGCTTTCCTGCTCCGCGACGCCTTGCGCCGCGACCGTCATGCGCGTACGCCACAGCAACACGCGACGGTTCGCTTGCATCGCCGCGTAATCGTAGGCCGACGCCACAACATAGTATACGTCGCGCGCCGCTTGATCGACGAGGAACTCGTTCTTGTCGCTGCCGCGCTTGAACATTTCGACCGGGTTCATGAATGCCATTTGATCCGCTCCCAGCATAGGCTGCTGATCCGGCACGGTGCCGGTTGGGTCAGGAGGCGCCGTGCGGTTCGAGTTGTTGAGTTCGTTCGCGCGTTCGAAAAGCTCTTTCAGCTCCGTCGCAAATTTGGTTCCGCCGACGAGCGCGGCACGATCGAGCAGATTGCGGGCGACCGCCTCCGCCGACAGCGTGGCGTTTTCCGCATCGCCCTCGACGAGGAGATTATGGGAGCCCCAGGTGTACATCACGATCAGGCTCGGCGGATGGGCGGGCGGCGAAGCCGGCAGATAGCCATTGGTCGCGAGCGAGCGCGTGAGCAGTTTTGTCAATTCGGCTTCCGGCACCGTGCGCTCGCTGCCCGTGCGCGCGCCAAGAATGTGGTAGCCGCCGGAAAACGCCTGGAAGTACGCTGGCTTGTCCGGCGAGACCGGCGGCCGCTTTTTTCCCTCTTCGGTCATTTCGGTGATCACGGTGAGATCGAGCCGCGGATTCTTCTGCAGCGATTTCGGCAAGAGCGAGAATACCCACCGCGTTTCGTCCGGCTTCGTGGGCGCCGGCTTCTTCGCGTCAGCCGCTCCGACGCCAGCTACGGCCGTCAGAGAAATGAAAATCGAGAAGCACCGGCGAAAAAGGTGACGCATGTGAGCCGAGGGAACCGGCGCAAATAGTTGCGGGCATTCAGCCCCGGTCAACGCGAGATGAGGAATCGCGATCGCGCGCGTGCCGTCGGAACGTCGTTCATCCCGCGGCGGCGGGGTGATGGGCTGTGACCAGCGCCTCCGCGCCGCAGATCTTCGGCAAAGAACCGACCAGTGTGACTAGCTCTTCGAACTTGACCGGCTTGTTGAAAAACGCGCAACAGCCGCCCGCTTTGGCCGTGGTGCGATCGTTCGGCAAGTTCGAGGAGGTCATGATCGCCACCGGAATATGTTTCGTGGCTTCATTGCCCTTCACCGCTTGGAGGAGCTGGAAACCATCGAGCCGCGGCATGCTGAGATCGGTGAGCACGAAATCCGGTGCTTCCTGCGTTCCGGTTTCCACCGCCAAGTGGATATAGTCGAGCGCTGCTTGTCCGTCGGGGGCCGCGTGGACGGCCGAGTAGAGTTCGGTTTTCATCGCGGCGGCGATGAGCAGCTCGCGCAGGCGTTCATCGTCCTCCACGATCAAAAGCAGACCTGAATGACGGTAGTCCATCGTTCAACATATCCAGCTGGGCGTCGGCCACACCGCGGTTTTCACGAAGAATCGCCCGAGCGTTCTCTCGGTGATTCTCCGTTCTTGCCGTGGTCGGTACTCAGCCGGGCCCCATGGTCGATCGACCGCCGGGCATTCGGCGTATCGACGCGGGGGGAGAAACGACGGCTGCGCGCGTGCCCGCCGCCAAGCCGAAGAGATTGCTTCGCTGTCGCTTGCGGGAGTGCCGGCGATGCGGCGGGCGATTATTCCGTCGCTGACGAGACTGGGTTGTCCCGTTCTTTTGCCGCCGTCACGAGCGCTTCGTTGACCGCCGCAAGCAACTGGTCGGGCGTGAACGGCTTTGCGAGCACGCGTTCGGCCCCGAGCAGTTTCGCCATGTTGAGGTAAATCTTGCTATGGCGCGCGCCCGAGACGCCGACGATCGGCGTATGCGGCGAAAACGCTCGGACGCGCCGCAGGAGTTCGGTCCCGTCCATTTCTTTCATCACGAGGTCCGTTACGATCAGGTCCGCAGGCTCCCGCCGGTGTTCGTCGACCGCTTCGCGCGCCGTGCGCGTCTCCACGACCGAGTGCCCGTGCAACCGCAGCGTCTCCGCCATGACCATTCGCATCGGCTCCTCGTCGTCCGTGATCAATATTCGAGCCATGCGCGGATTTGAGTGCGCTTCCGCGCAGTAAAGCAACGCCCTGCGTACCCTAATCGGCCAGGCAATTCCCCCCAACGGAATTCCGTAGCTGCAGTCGCGGGCCGGCCCCGAGAGTAAATGTAGCGTGAAGGGTTATCTTATCGCTGCCGGTTGCGCCGGTTGCAGTGCGGCGCAAGGGCCACCAAAATCCATGAGCTCTCCCTCCCGTCGTCGTCGCCCTCATCGTCCGTCCCGCTCCGAAGCTGCGCCGGGTGTCGCGAAACTCGTGCCGCCGTTCGCGGAGGTGCTGGGGGACTCTCGGCCATCCCCCGCCACGGCTTTTTGGATCACCGATTTCCGGTTCACGCGCGTCGTCTATGTCAGTCGCGGCTACGAGCTGCTCTGGGGCCGGACCTGTGCCAGTTTCTACGCTAATCCGCAATCCCTCCTCGAGGCGGTGCATCCGACCGACCGGCAGCGCGTGCTCGAGCATTATGCGCGGCAGAAACTCGGCGTCCCGCTCGATCAAGAGTACCGCATCATTCGGCCGGACGGCACGATTCGCTGGATTTGGGATCGCCGCGCGCCGATGGGCGACGCGTCCGATCAATTGTATGCCGGCGCCGCGCAAGACATCACCGAGCGCAAGCAGGCCGAGCAAGTGATGGTTCGCCACAGCTCGGTGGTGCAATCCGCGAGCGAGGCGATCATCGGCACGACGCTCGAGGGCGTCATCACCGCTTGGAATCCGGCGGCGGAGACGCTCTTCCGTTATGCGGCCCAAGAAGCGGTTGGCGCCTCGGTCATGATGATCGTGCCCCCGGAGCGGGCGGAGGAAGAGGTGCGCATTCTCGAACGTGCGGCGCGGGGCGAGGAAATCGGCGCGATCGAAACGCAGCGGTGCCGGCGCGACGGCGTGGCGTTCGATGTGGCGCTGACGATTTCGCCGTTGCGAGAGAACGGCACGATTGTTGGCGCCGCGATGATTTGCCGCGATATCACGCGAGAGAAAGCAGCGCGGGCGACGCTTTTGGAAAGCGAACGCTGCTTCCGGGAGACCTTCGATTCGGCATCGGTCGGCATGGCCCACGCCTCGCTCGATGGCCAACTGGTGCGGGTGAATCGGAAATTGTGCGCGCTTACCGGATTTTCGTCCGAGGCGCTGCTCGGCCAAAGCCTGCAAGACTTGGCGGACGCCGACGATCGCATGATCGATGCGGTGCAGTTGGGCGATTTGATCACCGGTCGCACCGACTCTTATAGCGTCGAGAAGCGTTTGGTGCGCCGGAACGATTTTCCGCTCTGGGCCGAGATCACGATCACCGCCGCCCGGCGCCAGGATGGGGTGCCGCCATATCTCATCGTCGTTGTGCAGGACATCAGCGGGAAGCGGCATCTCGCGACGCAGCTGCGGCAAGCGCAGAAGATGGAAACCATCGGCCAGCTCGCGAGCGGCGTCGCCCACGATTTCAACAACATGCTCGGTTACGTCACGATGCGCGCCGAGCTCACGTCGACGTATCCGAATCTGCCGGCGAACGTGCTCGCGGACCTGCAACAGATCAAAGCCGCGGCGAACCGCGCCACCCATCTGACCCGGCAATTGCTCGCGTTCAGCCGGAACGAGGCGGCCACGCGTCCGCAGCGCATGAACATAAACGAGGTGATCGGCGCCACGATCAAGATGGTGCAGCGACTGCTGGGCGAAGATTTGACGCTCGAAGTGGAGCTGCAATCGACGCCGATCGTCGTGAACCTGGATCCAGGGATCATCGACCAAGTGCTCTTGAACTTGGCGGTGAATGCGCGCGATGCGATGCCGCAGGGCGGGTCCCTGACGATCGCGACGAGCGAGTTTGTCGTGCCGGATCTGGCCAGCCGGCCGAGCCCGGAAATCGCGCCGGGAGCTTACGTTTGCTTGCGCGTCACCGACACGGGCACGGGCATCGCCCCGGAAAACATGCCGCGGATTTTCGAGCCGTTCTTCACCACGAAAGAACCGGGCCGCGGCACGGGTCTCGGCTTGGCGATGGTGTCGAGCCTCGTGCAACAGCAACGCGGCTGGATCACGGTCGAGAGCGAGGTCGGCCGCGGCACGACGTTTCGCGTGTATCTGCCGGCGGTCGACCCGAGCGCGTCAGCCATTGCCATCGAGCCGTCTTCGTCGACCCGCGAACGCGGCTCGGAAACGATCCTCCTCGTCGAGGATGAAGCGGATCTTCGGATCACGGCCCGCATGCTGCTCCAATTGCAGGGCTACAAGGTTCTCGAGGCCGCAACCGGCGCCGAGGCGCTGGAAGTCTGGGCCGAGCACAAGGACGAGATTGCCCTCGTGTTCACCGACATGGTTTTACCCGACGGCGTCACCGCGCGCACGCTCGCGGAGCGCGCGCAGGCGGAAAAGCCCGAGATTAAAGTGGTGTTCACGACCGGCTACAGTCCCGAGGTCGCCAAAGGCGAACTCACCCTGCATGACGGCCAGAATTTTCTGCCGAAGCCGTACAGCTTCGAACGACTGCTCGGCGTGCTCCGGAACTGCTTGGCGAAATAATACGTCGAGGGCCCGCCGGAGCCTCGAACTCCAACACCGGCTTACGGCAGCTCGTAGACTTCGAGCAGCGCATCGCCCGTGGTGCCGCCGTCGCCGGAAACAACCGCCGAATAGAGGCCGGGTGCCAGCGTGATCAATAACACCGCGTCTTTGCTCGTGGTGCTGGGCAGATCGAACGCCCCGGTCGCTTGGAAGGCGAGGCGCAGCGGCGTCACGTCGCCGGCGCCCCAATCTTCGTTGCTGGCGATCAACGCGCCGCCGTACGGATACAAGTCGAGATGCGGATCGGCGAGCGCGTCGGGCTTGCCGTACGCGGCGAGGGCAGGGCCGACCGCGCGAAGCAGCACGCGCTTGGGCGAGGAGCCGAGGATGGAGAAGCCCACGATCAAGACATTGTCGCCGGTGCCGGCGTAGTTCAGCACCGAGGCGTTGATCAAACGTGCGGGCGAGCCGAGTTCGGCGTCGAACAGCTCGCCGAGTGCGATGCCGGAGCGATTCGCGGCATCGTAAATCAACGCGGAGCTTCCGCCGGACAGACGTGCCAGCACCGCGGAATCCTTGCTGGTCGAATTCGGGAGTGGAAACGCGCCGGTGGCATTGAACGCATCGGTGAGCGTCGCGGCCGCGCCGCCGTCGCCCCAGTTGTCGTTCGCGACCACGATTTGGTCGCTGCCGCTCGCGCGCGAATGCACCTCGAGCTTCGGATCGGCAATCGCGTCCGTGACGCCAAACGGCGTGAGCGCCGGCCCGGTGACCCGAATCAGCAACTGCTTGCTGCCGCCCGAAACCACGAAGCCGAGAATGAGCGGATTGTCGCGGCTGCGCGCGACCGCACGAACCGACAAGTTCGCGAGCTGCGCCGTATTGGTGGCTTCGTAAGCCGCAGGTTGAGCGGTGACGCATACCCCGATTGCACGGGTGGTCGCGACGCCGTCGCTATCGGTGATCGTGACCGTAAATCCACCGACGCCCGCGCCGCCGGCCATCGGGGTAAACCGCGCGATACGTCCGGCTTCTTGCAAGGCAACGGTGCCGCGTGTGACGTTCGAAAGCGTGTACGTCGGCACGGTGAAGCCGGACGAAAGCGGGCGCAGATCGATATCGACCGACTGGCTGTTCGGCGTGACAACATGGGGCCGCGCCAGCCAATCGAGATAGTCCTCGAGGAGCGTGTAACCGTCATTGTTCGGATCGTCGTTTTGGTTCGCAACGTTCGGATCGGAGCCGATCGCGCGCTCCCAAAAATCCGGCATGCCGTCGTGATCGGTGTCGACGGGAACATCGTACGTCGCATACGCCGGCCAAGGATAATTCGGGGATCCGACCGCGTCGCGCACGTCGGCCGGCGAGTCGATGATGCCGGGATAATTCGGCGGCGGCGGTTGGGTATAACCGTTGGGGTAATTGGCGGCGCGCGTGCCTTGATAATGCGACGTGCCCGTCCGGACTTCTTGCACAATTCGGCGATCGATCACATCGGCTTGCGGTTGATTCGCGCCCACATCGGAGAGGACGAGCTTGAAGGCTTCGCGCGCGGTATGCGTCGTGACGAAATCCGGAAAGAACGGCGTATCGACGCGCACCATCGCTTCCGTGATCCCGGAGAGATACGACACGCCGGCGGACCAATTCGTGGTCTCGCTGACATAGCCTTCGAGCACATTGCCGCTCAGATAATATTGCTGCCGATCGGAGGCGGATCCCGCGTCGGGTCGAAGGAGCCAATGGACGCCCGGCGCCGGGCCCGGCTTGTAGTAATTATTGACGAAGTTGCAGGCCTTCACGCCGCCGTCCGTCGTGCGGGCGGTCCAGTTGTAGACGACATTATCGCGAATATCGAGGTACCCCGCATACTTGCCGTCCTGCGTGAGTCCGCCGGCCAAGCTCCAATTACGGTCGGTGCAGTGCGCGAGCAGATTGTGATGATAGCTTCCGATTTGCCCGCTGATCGAACCGGCAAAGGCGTGCGTCTCGTACTTGCTCCGGTCCGCCGCGGCATAGTGGTACGAGTGCTGCAAGCCTTCGGAAACGATGTTGCGTTGGAAGCTGATATTGCGGCCGTCGCGCGAACTCGTGCCTTCGTCGATCGTCCAGCTGATCGTGCAGTGGTCGACGATGGAGTGATCGGTGCCGACGCCCATGCCGATGCCGTCCATCGCGGTCTGCGATGCTTCGCCGACGCGGTCGCGCAGAAAGCGGACGATCACGTCGTGTGCGCCGCCAATTCCGGCGCTATAATTGGCGAGACAGATGCCTTCGCCGGGCGCCGTTTGGCCGGCGATGGTGAGATACGAGTTGGCGGCCGAAACCGGGCACGCTTTCTTCAACCGAATGAGACCCGAGACGCGAAAGACGATCGTGCGGGCTCCGGTCGCCTCGACCGCCGCACGGTAGCTGCCTGGAATCGGCGCCTCGCCGGCCCCGGTGTCGTAATCGAGGAGATTCGTGACTTCGATTACGCGTCCCCCGCGTCCACCGCGGGCGAAACGCCCGTAGCCCTCGGCGCCGGGAAACGCCAGGTGCCGCGTGCGAAAACTCCAGACGTCGCCGGCGATGAAGTTCCCCGCCGCCGTGACCGAATCGATGCGCCAGTAGTATGCCGCGTTGGTGTTCAAATTCGCGACCGAGAACGATGAGCCGGTCTGGTTGCCGCGATACAGCGACGAGCTGCGCGTGGCGCTGGCTACCGCCGCACGATCGGTCCCGAAATAGACGTCCTGCGACACGGCGGTCGGCGCGGCGGTCCAACTTAGCGTGGTTGATCCGCTGCCTTCCGATCCGGCGGCCGGCGTGTCGTTGCTGGCGAAGATGTGTTCGTCGCCGTCGACGGGGGTCGGCGAAACCGCGATCGTTCCAGGGGCGGCGGTCCGATCGATCTCGAAGCCGTTCAAGATTACGGCGTCGAGCGCGCCTGAGCCGTCGGGGGCGAAGCCGATCGTGAGCGGCTGGCCTGCGACGGCGTTCACCGTGAAGAAGGCCGACGCGCAATCGTTATCGTTCGTCACTTGGACCGAGGGCGTGACGGTTGCCACGACGTTGCCGCCCACGGTGATTCGGCACCGGCTCATCGGCCCATAGGTAGCGCCCCAAATATTATTGTGATACGTCGTGATCGTATGCGCTCCGGCTGACAACCCGCTGATCGACAGCTCGAGCGCGCCGCCGGAGGGATAGGGCCGGTCGAACTGTTGCGCGTCGTCTTTCTGGTGCACCCACACGCCGTCGAACGCTAGTTTGTAGCCGCCCGCGATGCCATTCTTGTTCAGCCAATTCGCGTTCAGATAAAGCGTGGCGTTGGCCGCGGCCGGAGCCGTCTGCCGAATCGTGCACGCGTAGGTGGCGCCGGCAGTATTGAAGGTGTGCGAGGCGGAGCGCTTGGGACTGTCGAGGTCGCCGGTGAGCGCCCACTGCGTGAACCCCGCGGCCGTGGTGTCGGAGCGGGCGGGAAACGCCGCATCGATGTCGACTTTGAAATTCTCGCCGGAAGCGACGGCGCATCCTGCGAGCCAGGCCAGGGTGGCAAACGTGATTCGCATCGAAGGGCTCAGTGCGACGCTGCGATCCAGCCGTTGAAGCGCATCCACTCCAGCGTGCGCTGGGGCCACTCGGCGGTGGGGCCGTATTGCGGATCGAGGCTATTGCCATGGGAGCCCTGCGCGTAGACGTGCATTTCCGCGGGAACCTTCGCCCGGCGCAACGCCGCGTAGAATTGCAGCGTGTTTTCCACCGGCACCGATTGGTCGGCTTCCGTGGCGATGAGCAGCAGCGGCGGCATGTCCGAACGCGCGTGTTGTTCGAGCGAGAGCTGGGCGATGAGTTCCGGTGACGGCGTTTTGCCCAACAACGCTTCGCGTGAACCTTTATGCACGAACGGATCGGCCATGGTCACGACGGGATAGACGAGGGCGGCGAAGTCGGGCCGACCGCTCACGCGATCGAGCTCGGCGCCGGTGTTGGCATCCGGCGCGTCCCAGAATTCCGCCGCGCAGCCCGCGAGATGGCCGCCGGCGGATTGGCCGAGCAATCCGATGCGCCGGGGATCGATGCCGAATTCCTCGGCGCGCGAGCGGATGAGCCGAATCGCCCGGATCACATCGCGCAGCGGAGCGGGATGGCCATACTCGATCATGCGGTATTTCAGGATGAACACCGTCACGCCCGCGTCGTTCAGAAACTTCGTCTCGTATCCGCCGTGCTCGCCGATCGCCAGCCGCACATAGCCGCCGCCGGGACAAAAAATCACCGCCGTGCCATTCGGTTTTGCTTCGGCCGGTTTATATACCGTCAACGAAGGGTAGTGCACGGCGACGATGCGTTGATTGACGATCTTCTCTTCGGCGGCGTCGGCCTTGAGGCCCGGCACGCCTTCCGGCCACAGTGGAATAATCTGCGGCCCGGCGGCCGCAAGCGGACGTGGAATGGACATCGCGGCGATGAACATGACAGCGGGGAGGACGAGGGAAATACGCGACGCGCGTCGGGCGGAGAATTTCATGAGAGGAGAGGATGGAGGCGGATGGCGGCCACAGCCGGCAGCTCGATCCGGGTGAAAAAATGGCGAACGTTCAGCAATCCATATATCCGAAGCGGTCGCACGACGCCGTCGAGAAGGATGTCCGAACGCTCACGTCGACGACTTCGTTAACATTGCGTCAAAAACGCTGGTGCGATCGACGGTTTGCTCGGTCCTCGACGAGCGTTCTTGCGACGCGGGGGTACACATTGGCGACGTTGTAGTAACCGCCGGATCACCTCTGGCGAACGCTCGTTCGCTCGCATCGTCGACTCCGCGGCATCGCGCCCGGTGGTGTACGTATTTTATGCGCCAGAGCGGCCATTCTGACGGTAAGAATTGCCATGCGTTGCGAGCCCCGGCACACGAGAGGAGGACGTGTCGGTCGCCGCGAGCGAACTTTCGCTGGGTTTGATACGCGGAAGGCCGATACCCCTAACTCTCCCCGGATCGTTCCGTCACCAGCCTCGTTTTTCCATGAATAAGCCCTGCTGTCTTGAGCTGCGCCCACGTTTTGCGCTCGCTCGTTTGTTCGTCGCGTTGGCGGCCCTCTGCGCCGCCCGCCTGCTCGCGGTTCCCGCGTTCCCCGGCGCCGAAGGTTTCGGCGCCAATGCTTCCGGTGGTCGCGGCGGCTCCGTGTACCACGTCACCAACTTGAGCGACAGCGGCACGGGTTCGTTCCGCGACGCCGTCAGCGTCGCCGGCCGAACGGTCGTGTTCGACGTCGGCGGCATCATCACGCTGACGAGCCCCGTCGTCGTGAAGTCGAATATCACGATCGCGGGCCAGACCGCGCCGGGCGAGGGCGTCACGATTTACGGCGATCGGCTGTCGTACTCCGGTGCGAACAACACGATCACGCGCTACATTCGTTATCGCGAGGGTATCAATGGCGACAGCGGCACGGACGCCGTCGGCGCCGATTCCGGCGACACGATGATGTTCGATCACGTATCGGCATCGTGGGGACGCGACGAGACGTTTTCGCTCAGCGGCAGCCCGAGCAACGTCACGCTGCAGGACTGCATCATCGGCCAGGGTCTGTTGATTCACTCGGCCGGCGGACTCATCCAAACCGGCGGCGGCGTGAGTATTTTCCGGACGCTTTATACCGATAATTGGATGCGCAATCCGAAGGTGAAAGGGGTGAACGATTATCAAAACAACGTCGTTTACAACTGGGGCAGCGGCGGCGGCTACATTCCCGCCGGCGATTCGGCCGGTTTGTCGTACGCCAATATGATCGGTTGCTATTTCATCTCCGGTCCCAGCACCGGCAGCGAAGGCCCGTTCAAGACCGGCAATCAGAACTACAATCTTTATCACTCGGGTAACTTCCAGGATTTGAATCTCAACGGCGCGCTCGACGGCACGCTGGTGACGGACTCGAGCTTCACCACGCTGAACCTCGTCGCGACGCCGTTCGATTATCCGAAACCGGCGACCTTGCTCACCGCGCAACAAGCGTACGCTTACGTCGTCGGCCATGCCGGCGCCTCCCTCTTCCGCGACCACGCCGATCAATACATGATCGCCGAGGTCACCTCGCTCGGCACCAGCGGTGCGCAGATTTTCAATGAGAGCGAAATCGGCGGCGTCGGCACGGTCGCCGGCGGCGTGAAGCCGACCGACACGGATAACGATGGCATCCCCGATGCGTGGGAGTCCGCCCTGGGCACCAACCCGCTCGTGGCCGACAACAACGGCGACATCAACGGCGACGGTTATACCAATCTCGAAAACTACCTGAACGCGCTCGCGCCCGCGGGCGTGCAGGTTGCGACCGTCACCGGCATTTTGAGCGACAGCGGCGCGTCTGCATCCGACGGGATCACGGCGGACAACAGCCTCGTGGTTCGCGGCACCGCGACGCCTGGCGCCTCCGTCATCGTCTCGCGCGTCGATCTCGGTGCGCTTGGCACGGTCACGGCCGATGCCTCTGGCCAATGGTCCTTCGATTACACCGGCACGCCTTTGGCCGACCGGTATTATGCTTTTCAAGCGACGGTGGATTTGGGCGGCGGCAACTTCTCGCCGCCGACGCGCGCGTTTCTCGTCAAGGTCGACACGGTCGCCGCCGCGGCGCCGACGATTTCGAGCGTGGTGACTTCGCCTTCCTTCTCTTTCAGCGGCACGGCCGAGCCTGGTGCGACGGTGAACGTCACCCGCGTCGGCAGCGGCGTCGTGGGCACGGCGACCGCCGATGGCGTCGGCAACTGGACGGCCGCCTATAGCGGCCCGGCGCTGCCCCCTGGCACTTACTCGTTCACGGCTGCGGCCACCGATCTCGCGGGCAATCCCGGAGCTTCCTCTGCGCCTTACACGGTCAATACGGCCCTCGCGGCGCCGGTGTTCACTACCATTGTCACCGACAGCGGCACGGGCGGCGATCGCATCACCAACGACACGACCCTCGTCCTGAACGGCACCAGCTTTGCCGGCGCGATCGTTTCCGTCTATCGTGACGGCAGTGCGACGGCAATTGGCACGGCGACGGCCAACGCCAGCGGCGTCTGGACGCTCGATACCACGGCCACGACGCTGACGGCCGGAACGCACACGTACACGGCGACGGCTTCCAATGGCAGCAGCTCGAGCCCGGTCTCGGCGCCATTTGTCATCACGATCGACACGACGCGTCCGACGATCAGCTCCATCAAGCGTTCCAATCCGGCCACCAGCGCCACCACAGCGAGCACCGTGGTCTTCCGCGTGACATTCGCCGAGGCGGTCAACGGGGTCGATGCAACCGACTTCTCGCTCACGCTCACTGGCAGCGCGACCGGCAGCATCTCTTCGCTCGCGACCGTAGGCACCGGCATCTACGATATCACGGTCACCGGCGTCGGTGGCGATGGCACGATGCGCCTCGACCTGAAGAGCAGCGGCACCGGCATCACCGACATCGCGGCTAATGCGATTTCCGGCGGCTTCACGACCGGCCAAGTCTACACAATTAGACTCCCGGGCAGCGGCGTCTGGATCTCCGACGCGAATGGCGAACTTTATAGCACCGCGGCCGACTGGGAGAGCGGCATTGTTCCGTCCGGCTCAGGCCTCACCGCCGATTTCGCGCAGCAAAACATCGACGGTTTCAACGTGGTGCAGCTCGACTCGCCGCGCACGCTCGGTCGCATCGTCTTCGGTGACATCGATTGGAACATCCCGGCGCAGTGGACGCTCAGCGACGGCGGCTCGGCCGCAAATGTCCTTACGCTCGCCGGTGCGACGCCCATCATTCAGGTGGACGCTGCGACCAGCCCGAGCGGCGACACCGTCGACGTCCCCGCGGCCAACGACACGCCCTCGATGCTCGCCGTCGTGCTCGCGGGCACCTCGGGCTTCACGAAGACCGGCGTCGGCACGATCGAGATTCTCAAGCCGGCGACGATCTCCGGACCGTTGACGATCACGAAGGGCATTGTGCAAGTCGGGCCTGGCGGCTCGCTCTCACCGAGCTCCGTTTCGATCGCGACCTCGCAGCAGCTGCGCGTGGCCGGCGGCACGTTTACGACCGCGGGCAACACGACCTGGACTTCGGGCACCGGCACTGGCGTCATCGTCAGCGCGGGCACCGGCAGCTTCCAACGCATCCTGGCGTCGAATACGCGCAACAGCTTCGTGCGCGTCACGGGCGGCTCGTTCTCGGCGACGGAAATCAACTTCCCCCGCAGCGGCGACTCCGAGTCGCAAGCGCTCACGGTCGGCGTCCAGATCAGCGGCGGCGATTCGACCGTCGGCAAGATCGGCCTTGGCACCGACAATTCGTGGGGGGCGATGACGATTTCCGGCGGTCGCTTGACCACCACCGGTCCGGTGCACGTCGGCTTCCAGGTCACTTCGGCACGCGGCGGCGACGTCGTGGTCTCGGGCGGTGAATTCAACTCGCTCGACGCTTCTTCGACCGGCGGCCTCATCCTGACGCGCAATCCGATCACCGATTCCCCGGCCCGCGCCAACCAAGGCAACCAAATCGCGAACTTTACGATCACGGGCGGCGTGAGCAATATTGCGCGCATCGCGCTCGGCTACGACGCGACGTCCACGGCGGGCTCGGCGACGGTTTCCGTCAGCAACGGGGAGCTCAACATCGGTACCGGCGGCATCGTCAAGGGCGGCACCAGCGGTTTGGCTTCGTCCATCACGCTGAATAGCGGTACCCTCGGCGCCATCGCGTCCTGGTCGACCACGCATCCGGTGCTCGCCAACGGCACGTCCTCGAGCCTCGCGATTCGCGCGGCGGACGGCAACGGCACGCCTTTCAACATCACGCTTGCGGGTGGCCTCAACGGCACCGGCGGCTTCGCGAAGACCGGCACCGGCACGCTGACCTTGGCGGGTACGAGCTCCTTCGCAGGCAGCGCCGCGGTCAATGTCGGTACGCTCTTCGTTGCCGGCACCATCGGCAATGGCGGCGCCATCGGCATCAACGCCAGCGGCACGCTCGCGGGCACCGGTACGGTCAACCGCGGCGTCGTGCTCGACGTCGGCGGCACCATCGCCCCGGCAGCGAATGGCACGATCGGCACCTTGAACGGCGCCTCGCTCGTCTGGAATGCCGGCGGCCGTCTGGCCGTCGATCTGGGCACGAGCGGCACGTCCGATCGGCTCGCTCTGAGCGGCGCCATGACCAATGCCTCGGGCGGCTCGCACGAAATCGCGCTGAACCCGACCGCCGGACTCACCGCCGGCGCCACGTACACGGTGGCGACGTTCAGCTCGACCGACTTCGTCGCCGGTGACTTCACCGTCACGGGATTGCCTTCCGGTTTCGCCGGTGCGGTCAACGTGGATGCGACTTCGCTGCAAGTAACGCTCGTCGGCACCCCGGCCATCTCCAGTGGCGGTTCGGCCACCGGCGTCTATGGCACTCCGTTCAGCTACACAATCACCGCGAGCAATTCGCCCGCCGCGTTTAGCGCGACGGGTCTGCCGCCGGGCCTGAGCGTCAATTCCTCGACCGGACTGATCTCCGGTACGCCGACCGCAGCCGGTTCGTACTCCGTCACGGTCAACGCGAGCAACATCGCGGGCACCGGCACGGCGACGGTCACGATCGATATCGCGAAAGCAGTGGCCTCGGTCGCGTTGAGCAATCTGTCGGCGACGTATGACGGTTCGGCTCACGCCGCGGTCGCGACTACGACACCTGCCGGCCTTGGCGTGACGTTGACCTACGACGGCAACGCGACCCCTCCGACCAATGCGGGTTCGTACGCGGTCGTCGCGACGATCGTCGATCCGAACTACGTCGGCTCGGCGTCCGACACGCTCGTCATCGCTCAAGCGGCGCAAACGATCACATTCCCGAACCCCGGCACGAAGACCTATGGCGACGCGGCCTTCGCGTTGGTTGCGACGGCGTCTTCGGGGCTCGGCGTGAACTACACGATTGTCAGCGGCCCGGCCACGGTGGCGGGCAACATGCTGACCATCACCGGCGCCGGTTCGGTGACGGTTCGCGCCTCGCAGAACGGCAA
>CBINOT010000156.1:0-14722 GCA_966252355.1 uncultured Opitutus sp. | reverse complement strand
CACGTGTCCGTGGCTGCCCCGGCGTGGCTTACCCCTCCGCCGGATCCCCCCCCCGACAAATTCCCCGCTGCCCATTTTTGCTGCCGCCTGCTGCTGGCGGCGACGCGTCTGCGACCGCGTTCATTACCCCCTTTCGTCGTCCCATTGCGGCGACGGAAATGTAACAACAACCAAAGATACAACACACCAACCCTGATATGAAAAGCGTACTCAGTACTCCGGCGTCCTCGCGTGTCCACGCAGGCGCATTCGCCCTCGCCCTTGCCTTGCTCGCCCCCGCCGCGGCCTTCGCCGTCGACGGCTGGGCCACCCAAGGCGGCGGCACGACCGGCGGCGCGGGCGGCTCGACCGTCACCGTCTCCACGTTGTCCGCGTTCCAGTCGGCCGTCACCGGCACCACCCCGCGCATCATCAATGTGTCGGGCACGATCACGCTGCCGACCTCGGGCGATTTCGATATCGGCTCGAACAAGACCATCATCGGCGTGGGCTCCGGCTCAGGCTTCGTGGGTGACCTCCGCGCGAAGAGCCAGACCAACCTGATCTTCCAAAACCTGAACTTCACCAATCCGAACGGCGTGGGCGATGCCGACGGTCTGACGATTCAGTACACGACGCGTTACTTCATCACGCATTGCACCTTCAAGCAATGCAGCGACGGCGAGCTCGATCAGACGCACGCCTGCGACTATGGCACGGTTTCGTGGTGCAAGTTCTACTACACGTCGGACACCGGTCACGACTTCGTGAACCTCATCGGTCACAGCGATAGCAATGCTTCCGAGGACACGGGCCACCTCCGGATCACGATGCACCACAACTGGTATTCGACGCTCTGCAAAGAGCGCATGCCGCGCGTCCGCTTCGGTCGCGTGCACGTGTACAACAACTACTACGGCGCGTCGGGCAGCAACTACTGCATCGGCGTGGGCAACAACTGCCAGATTCTCTCGCAGAACTGCTATTTCGACGCGCAGTCGATGCCGTGGAAGAACTACAGCGCGAGCGGCAGCCAGGGCCTGATCAACTTCAGCGGTCACGTTTACGTGAACTGCTCGCAACCGACCTGGGCTCCGAATTCGTCCGTCTTCACGCCGCCGTACGGCTACTCGCTCGATGCGGCGAGCAATGTGAAATCGATCGTGACCAACTCCTCGACCGGAGCTGGCACGCACTAATCGTTCGATTCGCTCCCGATCGGCGCGTGGCGCCGGTCGGGATTTCCTTCGACGAGCGGACGGCCAGCTGCGAGCCGTTCGCCCGTCTTTCGGCGCGTCGCTGTGCGCGACCGCCTTCGTTCTCCCGCCGGAATATCCGGTCTTAGCCACTGCTTTGTCGATCGACCGCGCCGCGTTCCGCTCAGGCCGGACGCCCGGCGATCGCATTCTGTTCGTAACTCACCCCCATGAATTCGGTTTTGAATCTCACTGTCCGTTCTCGCCAGGCCTCGCGCGCGTTTCGCGCCGGCGCCTTGGCCTCGCTTCTCGCGGTGCTCGCTCCGGCGGCCGCTTTTGCCGCCGACGGCTTCGCTAACGTCAACGGCACGACTACCGGCGGCGCCGGCGGCTCTTCGGTCACCGTGACCGACCTCGCCAGCCTCACCGCCGCCATCGGCGACGACACGCCGCGCATCGTCAACGTTTCCGGCACGATCAATCTCGGCTCGTCGAACGTTCGCTTCGGCTCGAACAAGACCATCCAAGGCGTTGGCACGAACTCCGGCTTCATCGGCGACCTGAAGGGCGTCAGTGTCAACAACGTCATCATCCAACGCCTGAACTTCACCAACAAGAGCTCGGTGGGCGACGGCGACGGCTTGACCCTGCAGGTCTGCACGCACGTTTGGGTCGATCACTGCTCGTTCGTCGATTGCGGCGACGGCTCGCTCGATCTCACCCACGCCTGCGACTACTGCACGGTGTCGTGGTGCAAATTCAGCTACACGGTCAACAGCGGCCACAACTTCGTGAACCTCATCGGGCATTCCGACAGCAACGCGTCGGAAGATACCGGCCACCTGCGCATCACGATGCACCATAACTGGTATTCGACGCTCTGCATCGAGCGCATGCCGCGCGTGCGCTACGGCCAGGTGCACGTGTACAACAACTATTACGGCGGCTCCGGCAGCAACTACAACGTGGGCATCGGCAACGGCTGCCAAGTGCTGCTCGAGAACTGCTACTTCGATTCGCAGACCATGCCGTGGAAAAACTACAGCAGCTCGACCGAGCAGGGCAAAATCCACTGGAACAGCGGCAACGTCTTCGTCAACACGACGGTGCCAACTTGGGCGCCGAACTCCACGGTGTTCACGCCGCCTTACTCGTACTCGCTCGAGTCCGGCAGCACGGTGAAGAGCAGCGTCACCGCCGGCGCCGGTTCCGGCGGCACGGGCGGGGGCGGCGGCGGTGGTGGTGGCGGCACCACGACTACGCTCCAGGCCGAATCGGCCACGCTTGGCGGCGGTGCATTCACCGAATCCACGAACGGCGGCTTCAACGGCAGCGGTTACGTCAACTTCCCGACGACCGGCGGCTCGCTGCAGTTCAGCAGCGTGAACGGCGGCAGCACCAGCGGCTCGCGCACGATCGCGATTCGGTTCGCGAACGGCACGACGAGCTCGCGCACCGGCCGCATCTTGATCAATGGCGTGGCGCAAAACATCACGTTCGCATCGACCGGCGCGTGGACGACCTGGAACACGCAGAACATCACGGTCACGCTCAACGCCGGCACGACGAACACGATTCGCTTCGAGTCGACGGGCCAGGACTTGGGCAACATCGACCAGATCGCCGTGACGACGCCGTAATCGCGGCGCGTTCGTTTTGACTGCGCGCTGGCGGCGACTGCCGCCAGCGCGCCTTCGGCCGCTTGGGCCGAACTTCTTCCGAGTCACGCGATGCGCACCTGCATAACGGGCGCGACGGTTGAACCGGATCCAGGGAAACCACGAAGGGACACGAACTCACACGAATATCGGAGCAGGTGAGCCAGTTATCGTGAATCGATCCTCGGCGACGATTCGGCGAGTCAGCGGCCACGGCGCGCCGCGGTGGCTTCATTCGTGTCCCTTCGTGTCCTTTGGTGGTTCAGTTGAATCCTTCCGGCTTGGCGGCGTCTTCGACTGACGCGGCGACTCGTTCACTTTTCCGGCCCCGCCATCCCCGCGGGCCGTTCCTTTGCGCCGCCGTTCCGACGGCGATTACTCCCCCATCGAAAACTCAGATCCCGCCACGAACATGAATTCGCTTATTCCGTTTCGTTGCCGCTGCGGTGAAAAGTCACTCGCGCCTTTCGCGACGCTTTGCGCCTTCGCCCTCGCTTTGCTCACCTCCACCACCGTTCGCGCCGTCGACGGTTATGCCGCCACCAATGGCGGCACCACCGGAGGCGCCGGCGGGCCGACCGTCACCGTGACCAATGCGACCGACTTCAACACGTATGTCGGCAGTCACGACCCCTACATCGTCCAAGTCTCCGGCACCATCGACCTCGGCGGCAGCCAGGCCACGGTGCGCGAAAACAAAACGATCGTCGGCATCGGCACGAACCCGACGATTCTCGGCGGGCTCAAGATCAGCGGCTATAACAACCTGATCGTCCAAAACCTCACCTTGCGCGGCGCGAGCAACGATGGCGTCACCGTCCAAAACGCGCAGCACGTCTGGATCGACCATTGCACGGTCATCGACGCCGCCGACGGTTCGATCGACATCACGCACGCCGCGGAGTGGGTCACGGTTTCGTGGTGCAAATTCGTCTACACGACGGATCACGGCCACGACTTCGTGAACCTCATCGGCCACGACGACGCCAACGGCGCCGAGGACCGCGGGCACTTGCACGTGACGTTCCATCACAATTGGTGGAGCACGCTGTGCATCGAGCGCATGCCGCGCGTCCGCTTCGGCCAGGTGCACGTGTACAACAACTATTACGGTTGCACGGGAAACAACTACTGCATCCGCGCGGCGCTCGAGGCGCAGATTCTCGCCGAGAATAACTACTTCGAGAACGTCAACACGGCCTGGGAATACTACACGCTCAGCGGTCAAACGCCCGGCAAGATCCGCGCCGTCGGCAATGTTTTCGTGAACACGGCCGTCCCGGCAGGCGGCAACGATACGGTCTTCTCGCCCGCGTACTCCTATACGCTCGATGCCGCGAGCAACGTGAAGACCATCGTCACCGCGGGCGCCGGTGCCGGCGGCAGCGGTGGCGGTGGTGGCAATCTGTCGCCTGCCGTGTCGATCACGTCGCCCGCGAGCGGCGCATCGTTCACCGCTCCGGCGAACGTCACCATCAGCGCGAACGCCAGCGATTCCGACGGCACGGTCAGCAGCGTCGCATTTTACGCCAACGGCGCGCTGATCGGCACCGACACCTCCTCGCCGTATTCCGTCGCTTGGAGCAATGTCGCCGCCGGATCGTATTCGCTCACGGCGGTGGCGACCGACAACGCCGGCGCGAAGACCACGTCGTCGGCGGTCAGCGTCACGGTGACGACCAGCGGCGGCACGGGCGGGACGACTGTCACGTTTACGCCGGTCGCGACGGAAGACGGCTACGTGCTGGAGTCGAGCGAGACCTCCGGCCTCGGCGGCTCGACGAATTCGTCCGACACGACCGCCGCCGCGTTGCGCACGGGCGACGACAGCACCGATCGCCAATACAAGGCGGTCTTGTCGTTCGACACGTCTTCGCTGCCGGATGGCGCGACGATCACGTCCGCCACGCTCCGCCTCCGTCGCGGCACCGTCGTCGGCACGAATCCATTCACGACGCACGGCAGCTTGTTCGTCGATATCAAGGGCGGCACCGGCTTCAGCGGATCGACGACGCTGCAGACGGGCGACTTCCAGGCGGCCGCGGATGCGACGCAGGTTGCGACGATGAGTGCGGCCAACGCCAACGGCGACGTGTCGAGCAGCAGCTTGAGCACGACCGGCCGCGGCTTGATCAACAAGACCGGCAAGACGCAGCTGCGCGTCTATTTCTCGCTCGATGACAACGACGACGTGAGCGCCGATTACATCGGTTGGTACGGCGGCAACGACGCGACGGTCGGCAATCGTCCCGTCCTCGAGATCACGTACCAGTAACCCACGAATAAAAACGGTAGGGCGACGCGTCCCCGCCGAGCCGATGTTCAAAACCGGCTCACCGGGACGGTTCGCCCTACTTGATTCAGCTTAATGCGACGGTGTGCCGCACCTGTCGTTCATGTAGGGCGGGGTCTCCGAACCCCGCCCTACATCAATCCGCTTAGTCTCCTTCTCGCTTCTCTCCTCATCCTCAGCTCTCCCCCCAAATGAAATCCTCGAACTCCACGTCACGGCGCCTTAGCCGCTACGGCTCGATGGCCTGCGCTGTGCTCGGTTTTGCTACGACGCACCTCCACGCGACCGATTACTATATTTCTCCCTCGGGCAACGACGCCAACTCCGGCACGATCTCGGCGCCGTTCGCCACGATTCCGAAGGCAGTTTCGGTCGCGGCGGCGGGCGACAACCTCTACCTGCGCGGCGGCACGCATTCTTACTCCGCCACGATCACGATCGCCAAAGCCGGCACGTCGAGCGCCCCGATCAAACTTCTCGCCTACGGCAGCGAAAAGCCGGTGATCGATTTCAGCACGCAGCCGTATGGCGCGGCGAACCGCGGCATTTTGATCACGACCACCGCGAGTTGGTGGCAGTTCATCGGCCTGGAGATCGCTCACGCCGGCGATAACGGCGTGAAGGTCGAAGGCAGCCACCTGCGGTTCGAGCGCTGTGCCTTCCACCACAATGGCGACTCGGGCATGCAGATCGGCTTCGGCCACACCGACTCGAATCCCGACGGCCAGCTCGCGGCGTTCATCGACGTCATCAACTGCGACTCGTACCGGAACTACGATCCGGACAATCGCGGCTCGGACGCCGACGGCTTCGCGGCGAAGATGCACTGCGGCCGCAACATCGTGTTCAGCGGCTGCCGCTCGTGGGAGAATTCCGACGACGGCTGGGATCTCTTCGAGACCGACTGGGCCGTCACGATCGAGAACTGCTGGACCTGGCACAATGGCGACGGCGCGTTGTTCCCCGGCAGCGGCTCGTTCCAAGGCAATGGCAACGGCTTCAAGCTCGGCGGCAACGGCACCGGCGGAAGTTCGAAAGGCACGCACGTCGCTCGGTTCTGCGTTTCCTTTAACAATATGTTCAAGAGCAACGCGCAGGGCTTCACCAACAATAGCCACGCCGACGGACTCACGATCCTGAACTGTCTCGCGTACTCGAACGGCTCGAGCGCGTACAACTACTTCGTCGAAGGCAGCCTCAACTCGGGGAAGACGGACTTGCTCGAAAACTGCGTCAGTTTTCCGCGTACCAGTTCGACGACGAACGTCTCGCTCGATGCGAACGTGACCTCGGTCACCGACACGTGGACGCTCGCCGTCTCGGCGAACGCCTCCGACTACGGCGACTTGTCGGAAGCGGCGGCGAGCGCGCCGCGGCAAGCCGACGGCAGCTTGCCCACGGGTTTCGCGCGACTGGTTTCCGGCAGTGATCTTATCGATAAGGGCACGAACGCCGGCTTCGCGTTCAGCGGCGCGGCTCCCGATCTCGGCGCGATCGAAGTCAGCGGCGGCACGACGACTCAGCCGCCGCTCGCGCCCAGCGGGCTGAGCGCGACGACGGTTAGCAGCAGCCAAATCAATCTCGCCTGGGCGGATAATTCGACGAACGAAAGCGGCTTCCGCATCGAACGCGCGACCGGCACCGGCGCATTCGCTGAAATCGCGGTCGTCGGCGCGAACGCGACCTCGTATCAGAGCGCCGGTCTCGCCGGCTCGACGACGTACACGTTCCGCGTCCGCGCCTACAACAGCGCCGGCATATCGGCTTACTCGAACACCGCGTCGGCGACGACACAGGCAGGAACGACGCAGCCGCCGCCCGCGCCAAGCGGGCTTGTTGCCACCGCTGGCAACGCGCAGGTGTCGCTGACGTGGAACGCCTCCACGGGCGCCGCGAGCTACAATATCAAGCGCGCCACGGTTTCAGGCGGGCCGTACAGCACGGTCGGCACCAGCACGTCGACGAGCTTCACCAATACCGGCCTCGTCAATGGTACGACGTACTTCTATGTCGTCTCGGCCGTGAACGCCGGCGGCGAAAGCGCCAACTCCGCGCAGGCGAGCGCAACCCCCACGGGCACCGCCTCCGGCACCACGGTGACGTTCACGTCGTTGGCGACCGAGGATGGTTACGTGCTCGAATCGAGCGAAACGTCGAGCCTCGGCGGGTCGACGAACTCGTCGGATACGACGACGGCTGCCCTCCGCGTCGGCGACGACGCGAGCGATCGTCAGTACAAGGCCATCGTGTCCTTCGATACCTCGTCGATTCCCGACGGCGCGACGATCGTTTCGGCCACGCTGAAGTTGCGCCGTGGCTCGGTGACGGGCACGGATCCGTTTACCACGCACGGCAGCTGCCTGGTCGACCTGAAGGCCGGCGCCGGCTTCAGCAGCTCCACCTCGCTCCAGACCGGCGACTTCCAAGCCGCGGCCGATGCGACGCAGGTCGCGACCATGAGCGCCACCGCCGCGAACGGCGATTGGTCGACCGGCGCCTTGAACGCGACGGGCCGCGGGCTGATCAACAAGACCGGCCGCACCCAGCTGCGCGTCTACTTCTCGGTCGATGACAACGACGACCTCGGCGCCGACTACCTCGGCTTCTACGGCGGCAACGACGCGGTTACGACCAACCGTCCCGTCCTCGAAATCACCTACCAATAATCCGCAATGTAGGGCGGGGGTCTCCGAACCCCGCCTTGCTTGGGCGACGCGACGCTCTCGTCGCGTTGTTCGCTCACGACGACCGTCGCTCCATTACAAACCGGCGGGGTTCGGAGACCCCGCCCTACATTCCGATCCGACTCTCTATCGCTAACCCTGATCGACTCACATGAAATCGAAACCTTCCACTGCGATGCCGCTGCGTTTGGCATGCGCGGTTCTTACCGGCGTCTGCACGTTTTCCGCTCGTGCGGCCGACGGCTTCGCCAACGTCAACGGCACCGTCACCGGCGGCGCCGCCGGTCCCACCGTCTTCGTCGGCAGCGAAGCCGAGCTCCAGCAGTATTCCGACGTGGACGCGCCTTACACGATCCACCTCACAAAATCGTTCAACCTCACCGCGATGAACACGCACATCCGGTCGAACAAGACCGTCGTCGGCGACGGCAACATCGTGCTGAGCGGCGGCGGGCTTTATCTCTATCGCTCGAGCAACGTCATCATTCAAAACCTCACGATCGCGAACTCGAGCGAGGACGACATCGGCATCCATTACTCGGATCACGTGTGGATCGACCACTGCACGATCAAGAACGCGACCGATGGTGGCATCGATATCACCCAGTCCTCGGACTACATCACCATCTCTTGGTGCAAGTTCATCTACGACGTGAACAACGGCCACGACTTCGTGAATCTGATCGCTTCGAGCGACTCCGATAATGGCAGCCAGTACCACGTCACGTTTCACCACAACTGGTGGAGTACGCTCTGCATCGAGCGCATGCCGTCGGTCCGCTTCGGCCGCGTGCACGTGTACAACAATTACTACAATTCGCCCGGCAACGCGTACTGCGTCCGCACGCGCATCGACGCGCAGCTGCTGGTCGAAAACAACTTCTTCGAGAACGTGCACAATCCGTGGGAGCGCTACGTCACGAGTGGCACCGCGGGACTCTTGCTCGCGCGCGGCAACAACGTCGGCTACCTCGGAACGGCAAATGGCGTGACCTGGTCCGCCAGCGGCTCGAGCGTGCTCATCCCTGGGACGGACGCGGTTTTCACGCCGCCGTATTCGTACACGATGGATTCCGCGGCTAACGTGAAGACGATCGTCACGGCCGGAGCGGGCGCGGGTGGCGGCGGTGGTGGCACGACCCAACCTCCGGCTGCGCCTTCGAATCTGACCGCGACGGCCGCTTCGAGCGCCCAGATCAATCTCGCGTGGACCGACAACGCGTCGAACGAGACCGGCTTCGCCATCGATCGCGCGACGAATTCCACGTTCGGCTCGGGCTTGGTCACATCGACGGTCGGCGCGGGCGTCACGAGCTTCCAGGCGACCGGATTGGCGGCGAGCACAACGTATTATTTCCGCGTGCGCGCGACGAACAGTGCCGGCGGCTCCGCCAATTCGAACACGGCGAGCGCAACGACGCAGGCGAGCGGCAGCACGGCGACAACGATCCAAGCCGAAGCGGGCGCGGTTGGCGGTGGCACGATGATCGAGACCACCAACGGCGGCTTCAACGGCACGGGTTACGCGAACTTCACCACGACGGGTGGCTCGCTGCAGTTCAGCAACGTGAACGGCGGCAGCGCGAGCGGCTCGCATACGATCGCGATTCGGTTTGCGAACGGCACGACGAGCTCGCGCACCGGCCGCGTCTTGATCAATGGCGTCGCGCAAAACATCTCGTTTGCGCCGACCGGCGGGTGGACGACCTGGAATACGCAGAACGTCACCGTCACGCTCAACGCCGGCACGACGAACACGATTCGTTTCGAGTCGACGGGCCAGGACTTGGGCAACATCGACCAAATCATCGTCCAATAACATCCGAAGCAGACGGCTGACCTCGGCAGGGCGCGACTCCGTTTCGCGCCTATAACAGCGTGACCGTTGTCGTTCGATCTGGCCGTCGGGACGGCGGCCGGTACCTGGACTCCCTGCTCGCGCGGCGCTCGCCGGATTTTCTCTGGCGAGCGCCGTGAATCGCCGTAACGCTTCTCTCTGCCCCACCTCCTCCTGACCCATGTTTCGGCTGCGATATGTGTTCTTGATTGCGCTCGTGCTTCTCGGGGCCGTCGTCGTCTGGCAGGCGCGGCGGCCGAGCGTCGTGGCGCAGGTCGAGCCGACGACATTACCGCCGCGAACGCCGGCTCAACCCGCCAAGGCTCCGCCTCGTCGGGCGCCGCAAGTCGCGGAGTCCGCTCCGCTGCCTGCCGCGGCCGACGAAAACGCGGTCGCGACGAAGTCGAGCATTCCTCCGGCCTTGGCCGCGGCGTTGGCGAAAACGGACCCGGAGGAACGACTGCGCGACATCGAGGCGGCGTTGCGCGCTTGGGCGGCGGAAGATCTCGAGGCGGCCGATGCGTGGGTGAGGGCGCAGGCGGTGATCCCGCGGGCCAACGCGATGGCGGCGGTCATCAACGGCGCGGCGAGCGGCAATGCCGACAACGCCGTGAACTACGTGAAACGACTCTCCGCCGAGGATCAGGAAAATGCCGCCGAATACGGCAATTTCTTGATCATCGGATTGAGCGAGGCCGGCGAGTACCAGCGCGCCGCGGCTTGGTCGGCGAGCACCGACGAGGCGAACATCGACTGGTTGACGCAGGCGTACGATCGCTGGGCGTTGGCGAAACCCGAAGCGGCGTTGTTGCACGCGGTCGCTTTGACGGACCCGACGAAACGCCGTGCCGCCTCCGACGCCGCGATCGGCGCCTGGGCCAAAACCGAGCCGAAGGCGCTGGCCGAATGCGCGGTGAACTTTCCGCCGGGCCAGGAAAAAAATCTGGCGATCGTGACCGGCCTGCGCGCCTGGGCCGCGACCGAACCGGAAAAAGTCTCCGAATGGATGATCGCCCACCGCGACGCCATCGCCTCGGTGCCGAATCTCGCGACCATCAACGAAGACTGATCGCTCACCAAGCGGAACAACGCCAACGAGGTGGAGCCCGATGTCCCCATCGGGCTGTTTGGGAGCGCGCGCAAGTCCGATACCGACAGCGCGCTCGCTACATTTCGCTTAGTCGACGTGCGCGCAGAAACGCTCGAACCGGGGTTTGAGCCAATGGTGAATGTCCGCCGAAACGAAAACGGTGCGAACCCGCCCGATGATTTGCTCGCGCGGCACAAAGCCAAAATAACGCGAGTCGAGGCTGTTGTCGCGATTGTCGCCCATGACCCAGTAGCTGCCGTCGGGCACCACGGCTGGCCCGAAATCTCGCCGTGCGGGCCGCCGGGGCAGAGCCATGACCGCACGGCGATGAGTGCCGAGCGTTTCGGAAGCGAAGACGCCTTCGTCGCGCTCTTCGGGTTCGAGGCTCGCCAATATCTTCGGATCCAAAGGCGTATACGCCTGCGCCTGGCCATTGACGTACAGCCGATCCTGGCGGAGCTCGATCATATCGCCCGGCGCCCCAACCACCCGTTTCACCAAGCGCGTGCCGTCGTTCGGCTCGAAACAAACGACGATGTCACCCGGCGCCGGAGTCGACCACTGAGCAAGCCGCCTGAACGTGAACGGTACGCGCAAGTCGTACGCGAGCTTGTTGACGACGACTACATCGCCGTCGAGAAGCGTGGGCCGCATGGAACCGGAAGGAACGAAGTTGATGTCGGCGAGGGCGGACTTCGCCGCGGCAACCAAGAGTAATGGCACGGCGAGCGGCCGAATCCATTCGCGCCAAAGATACGTGCGAAGGCGAACGAGTGTGGAATTCATCGCGGGTAAATCAACCGGCCGGCCCATCCGCGCGAGGCAATCGCGGATGAGCGGCAGAAATCCGCCTTCGAACGGGTTACGCATCCCAACCACGGGGCCATCGGCGGTGCCGTGGTCGCGGCGGTCGTCCCGACCGCCCGTTTGGATGCGACGTACCGCCCGTCGCGACTGGTTCACTACCGTGTCCCGTTAAACACTCGCCCGCGGTTTCGCGCCGGCGCCATTCCGAGTTTTCGTTTGTTTTATGAGCACTCACCGAGATAGTGAGCCGCATGCTGTCTAAATCGCCGCAGACCGCTTTTCGTCGGTTGTTCGACGAGGTAGGACCGGTGGATCAGGTGGGAATCGAGGAACGTGTCGCCAAGTACACGACGCGCTCGATCAAGAAGCGCGCCAAGCTCTGGGGCCTCAAAACCGCCGTTTCCATGCTCGATCTGACGACGCTCGAGGGCAAGGACACGCCCGGAAAGGTCGCCTCCCTTTGCCGCAAGGCCATTCGCCCGCACGACGATGCGAATGTGCCGAGCGTCGCCGCCGTCTGCGTTTACCCATCGATGGTGCGGCACGCGAAAAAACACGTGGCCGACACCGCCATCAAGGTCGCCTCGGTCGCGACGGCTTTCCCGAGCGGCCAAGCTCCGCTCAAGACGCGGCTCGCCGAGGTGCGTGCGGCCGTCGACGACGGCGCGGACGAAATCGACATGGTGATCAATCGCGGCGCGTTTCTCGCCGGAGACTTCGCGGAAGTCCAAGACGAGATCGTCGCGGTGCGCGAGGCCTGCGGCAGCTCGGCGTTGAAGGTGATTCTCGAGGTCAGCGAACTCGAGACCTACGACAACATTCGCGCCGCGTCGTTCATTGCGATGCGCGTGCTCCGTACCGGCGATTTCATCAAGACCAGCACCGGCAAGACGTCGCTCAACGCCACGCTCGGCAACAATCAGGTGATGCTCGAAGCGATTCGCGACTTCTACTTGGACACCGGAATCGCGATCAGCATGAAGCCGGCCGGCGGCATCCGCACTGCGAAGCAAGCGCTGCAATTTCTCGTCGCGGTGAAAGAAACGCTCGGCGACGCGTGGCTGACGAACGAACGCTACCGTTTTGGCGCCAGCTCGCTGCTCAACGACCTGCTTCGCCAGATCGAAAAAGAAAAAACCGGCGCCTACCAAGCGCCGTACTACTTCAGCGACGCCGCTGAAAGCTACTGAGTTCAACCACGAATCGACACGAATGACTTACGGGTTCGAAGCGGCCGTATTCGTGTCGATTCGTGTTCATTCGTGGTTCTGACCCGCCTTTAAAATGCCTTCCATAGCTGAAAAGAAAATGACTCGCCCCGCGACCCGCCGTGGGCGGCCTACGCCGGAGCTGATCTTCGGCGATCTCTGGGAATTCGATCCTGCGCCCGAGACGGCCGATCCCAAGCTGAAGCCGCGCTACGATCTTTTCATCAACGGCCAATTCGTCGCGCCGAAGGCCGGCAAGTACTTCGACTCGATCAACCCCGCCAACGAACAGAAGCTGGCCGAGGTCGCGCTCGCCGGACGCGACGACGTCGACGCGGCCTACGCGGCCGCGCAACGAGCGTACGACACCGTTTGGGGCAAGATGCCGGGCCGCGAGCGCGCGAAGTACCTCTATCGCATCGCGCGTTTACTCCAGGATCGCGCGCGCGAATTCGCCGTTGCCGAGACACTGGACGGCGGCAAGCCGATCAAGGAATCGCGCGACTTCGACGTGCCGATGAGCGCCGCGCATTTCTTTTACCACGCCGGCTGGGCCGACAAACGGGAGTACGTCGCACCGGGTCGCCGCGTCGCGCCGCTCGGCGTCGTCGGTCAAGTGATCCCGTGGAATTTCCCGCTGCTGATGCTCGCGTGGAAACTCGCGCCCGCGCTGGCGATGGGCAACACCGTCGTGCTCAAGCCGGCGGAAACGACTTCGATTACGGCGCTGAAGCTCGCGGAGATTTTTCAGGACGCCGGTTTGCCGCCGGGCGTCGTGAATTTCGTGACGGGTGCCGGCGAAGTCGGCGCGGCCCTGATGTCGCACCCGACGCCCGCCAAGATCGCGTTCACCGGCTCGACCGAAGTCGGCAAGATCATCATGCGCTCGCTCGCGGGCACGGAGAAGAAGATGACGATGGAGCTCGGCGGGAAAGCGGCGAACATCGTCTTCGACGACGCGCCGCTCGACCAAGCCGTCGAAGGCATCGTGAACGGCATCTTCTTCAACCAAGGTCACGTGTGCTGCGCCGGATCGCGTTTGCTCGTGCACGAGCCGGTGGCGGACGCGGTGCTGACGAAGTTGAAGCATCGGATTCGCGTGCTGCGCGTCGGCGACCCGATGGACAAGAACACCGACATCGGGGCGATCAATTCGAAGGCCCAGTTGCAGAAGATCCAGGAACTCGTCGAGAGCGGCGTGACCGATGGCATCGACATGTTCCAGCCCACCTGCCGGCTGCCGACGAAGGGCTATTATTTCCGGCCGACGCTCTTCAGCGGCGTGACGATGAGTCATCGTATCGCGCGCGAGGAGATTTTCGGGCCGGTGCTGTCGATCCTGACGTTCCGGACGGTCGACGAGGCGATCGAGAAAGCGAACAACACCGAGTACGGCCTAAGCGCCGGCGTGTGGACGGATAAGGGCTCGCGGATCTTGAAGATGTCGACCGAGCTGAAGGCGGGTGTCGTCTGGGCGAACACGTATAACAAGTTCGACCCGACATCGCCGTTCGGCGGCTACAAAGAATCCGGCTTCGGCCGCGAAGGCGGCCGCCAAGGCCTGCTCGACTACGCGAAGCTGGTGTGAACCACGAATGGACACGAACGGACACGAAAGAGCAGACCTCCTTCACCGCGATCTTGTGTACTCCATCGTTGGCTGCGCGTTTGAGGTTCTTCGAGAGATTGGGCACGGACTTCATGAACATCCGTACGAGAACGCCTTGGTCGTGGAATTCGGGCTGAAGAACCTATCGTGCGATCAACAACGACGGTTCAATGTAATGTATAAGGGCGTTCGAGTCTCGGAGTTTGTCCGACCTCATTGTGGGCGACGCCGTAATCGTTGATACGAAGGTCATCGATGGCATCACGAACGTGGAGCGCGGACAAATGCTGAACTATCTCCGCATCACGAACCACAGAATTGGACTGATCCTAAATTTCAAGAAGCCGAAACTCGAATGGGA
>CBINOT010000155.1:0-14735 GCA_966252355.1 uncultured Opitutus sp. | reverse complement strand
CACGCGTCCATTGCTGGTTGTTGCTGGTGCCGCCCGCGTATTGTCCGCAGTTCGCACCGTTTGTCGTGCTGCCCAGACCGTCGACGAACAAGCCGGTGGCGCGGTTCTTCAACTTGACGTAGCTGGACGTGCCGCCGCCGCCGGTCGAGACTGCGCATGTATAGTTGCCGACGTTGAGCGAGCCGGCGCCGTGGAAGACTTCGGTGCCGAATTGGATGCTAGCGAGGTATTTGGTCGAGCTGAGGCCGCGATTGCTGCGCAGCCAATCCATGAACGCCTTGATGTTGAGCGTGGCCGAGCTGGAGTTGCTCGTGCGCTTGAACGACCAGACGTACTGATAGCTCGGGATTTGGCATTCGTAGAGATCCCAAGTGCCGCCCTCGAGGCTGATGCCGGTGCGCGAAGGAGCGCCGCACGGACCGGCGCCGCCGGTGGCGTTCACCCAGATCATGACTTCGTCCGTCGGTTGCGTGGACGAGTCCGGCGTGGCGGTGGTGGTGAGCCACAGGTCGTACGACACGTTGCCGACGCCGCCGCTGCCGAAGTTCACCGAGTACGAATAAGTGCTGCTTGCGCTGTAGGACGCATCGAGCCGTACGGGAAGCCCGGTGTTGCTGAAGTGCCAGCCCCAGTGCCAGCCGAGGATCGCGGCCGGGTAGCACTTGACCCCGTTGTTCCGGCTGTCGCCGCTCGCCCATGCCGGCCAATTGAAATCGACGGTGAACGCATTGCTGCCATTTTTGGTAACGCACTGGGAATAGCCGGAGGGAGAGCTGCTTTTCCCCCATTGGTTATTCAGCACGTAAAGGGTGGAGTTGAGGTCGACGGTGCAGCCGTCGGTGCAGCAGCTTTGGGCCAATGCGCCGGTGCTGCCGGCGAGGGCGAAGAGTCCGGCGAGTCGCAGCGCGCGGATCGAGGTTTTGGTACGGATAGCGGTCATGGTTGGGTTAATCCAGTTATGGTTAAGCATGCCGATGCTAGCAGCGCAGGGGTTCCACGATGCGTTTGGGGGTACGCAGCGGCATTTATGATTTAGCGTTAAAACAGGGGCCGAGTCTGAGGCAAGAGGGAACCCGAAAAACGAGCGAAACGTTCAACAGGGAAATGTCCGACGGAGACGAACCGGCAACCGCGACGAAGTGGCTTTGAATGTAGGGCGGCAGTCTTTGCTGACCCGGAGAAAGAAGGCTGAAATCGGCCACCGGGTCGAACCAAGGGTGGCGAAGGAAACGAAGCCGATGAGCCGGCGAAAATCGGCCCGGCTGACGATGACGCGGCGCCGATCGCCGGCGGCTGGAAGCCAGCTACAAGGAGCGGTGATTCGCGAGCGGAACTCGCTTACGGGGCGTGGACGTGATTTGGGCGCGGCGCGGCCGGGGAGATTTCGGCGATGGGATCTCGCGTGGACGTGAAAACCTCGACGACTTGGCGTGCGCCGCCGCGTTTTCGGATCGAGAAATGCAGTGGCTCGGGCGCGTGATCGATGATGCGGTGCGCTTCCGCGGCGCCGATCGTGGCAACGTCCTTGCCCTCGACCTCGACGACCTGCGCGTTCGCCAATCCGGGATCGCTCCAGAGGACCCGCGACCCGTTCGGGCGCCGACGACCGGTATCGGCGCGGAGCCATAAAGTCTCCGGCACATAAGCGGGCGAGCCAGGTTCGCCGGAGCCGAGGATCACCAGCGTCGTGTATTGCGCGAAATTCTTTCGAGCGACTTCGACGGGCTGCAGGCGAGTGGGATCCAATTCCGAAACGTCGGCTGTGTTGATAGGCTTCGGGCTGAAAGGAGACTCGGGGGGCGTCGATGGCGCCGCCGACTCGAGGGAAGGAGCGATCGTCGACAAACTCGACGTCGCCGCAGTGGCTCGTGGTGTTATGCTGGTCGGCGTGGAAGGCGAGTGAGAGACGTTCGAAGAAGTCGTACAGCCGGTGAGCACAAGGATCGCGAGGAACGACGTGAATGAGGCAAGCCGGGGTGTCATGGTGTGGACGTGGTGTGATCGGGGCGCGGGGAATTTTGTGCCGCGGAATGGGCCAACTGGTTGAACAAAAGTAACGCATGACCCGAAGACCGACGAGACCCGCCAATCCGCGGGGTCGGATGGCCGGCCTTGGGCGCCAGCTACCACCTGTCGGTGATTCGCGGGCGGAGCGCGGCCCAACGATTTGAATTAAAGGTCGCGAAATTCGCTTCGGGGAGATTCTCATTTTGTCCTATTCCTCGCTGCATGACCCGCGAATCCTGGTATAAGATTTCGCTCGGACTGAACGCTGTATTAGTTGCGATGGTCGTCCTTTTAGCGACGCGACCGCACGCCACGTCTTCCCGGCCGAGAAGTGACGACCTTTCCAAAGGTCCCCGTGCGCCTCAAGTCGGGCGTCGGACCGACTCGAGCCAAGCCGCCCCGAAGTTTTCCGGCCAGCCGTCGAACTGGGAGCCGTGGATCGAATCGTTGCGCGCGTCCGGCGCTCCCGACCACGTTATCGTTCAAGTAGTGTTGGCCGATTTCAACGAACGCTGGCGGCGGCGATTCGACGAGCTGCAAAATAAAATCGAACGCGGAGAAGCGCCCGAAAGCGCATTGGCCTCGCTCGGCCGGGACCGTGACTTTGCGCAGGAGCAAGAACTCCGCCGCGCGCTCGGCGAGGAGAGGTTCAAGCGGTGGGATCGGGCGAATACGCTGCAAAGCCTGAATCTCGGCCAGATCGCACTCACCGGCGCGGAAGCCGACGCCATCTACGGTCTGCAGAAAAACCTTCAGCAACAATTCCGCGACTTGGAAGAGGCGAAGGACGTCGGCGAAATGGATCAAACCGAACTCGTCGCCTGGCAAAAGAAAATCCAGACCGAGTTCGATCAACGGCTAAAGACGCTGCTCGGAGACGAGCGCTTGGCGGCGATGCAGGGCTCGAACGAAGCGGGCGACGGGGAATTGCGGCGCAGCCTCCGCAACGTGAACGCCAACGACGCGCAATTCGACGCCCTGCTCAAGGCGCAGCGCGAGTGGATGGCGCGCCGCGACGAACTCGAGCGGCAACCCCGATCCGACGCCGCCGGTATCGCGAGCTATGACGATCAGCTCAAGGCGCTCGATGCGGCCCGCGATCAGGAGTTTCAGCGGGTGCTCGGTCCCGGCGGCTACGATGCGTTCCAAAAGGAGCAAGACCCGAACTACAACAAAATGAAACTCTACGCAAATGTCTGGGGGCTGAACGCCGACAGTATCGATTACGTGTACCGCTCGCTCAAATATTACGAGAAAAGCAGTGCGGACTATCAACAGCAGACCCGGGCGCGGGAGCAAAAGGGCGAGGTCGTCGACTGGAATGTGGTCAATCAAAACCTCCGGCAGTTTTCGAAACAAGCCGAGGACGCGCTCCGCAATTATCTCGGACAGGATCGCTATAATAAATTGAAACAGAATGCCGTGCTTCCGTTTCAGTCCGATCCTGAACCCTGAACGTCGAGCGCCGGCGGCGGGGCAGCCGACCTCGAACTTCCGAAGTCCGGCCAAGATGATTTCGGGTCAAGACGGCGTGGTAAAAAAAGCAGCCCTCGGGCGAGGGCTGCTGAGGTCGTTAAAACCGTACACCGCCCCGGTCAGGGCGGTCTCTTCGTGGCCAGAATGCAGGCCGTTAGAACGTTATATGATGGGCGAGGGGCAGCAATTTTGCGACGTTTCCGTTCCACGTTCCGATGCTTTCGAGACCGGCGATGCCGGCGTAGCCTTGCGACACCAACCCGGCGTAAGTAAGCGCGCCGGTCGACGTCAGATGCACGTGGTCTGACACGTAGATATTCGCGTCAACATAGGCCTTCCCCTTCGCTTGGCAGTAGGCGATGCTCAACTTGTCGAGGTCGACCAACGGCACGTTGATGGCGCTGGCGAGCTCGCGAGTCGCCACCGGATAACCGTGGTAGGCGGGATAAATCGTGACTCCGTCGGAGTTCCAAGCATCGCGGCACAAGGTCGAGACCAGGATGGGCTGGGCTCCCTTGGACTTCGTCTCGTTGCAGAAGTTGGTCAGATACGTCTTGAACGTGGTCGACGGATCCGTGTGGCGAGCGGTGTCGGTGGCAGCGTCATTGATGCCGAATTGGATCATGACGTAATCGCCCGACTTCAATGAACTCTTAATGGCGCTCCAGTAGGTGTTATAGAAACTCTTCGAGCTGGTACCCGCGACGGCTTTGTCGGAGATAGTCGCCTTCGAGCTGCTGATGAAGTAGTACATATACTGGCCCCATCCTCGGATCGAGCCCGAGCTATAGGAGGCAACGGTCGAGTCGCCGATGATGTAGACGGTCGGAACCGCGTAGGATTGGGTTTGCGCGAGACCGAGGAGACCGAGGCCGATAAAGAGCGCTTTGGTGAAGCGCTGGGATACGAATGCAGATAACGATTTCAGTGATCTATTCATTTTGTTATTTTCCCATGCGGGATCGGCGCACGTGGCTCCGGGGAAAATGCACGTAGCGAAGCGGCAAAGCCGCTTCACGACGCTGCGATTTCGAGAACGGAGGTACGATCACGTTCACCGACGTAGCGATGGGGGTAGTTGGGGGTTAGTTTGACGGCACGAAGTGCCGCGCCGGGGATCGTGCGCACCTCGACCGATGCGGGCAATGAAGGTTGTTGGTGAACGGTTCAGCGTTGGCGCGGATCGAGGCGGCGTTTCGTAATTCGATCACGATTGCGATCAAGAGTGCGAGGTGCGGCGCATATGACGGGATGTAACGTACGCTGCGGCAGGTCGAAGGACGGCGCGGTGGAACGGCGCCTTGCCATCCGGCCGTGAGTGCTGGGATCGTGAAGGGATGGAACCCGCCGAAGAACTTTGCCGCGCCTGCGGGCTATGTTGCGACGGCACGCTCTTCGACCTCGTCAAGCTCGAGACCGGCGACGATGGACCGAAGCTGAAAATGCTCGGACTGCCGGTGGCGGTATCCCGCGGCAAGGTTCCGATCGCACGATTTCCACAGCCTTGCGCGGCCTTGTGCGCCGATCGCACGTGCCGACTGTATGCGCATCGCCCATGGCAATGCCGCGTGTTCGAGTGCGGCGTATTGAAAGAAGCGAAAGCCGGACGGACCACGTTTGCCGCTGCGCAGCGCGTGGTGAAGCAAGCGCGATCGCGCGCGGATAAAGTCCGGCGGTTGCTGCGCGAATTGGGCGACAAGGACGAGCATCGTGCGCTCGGCGAGCGGTTTCATCGCACGTCGGAACGACTGGAATCCGGAAGCTGCGACGCCACAACGAGCGCCAAGTACGCCGATCTGAGCCTGGCGGTGCACCACCTGAAACTTCAGGCGTTCAATCGCTTTTATACCAAGACTGCAGGAGTGGAATGAAGGGAACCTGAACGCCACCGTTCGAACTTCGGACGTTCAACGTCGAACATCCATCGCGCGCGGCCCTCCTTTCATCGATACGCCCGGCGGCGGCACAGGCCTGCGAACACCGGCGCTGCGACCGCGACAGAGCAACCGACAAGAGTCAGCACGTCCCGCATGGGAACGGAGGTCGGCGCTGTGCCGCAGAGTTCCGGACCGCCGAGCCCGAATGCCGCCCCGAGGCCAAGATAAGCCGCGGCGCAGAGCAGGCATTTGGGCGTCAACGCCAATAGCGCGACGCCTCCGCTCCAGCGAAGCGACCGGCGCCAGGGGCCAACACGGGGCGACCGCGCGTGCCGAAGGCACGACGGGACGGACATCGACCTACCTCCCCGTGGGCGCCGTCGTCTCGTAGCGATCATGGTGACGCACCCAATTCATCGGGCTGGCGGGATCTTCGTCGCGGCCCTTCGGGGTGAGATCGATGAGATTGTACGCGTTGATCGGCGCATCCAGTCCGCGAGAGTACGTGGAATACGTGTGGAAGATTTCGCCGTCGGCCCGGCGGAGAAAGACGCTGAGGCCCGGCATTTCCTCGTGCATGGCGGACGTGGAGCCGTAGTTGTAGCTCTTGTTGCCGTCGGCTTGTTCCTCCGCCGTGAATGTCACCCCGAAATCGCGATTGAACGAGGTGCCATACGAGGACACCCACCGGAACGACCAGCCCATGCGGGCCTTGAAGCGTTCGATTTCCGCGAGTGGAGCGCGGGCGACGGCGACGAACGAGATGTCGCGCGCGTTAACATGCGGCCGCGCGCCGTCGAAGTGATCGGAAACAAGGGAGCACCCGCGGCAACCTTCCTCCCAGCCGGGCGCGAGCATGAAGTGATAAACGATCAACTGGCTGCGATCTTCGAACAAATCGGCAAGCGTGGCCGGACCGGTTGCCGTGGCGAAGAGGTAGGGCCGATCGACTTTGACCCAGGGCAGGGCGCGGCGCTGCGCGGCGAGCCGCTCGCGGGCGTGGGTGAATTCTTTTTCCTGACGCAGCAAGGTGCGGCGAGCCGTGAGCCATTGCTCCGGCGAAACGATTTCGTGGGATTCGAGCGTGGGATTCATATGGGTTCTGTTTTCGATGACTAACGAAGCGGACAAAGCTCCGCCTCGGGACACCAAGCGGTGCCCGAAAGACTTTTTCAGACGATTCGCGCGACGGCGCTAGGCGCGGGCCGCGACGCGCATTTTTTCGTATTCGGCTTTGAGCCGGGCGTGCGTCGGCCAAAACGGCGGACGCGGCGCGCCTTCGAGCAGAGCGATGAGGTGGACGAGATGCGTGTGCCAGCCACTCGCGTAGCCGGAGAGGAACGGAAGGTCGGTGCCGCGGCTCCGGTGCGTCAGCACGAGCTGCACGTTTTTTCCCAATGGCGTGAGTTCGAACGTGACGTCGGACTCGTCATCAAACGTATAGCTCAGGACCCGAGGCGGCTCCCAACGCAGCACGGTGGCGGGCATCTTGAAGCCGGGATCCTGCACGCGCTTGTGGTCGTCGGGAGGAATTTCATCGGGCGCGATGTTCTTGTGATGGAAGAACAACTCCACTTTCCCTCCTGGCTTGGGCTCCATCGGACCGCCCGCGAACCAGCGCGAACGTTTCTCGGGATCGGTGAGATAGTCCCACACGCGCTCGATCGGGCCGGGCAGGGTGCGGACGATCCGCACCTCCCCCGGTTGAGTGAAGTTTCCGGGTTCGTCGTGTTGGTTCTTCAGGAGATGCACGGGAGATTCGACGGTGATGTCCGTGTCAAGCCTGCTTGGATTTCGCTTTCGCCGCGCGGGCGTCCTCGGCGCGAAGCTCGCGTTCCAAGGCATCGAGCCGCCGGCTCCAGAACGCCCGCGTACGCTGCAGCCACGCGTCGAGCTCATCGAGTCCGGCGGGATTGAGCGTCTGAATCCGCGTCTGGCCCTCCGCTCGGGTGGTGACGAGCCCGGCTTCGCGGAGCACTTTCAAGTGCTGCGATATGGCCGGGGCGCTCATGTCGAACTCCGCGACGAGCTCCCCGGCGGTCCGGTCGCCTTCGGCGAGCAGCTCGACGATGCGCCGGCGCGTGGGATCGGCGATGGCAAGGAGACTCTGCATGGCCCGATTAATTAAGTTTAAACTTAATTAAGCAAGCGCTAAAATTAAGAAGGCGGCACGCTCGCGAGCGCGACCGGAATCGAACGGTGTCCGCCGGTCGACGCCGACCCGGGGCTCGACAAACCGATAAACTTTTACGCGTCCTGCCCGGAGGCGACTTGGGCGTGATTCACGGCGGCAACGAGGGCGACGCCGCCGATGATATTGCCGAGGAGCGCCGGCACGATGAAGCGCGAGAAGACGTCGGCCCAACCGGCGTCGCCCGCCATCGCGAGCGCGAATACTTCGACCGCGCCGGCGATGATGTGGCTGAAGCCCGCTACGCCGATGACGTAGGTGATGGCTACGATCACCCAGAGGCGGGCGCTCTCGGCGAAGGGGAGCAGCCAAACGATGAGCGCCACGAGCCAACCGGCGAAAAGTCCGCGCACGAGGACGGTCGCGAATTCCGGCTCGATCGCATGGCGCGCGATCTCGCGCATCGCCCTGCGCACCGAGGGGTCGAGCACATCCGTCTGCGTGAGCGCCGCAGCCATGATCGCTGCGCCCACGAGATTTGCCGCCAGCACGATCAGCCAAAGCCGCAGGACATTGCGGACGTGCGCGCCGTGACGGCGTTCCAGCAGCGGCAAAATCGGCGTGAGCGTGTTCTCGGTGAACAATTGCTGGCGTCCGAGAATCACGATGAGAAAGCCGACGCTATAACCGAGCTTTGCGACCAACGGCCGCCATTCGGCCTCGGGCAGCGCGGCTTGCAGCATCGCCTCCGCGATCAGCGAAAAGCCCATCGACAATCCACCCGCGAGTCCCGACCAGGCCAACGCGGAGTTCGGCCGCCGCAGCTCTTCCAAACCTTCCGCCACGATGGCGTCGTGGACGATGTGACTGCTCGGCGATTGCCGTTCACTGGCTTCGTCCCGCGCGGCAGCGTCGGCAGCGTCATGCGCGGCGTCGGGTTTCGACATGCGGCCTTTAGTCCAGAAACGGTCCGATCGGTTCGCCCGGGTGCAGCGGGTGTACGGAGCAGCACGATCAAGAGTACGAGCACGATCACGATGGTGAAGTGGCGTGGCCCCCCGTCTGGAACGAGTGACAGCAATGGCGAGAGAGCCATTCGGCGCCCGAGTGGGCCCTTCTTCGCTAATGGAGATAAAGTAACCCATTAGGTGACTTACCGTTGATCGATTTTCGCGCGATGACCTGGACCTGGCCGTTGTTTTTTTCCGGTGCGAGTGCGGCGGTCGTCGAGGGGAACGACCGGTGTTCAAGCGTAGGCGGAGCGCCAGGAGAGGACGCGTGCCGGGAAAAGCACGTTGGAGCGGAACGGACTAGGGGAATTCCCGAAATGCGCTAACTGTCGCCGTGGATCGCATCCGATGGTTCCCAAGTGCGGTCTCTCGCCGTATGCCGGATCGGTCGGAACATTTGGCGAGACGATTCCGAGGCGCGGCCCGCGTGGCGGCGTGGCTGACTATCGGGCTGGCGCTGGTGGTTGCGATTTTTTGGCGGATCGAAGTGCCGCGGGCTCTGGCGCGCTGGGATGTACGAGGCACGAAGCCGCTGACGGGCCTCACGTTGGTGCTTTTCTCGGCGGCCGTTCTTTTCGTTTCGCACCGAGAACGCTCGACACCGATCTGGATTGGCCGCGCCTGCGCGCTGATCGGAACGCTGATCGCGATCGCGTCGGCATTCGAATACTGCACGCCGTTGCACCTCGGCTTGGGTGCCGCCGTGGCGTCGTGGATCACGCCCGCTCATGTCGCAGACCCCCGCATGGCCCCTACGACTGCCGTTGGGTTCATCTTCATTGGGCTCTCGCTTCTGCTATTGGGCGTGCGGCCGAGCGCGAAGCAATGCCCGGGCCAATGGCTCGCGCTCGCGCCCATGATGTTATCGCTCGTGGCCGTGGTGGGGCACAGCTACGGCGTGAGCGAATTCTATCGGTTCGGGTCTTTCTCATCCACGGCGCCGCTGACCGCGGTCGGCATTCTCCTGCTCTCGGTTGCAGCGATCCTCAGCCGGCCGCTGCATTATCCCACCGCGCTTCTTACGAGCGAGAACTTCGGCGGTTATGTCGCACGCCGGGTCGTGCCGGCGGCGGTGCTGTTTCCGATCGTCGCCGGCTGGCTTCGGCTCCAAGGGGAGCTACACGGATACTATGGCAGCGCGACGGGCGTCGCTCTTTTCGCGGTGGCGAACGTCCTGTTCTTTACGCTCCTGGTTGCGTTCGTGGCGCAAAAGCTCGCGACGCTCGACACCGAGCGCGGGGAATCGGCGGCTTTGTTTCGCGGGACGATCGAGGGCACGGAGGATTTCGTGGCGGTGCTGGATCGGAATTTCCGGTGGAAGGCGTTCAACGATGCGCATCGCCGCGAGTTCGAGGCGATCTACGGCCGCGTACCCCAACTCGGACAGAGCATGCTCGAGGCGATGGGCGTCGCGGAGGACGTCGAATCCGGCCGCGTTTTCTGGGGCCGGGCCCTCGCCGGCGAGACGTACCAAGCGCTCGAACCGTTCGGCGATCCGCAGCGCGTGCGGAAGTGGTACGAGATACGTTTTACGCCGGTGCGCGACATCAAGGGGCGGATCATTGCCGCGGCTCAGATCGCGCGCGACATGACGCCGTGGCATGACACGCAGGAGAAGCTGCGCCTCGCCCGCGATCAGGCGGAGCGGAGCCAGCGCGAACAACAGGCCATTGTCCACAGCATGGCCGAGGGCGTGATCGTCTTCGACGCGAGCGGCAAGATGGTCGAGGCGAACCGCTCGGCCTTGGCGATGCTCGGATTTCCTGACGTCGATGGATTGCGCGAGCAACTCGGGCGGGGCGATGGCGCCTTTGCCATGTGCGATCCGTCCGGTGCGCCCGTGCCCCTCGAGCGGTGGCCGCATACGCGGGCGTTGCGCGGAGAGACGTTTACAAACTACGAAATCCGGCTGCAGCGCGGCGACCGCAGTCATCCGATGTTCGTGGCCTTTGGCGGCGCCGCGGTGCGAAACGCCGAGGGCGAAATTGTGCTCGCGGTCGTGACCATGCGAGACATCACGCAGCAACGCGAAGCCGAGCAACAATTGGCCCAGGCGAAGCGACAGCTGGAGGAGCACGCCCGGAATCTCGAAAAGCAGGTCCAGGAACGAACCGCCACCCTGACCGAAAATCTGCACGAGATGGAGCGGTTTTCGTATAGCCTCTCGCACGATATGCGCGCGCCGCTCCGGGCGATGAAAGGGTTTTCGCAGATGCTCGAACTGGAGCACGCGCACGAACTCGGCGAGACCGGCAAGATGTATCTCGGGCGCATCTCCGCTGCGGCGGGGCGCTTGGATCGGTTGATCCAGGATGTGCTCACTTACAGCCGCATCGTCCGCGAACGAATCGATCTCGAACCGGTGAACGTGGATTTGCTCGCCCATCAGCTGATCGACGAAAATCCGGCGTTTCAACCGCCGCAGGCGGAGGTCGTCATCGACGGACGCCTCGCGCCGATGACCGGCCACGTCGCATATTTGACGCAGGTGTTGGCGAATCTGATCGGTAACGCCGTGAAGTTCGTCGCGCCGGGCGAAAAGCCGCGCGTCCGGCTCTGGTCGACGGAACACGATGGCAAAGTGCGATTGCACGTGCAGGACCACGGCATCGGCATCGATCGCGGTTCGCAGGCCAAGCTCTTCGGCATGTTCGAACGCTTGAATCCCTCGTACGAGGGCACCGGCATCGGTTTGAACATTGTGCGCAAAGCGGTGGAGCGAATGCGCGGAACCGTGGGCATCGAATCGGAACCAGGGCGGGGCGCGACGTTCTGGGTGGAACTCGGCGCGGCGAAAATGCCATGAACTATCCGGCCATCCTTCAGCTCGAAGACGACGAGAACGACGTGATGTTTCTACAGTTCGCCTTCAAGGCGGCGCAGATTCCGCATCCGCTCTTCACCGTGCGCGACGGCGAAGAAGCGGTCGAATATCTCAGCGGCATCGGGAAGTATGCGGATCGGGCTCGGTATCCGATGCCGATCCTGGTGTTATTGGATTTGAAAACGCCGCGACGCTCCGGGCAGGACGTCTTGAAATGGATTCGAGCGCAGCCGAAGTTGCGTACGCTCGTGTGCATCATTCTCAGTGCGTCGGGCAATCAGCATGACGTGAACGCGGCGTTCGCCGCCGGGGCGAATGCATTTTTGGTGAAGCCTGCGGGGCTCGACAAACTGACGGAGCTCGTGCGCTCGTTGCACAATTTTTGGTTCGGGCAGAACAAATTCGCCGAGCAGGTGGATTTCACGGTCTGATGGGGCGGGGTGAACGAGCGGCAGCAGGAGATGATTACGAGCGCGATCACGAGTAAGAGTGACGAAGCACGGAGGGGTAACGGGAGGCGGGAATTTCCCCCCAAACCGTTTCCGGCGAATGGCGAATAGACGCCGATTTCAAGGTAAGAAGAGTCAACGATTGGGGTTGAACAGAAGGTAACGCAGGGAACGAAAGTCGGCGGGCCTGCGGCACGCGGAGCGGCGGTGGGGCCGGGGTCTGACTTCTTCGCGTCGATTCGCGGGAGGAGGATCGGTGGTTCGATCGCTCGATCACGATTACGAGCATGAGTTGTCGGAGCGCGACGGAGATGATTCCGCCCAACGGTTTTTCGGCCGAGCCGCTGCAACTCCAGCCTCGACGCTCGCTCGCTCACTCTTCCGGCAGAGGCTGGTCTTTCGTTTCGGGCAGCAGCGGAAGAACGGCGATGCCAACCAGGAGAACGAGGCTCACGCCCAGCCCCGCGGTGCGCAAGGCGTCGACGTTGCCGCCGAGATTTTTCACGATCCGCCCCATGGTGAATGGGGCCGTCGCGGCGACGATGCGGCCAACGTTATAGCAAAAGCTCGTGCCGGTGCTCCGCAGGCTGATCGGAAACAACTCGGGCAGGTATACCGCGAACACACCGAACACGGAGAGTTGTCCGAATCCCATCAGCGGCAGCATCCAATACATGTCGGTTGTCGTCCGCATGCCTTTAAAGACCAGCCACGTCGTGGCGAAGGACAGCCCGAGCGCCGTGGCAAACGCCTTCCGTCGCCCCCAGGTCTGCGCCAGCTTGGCGAGCGAGAGCATCCCCAGAAATCCGCCGACGTTCTGCAGCAGCAGGCCGGCGGCCGCCCAATACGCTTTCTGCGCTGCGAGCGCGTCCGCGGTGAGCCCTTGTCCCGCTGCCATTCTCGCGACGATGTCGCGCGTTAGGATGGGATGGAAATTTCCGATGCCCCAGAGCCCGACGATGCCCGAACTGCAAGCGATCAGGCCGAACCACGCGTGACGTTTCCAGCGTGGATGGCCGAGCAGCGCCGCATACGAGCCGAAACGAATGCCGCGAGGACCGGCTTCGGCGCGCGCCCGCTCCCATTTCACGGGCTCTTTCAGCCGCGCGAGCACGAGCACGGAGAGCAAAGCCGGCAGCGCGCCGACGAGGAAAAGCGTTTGCCAAGGCGCCAACCCGAACGGCAGCCGGTGATGCGCCGCCAACGTCCCGATCGCCATGCCGATCAGGCCGGCCGTGAGATTTCCCCACGTCGAAAGCGATTGCAGCAAGCCGAGCGCCGGCGCCCGGGCGCGATCGGGCACCGAGTCGGCGACGAGCGCCACCGCGAGCCCGAAAACGCCGCCGACGCCGAGCCCGGTGATAAAGCGATATAGGCTGAAGTCGAAGAAGCCGGTGGCGAACGCGTTCAGCCCCGTCGTGAGCGAATAGACCAGGATCGTCAACGTGAGCATCCGGGCCCGGCCGTATCGGTCGCCGAGCGCACCGAAGATCAGACCACCGATCGCCCAACCCACGAGAAACACAGACGTGGTGTACGGGGCGAATTCGGCGGCCCGGGCTTTGTCGCGCAGCAGCGCCTCCATCGCACCGTCGCGGGCCAGATTGAACACCTGCTGATCGAGGCAATCGAAGAGCCACGCCAGCGACGCGACGGAAAAGACGAACCACTGATCCGAGTTCAACGCGCGCCACCACGGCGATAGCGCGCTCGGATCATCCGGCCGGGCCACGGGCGGGGCAGCGGGGGGCATGGGGAGGGAAAGACGCGTCCAAACGTATAACGATCCGACGCGAACACGATCACGTTCTCGTCCTGGCAGCGGTTACCGAGTTCGGACGCCGCCCATGCGACGCGAACGGCGAAGTTGTATGCCAAGCCGCAACCAGCAGCTGAAGGTGGCGCCCGTTGTCCTCAACGTGCTGGGGCGAGCGCACATCGCGCAGCGCGTTGAGAACAACGCGCTCCACGCCCCGCGATCACACCAGACGAAAGTACCGCAACCGCATCGTTACGGCTTAGCGCGGATTGTTTTGCCGGTTCATTCGTCTTACTTCGATCCCATGCACCCCCGTCCGCTCGCCGGTCTTGTCGCTCTCGTGTTTTCATTGGCGCCATTGGCCCGCGGCGGCGAACCGGCCGCGCCCGCCAAACTCGGCTCGGCCGTTTATTCCTTCGACCGCCTGGTCGCGAAGCCAACGGGTGCCGGGCTTTCGCGGCGCGTGGTTGATGGCCCGACGGCGACGTTCGCGCGTTTCGAGTCGCACGTGACGACATTGAACGCGGGCAATATTTCCCATCCCCCGCATCGTCACCCGCAGGAGGAATTCATCCTGCTCCGCGAGGGGACGCTCGACGTGTTTATCGACGGGAAAGTCCAGCGCGCCGGGCCGGGGTCGTTGGTCTTCTTCGCGTCAAACCATCTGCACAATGTCACCAACATCGGCGACTCGCCCGCGACGTACATCGTGTTCAACCTGACGACGGAAGCGACGGCGCGGGTGTCGTCCACGCCCGCTGCCGAAGCTGCCGGCGGATCGGCGCTCGAGTCGTCGGTCTTCGTCTGGGATCGGCTCACCGCGAAACCCACGAAGACGGGGGAGCGGCGCGACATCGTGAATTCACCCACGGCGACGTGGGCGAACTTCGAGGCGCATGCGACGACCCTGCGCGCCGGCGAAGTGCCGCACGCGCCGCATCGGCATCCCGACGAGGAGATCATCGTGGTGAAGGAGGGGACGATGGCAGCGACGCTTAATGGCCGGACAGAGCGCGGTGGCCCGGGATCGATTTTTTTCTTCGCCTCGAACGAGGAGCATGGGCTGAAGAACGTCGGGGACGCTCCAGCGACATATTACGTGATCCGGATCGTCACCGCGGCCACGCCGCGCGGTGCAAAAGAGAACCGAGGACTGACCTGGGTCATGGCGCCCTGGGGCTAAGATGAACGCGGACTGAGAT
>CBINOT010000154.1:0-14810 GCA_966252355.1 uncultured Opitutus sp. | reverse complement strand
CGGTGCCGGCGGCGAAGGCACGGCTCGAGAAGATGGGTCTCACGGGAACGCAGATCGACGAATTGCTGAAAACAGGAGAACCCAAACTGGTAACCACGATTCTGGCGCCGGATGGCGGGACTGTCGTGGAAAAGGAGGTATACGAAGGCCAGTGGGTGCGGACGGGCGACAAGCTCTTCGCCATCGCCGATTTTTCACGGATGTGGTTTGTGTTCGATGCGTACGAGCAGGACATCCCATGGATCCGGGTAGGCCAGAAAGTCGAAATCACGACGCGGGCCGTGCCGGGTGAAGTGCTAGAAGCGCCCATCGAGTTTATCGACCCAAACTTCAACGAGGTAACGCGGACGACGAAGGTGCGCGTGGTACTCCCGAATCCGCATTTCAACACGGCAGGGGCCGGCCACACCTTGTTTCACCGCGTCGTCGCCGAGGCGCGGGTGCTCGTCGAATCTCCGGCTGTGATTGCGGCGCCGCGCTCGGCCATTCTCGATGCCGGGATGGGCCCGGTCGCCTATGTCGACCATGGTGACGGGAACTACGAACGGCGTGCGGTGCAGCTTGGCCGGAAAGGCGACGCGTTGGTGGAGGTGCTCGCGGGACTGACCGAGGGCGAGCGCGTGGTGACATCCGGGGCACTATTGATCGACGCTCAAGCGCAATTGGTGCACGAGGCCACGGCTCATTCGCATGGCACCGCGGCTTCCGCCTCCCACGCCAATTCGGCGGACGGGCGAGGTGAAGGCGTCCCGCCAGCACCAAATCCAATGGCGCCCACGGAGGCGATCAAGGCGTTGGCTTCGGCCGCCGTAGACGCTGCGGACGCATTGGGTAGCGACGATTTCGCTCGGTATCAGAAGCTCTTCGCTACCTTGGCGGTCGCGGCGAAGCCTTTTCCGCAGCTGCCGCGGCTCGAGCAAGGCGAGAGCCTAAAGTCGGCTCGCGCCTCGTTTGAACCCTGGAGCACGGCCGTCGCTGACTTGCTGCGCCCGCATCGGGCGCCGCTTGGGCTAAAGGTATTCGAGTGTCCAATGGCGCCCGTGGCCGGCAAAGGCCGCTGGGTGCAGCAGCATCAGCCGTTAAAGAATCCGTTCTTCGGCTCCGCTATGCCCGATTGCGGGGTGGAGGTCCCGTGACCTCGAAGTAGCGAGTAGCGGGTAGCGAGCAGCGAGTACATCAAGCCCTGCCGAACGCTCCCCGCTGCTCCGGATGCTCACTACCCGCTACTCGCTCCTCACTACTTTGACATGATCAACGCCCTCATCCGCTGGTCGCTCGAGAATCGGTTTCTCGTTTTGTGCGCGACGCTCCTGCTGTTCGGCTGGGGCATTTTCGCGGTGCGCAGCGTGCCGATCGATGCGATTCCGGATCTCAGCGAGAATCAGGTCATCGTCTTCGCCGACTGGGAGGGACGCAGCCCGCAAGAGGTCGAGGACCAGGTCACGTACCCGTTGTCGGTCAATCTGCAGGGACTGGCAGGGGTGAAGACGGTGCGCGCGACGTCGATGTTCGGCTTCTCGCTGATCACGGTAATCTTCGAGGATCGCATCGACAATTACTTCGCCCGGACGCGGGTCCTCGAACGGCTGAACTATCTCGGCAATGTGCTGCCGGCCGGAATAACGCCGCGACTGGGTCCCGATGCAACCGGGCTTGGTTGGGTCTACCAGTACTATCTCAAGGACACGTCCGGGAAGCAGGATCTCGGCGCGCTGCGCGCGTTGCAGGACTACTTCGTCCGTTACCAACTCGCGGCGGTGCCTGGCGTGGCGGAAGTCGCTAGTATCGGCGGATTCGTCCGCCAGTGGCAGGTCGAGGTTTCGTCCCTGCGCATGAAGCAGTTTGGCGTCGCGCTCGAGCAGGTAATGACGGCCATCGGGCGCAACAACCTGAACGTTGGCGGTCGGACCGTGGAGGAAAACGGAATGGAATTCGTGGTGCGCGGCCGCGGCTTGATCAACGCGGCGAGCGACATCGAGGCGATCGCGTTGACGACGCGGAACGACGTACCCGTCTATCTACGCGACGTGGCGACGGTTCAGGTGGGCGGCGATTATCGCCGCGGTGTGCTCGACGTCGATGGTCACGAAGTCGTCGGCGGCACGGTCGTGATGCGATCAGGGGAGAACGCGTATCAGGTGATCCAAGACGTGAAGACAAAGATCGATCAGATTCGCTCAGGCCTTCCGCCGGGCGTGACGATCGAGCCTTTCTACGATCGGAGCTCACTGATCGATCGCGCGATCGACACGCTCAAGCACACGCTTTGGGAGGCGGTGATCCTGGTGACGCTGATGCACGTCATCTTTCTGTTTCACTTCCGCAGCATCTTGATCGTCACGCTGCCGCTGCCGGCTTCTATCCTCGTTGCGTTCATCTTGATGAAGCAGTTTGGAATCCAGTCGCACATCATGTCGCTCACCGGGATCGCGATCGCAATCGGCGTGCTGGTCGACGCCGGAATCGTGATGGTCGAAAACGTGATTCGCCAATGCGAGCTCGAGGAGGAGCGTCGCGCGCGGACGCCAAACGGTTCCGTCGCCGTGCTGACTTCGGCCGATTATTTCCGGATCACGTTAAGCGCTTCGCAACAGGTCGGCCGGCCGATCTTCTTCGCCATGGGGATCATCATCCTGGCGTTTATTCCAATCTTCACGCTTGGCGGGCAGGAGGGAAAATTGTTCCACCCGCTGGCGTGGACGAAGACCTTCGCGATGGTGGGCGCCACCGTGCTCGCCGTGACGCTGGTGCCTGTGCTGTGCACGTTTCTGGTGCGCGGTCCGTTTCATCGGGAAGACCGAAACTGGCTGATGCGCGGGCTACTGGCGGTTTACGATCCGGTGCTTGGCTGGGCATTACGGCGACGCAAGACGGTGCTGGCGCTCGCGGGCGTGCTGCTCGCGTTCTGCTGTGTGGTCGCCTTCGGATTGCCAAAACCAATTCGGGAGCGGGTCAGCGCAATCAGCCCGGCGATAGCGGCTCGGCTGGACGGCTTTGGCTCGGAGTTCATGCCGACCTTGCAGGAAGGATCGCTGCTTTTCATGCCGGTGCTACTCCCGAGCACCTCGATGAGCGAGATCAAGCGCATCATGGCGTGGCAGGATCGCGTGATTCGCGAGACGCCCGAGGTGGAGAGCGTGGCGGGCAAGCTGGGCCGATTCGAAACTGCCACGGATCCTGCGCCAGTGGAAATGATCGAAACGACGATCATGCTGAAGTCGCCGACAGAATGGCGCGCAGGAATGACGAAGGACAAGCTGATCGGCGAACTCACGGCGAAGCTCACGCAGGTGCCGGGCTACGTGCCGGGATTTCTGCAACCGATCGAAAACCGAATCCTGATGCTTTCAACGGGCATCCGCGCTCAACTCGGGATCAAGATTTTCGGCAACGACATCGACAGTCTGCAAGAGAAGGCGTTCGAGGTGGAGCAGGTGGTGAACAAGATCGCAGGTGCCACCGGCGTCGCTCCCTCGCGCATCCAGGGAAAACCGTACCTCGAAATCAATGTGGATCGTACCGCGGCAGCGCGTTACGGGCTGAGTGTCGAGGATGTGCTCGCCGTGGCCGAGACGGGGATCGGCGGACGCACGGCAACCACGACCATCCAAGGCCGTGAACGCTGGCCCGTGCAGGTGAGATTCGATCGTGCCGACCGGGAGGATCTCGATCGATTGGCCGCCTTGCCGGTGGCGATCCCCGAAAGCAATCCAGCGCCGGCGGGCGTGGGCACGATGGGTATGCGGTACATTCCGCTCGGGCAGGTGGCCTCGATTCAACGGGTCGTGGGGCCCAATGAGATCGCCAGCGAGAACGGCCGCCTGCGCGTTTTCGTGCAGGCCAACGTTCAGGGGCGCGATCTTGGCGGGTTTGTCGACGAGGCGAAGGAGCGGATCGCGCGGGAGGTGAAACTCGCTCCCGGGATGACCATCGAGTGGAGCGGGCAGTACGAGAATCAGATTCGCGCGCGGCGGACGCTGCAGCTGATCATGCCGGCGGTGCTGTTGATCATCTTCCTGGTGTTGACGCTGACGTTCCGGTCTCCCGCCGAGGCGGCACACGTCATCCTGGCGGTGCCGTTCGCGCTGACCGGCGGCGTGCTGCTTCAATGGATTATGGGCTTTAATTTCAGCGTGGCCGTATGGGTTGGTTACATTGCGCTGTTCGGAACGGCGATCCAGACCGGTGTCGTGATGGTCGTGTATCTCGAGGAGGCCGTCGCGAAGAAGCTCGCCGAAAAGCGCGCACGAAGGGGCGACGCGGCGGACACGCCGGTCATGCTTACCCGGGCGGAGTTGGAAGAGGCGGTGAAGGAGGGCGCGCGACTGCGGTTGCGGCCAAAGGTGATGACGGTCGCGACGACGATCGCGGGGCTGGTGCCGATTTTCTGGAGCACGCGGACTGGCGTGGAAGTGATGCAGCCTTTGGCGGCCCCGGTGGTCGGCGGCATGCTCTCGTCGCTGGTTCACATCCTGGTCGTCACGCCCGTGATCTTCGCCTGGCTGCGCGAGCGGCATTTGGAAGTTCGGCCAGCAGCCACTTAAGCGATTTCACGCCTGCCACGATCTCAGGCGCGCTGTTGACGAACACACGCTGGCCGCTGATTCAGCGAGCAGCGCCGCCTGCGACCGCGCGCAATAAAAAAAGCCGCAGCAATGCTGCGGCTTCGAAGTGCATGGGGATCGCGCCTTGCGACGCGAAAATCAAAGACACTGCAGGTAAGCCCAGTCGGCGCCCGAGTAATTCGAGACGTAGCTGATGGTGTTGTTGCTGGTCCAAAACGTGCCGCCCGTCGTGATCGACAGCTCGACGGTGACCTCACCCTCGTCCGGACTGTAGATATACATTTGGTCGGGGTAACCGGAATACGAAACGCCATTGCCGAGCGACGTCACGCCCCCGGCATCATAGGCGATCAGCATGTTGCCGTTCTGATACACGGTGACCCCCCACCAAACGTAGATGCCCGACATGGTGTCGACCTCGATCGTGCTGTACGCAGACTTGTAACCGTCCGAGACGGAGGCCGAGCCGGCCCAGGCGGTGGAGGCGACGGCTAGGGCGACGGAAACGAGCAATAGCTTCAGGAATTTCATGGATGTTGATTTTCGAACTTGGATAAACGAGACGGCACATCCAAAGGCGCGGGAGCGAGCCCGCAAAAGCTCTACGTTTCCTCTTTAAAGTTGAAGCGCCGCGCGGCCAGCGGACGGTCGCACAAGTCATCGCTTCGGCCCACCAACCGCCGCGGGATGTGGCCGAAGCCTTGTTCGGCACACCAGCGCATCAGCTCCGCGGCGGTGTGGAGTTCGAGCTTGCGCATGACGTTTTGGCGATGCGAATGCACCGTCGCCGGGCTGAGGGCGAAACGGGAGGCGATTTCGGCATCCGATCCGGCATGCGCGAACGAAGGCAAGAGCGCGATTTCGCGATCGGAAAGAACCTTGAAGAACGCTTGCGGGCTGCTGCGCCAACGCGCGACGTCGGCGACGATTTCCGGCGATATATAACGTCGGCCGGCGATGAGTTCGTCCAACGCCGCCTTCAACTCCTGATGCAAGCGGGCGCTCTTGCGCACGATCGAGGTCGTGGTTTTCGCCACGCGATAGAGGAAAGCCGCGTCGCAACGCACCGAAAGCAGGATGATCTTTGGCGCGAAAGAATGGCGCTCCAGTTTTTCCGCGACGTCATATCCGTCCATATCCGGCAACCCGAGATCGAGAATCAGAATCCGCGGCCTGAGCGCGACGCACCGCTCGACGCCATCCTGGCCAGTCGACGCGTGGCCGATTGCGACGTAGCCGTCGTAGCGACGCAGCAGGCGCGCCACCGTGTCGGCGGCGAGCGGGTCGTCCTCGATATGAAACACCGAGACGGCGGATTTACGGAAGCGAGAGCGCGCGGGCGAAGTGGAGTGGGGAACGCTGTTCATCGATTCGAGGCGAGAACGTGCGCAGCAATGACTCTAACGTGCGTCCATCGGTTTATGCCCGCCAACGGAACACAGGCTTTACAGTTCGGCCACTCACGAGAGCAGCAATATTATCGAGCATTTCCCAAAGAAGTGACTTTCGCTGATCGAGGTAGGGCCCGACCTGGCGGGCCGCGCTCGTGCGAACATCTAATCGGCCTGCTCGAAGATCGGGCCCTGCCGTCGCCCCTTTCGTAATGCTCAATAAAACCCTCGGCTGCAAATTTCCCCGCTTATAGAGTCCAGTTTCGCCGTGCAGATGGCTGTTTGGCGTCAAGTACTTGGGAAATCTTGTGCCGACTTGTGTCGGATTTGGATTCGGGTGACGACCATAGGGTGGCCACCATGACCGATGAGGAGCTACTCCAGCAATTCGCCGCCACGCGTTCCAACGAGGCGTTCGCCGAAATTGTGGATCGACACCTGGATCTCGTCTTCTCGGTGGCCCAGCGGATCGTGCGCACGCCGGACTTGGCCCAGGACGTTGCGCAAGCCGTGTTCATCGAACTGGCGCGGCAAGCGAGTGCCGTGGCGTCGACGCCCGTTTTGCCGTGGCTGCATGCCGTCGCTCGGCGCCGTGCGATCGATGCCGTGCGTAGCGAATCGCGTCGGCGCGCGCGCCAAGCGGTCGCCGTGGAACTCGCCGCCATGAATCGCGAAGATTCCGACTGGAGCCAGGTGGCTCCCCTGCTCGACGAAGCGGTCAGCGCGCTGCCGCGCGCCGATCGGCACGCCGTCCTGCTGCGCTATTTTCAGAATAAGAGCCTGCGTGAAATTGGACAGCGATTCGGGGTTTCCGACGACGCGGCCCAGAAGCGGGTGGCGCGCGCGATCGACCAACTCCGCAGTCAGTTCGTCGCCCGCGGTCTCACCACCTCCGCGACGAGCATGGCCGCCGCGCTTTCGGCCCACGCCGTGCAACAAGCCCCGGCCGGATTGGCCGGCAGCATCTGCGGCGCGGCCGCCATGGCGACGCCGGCGGCAACGACTGGATTTTGGATTATGACGACCACGAAAAAACTCGCGCTGGCCGCGGCGTTGTTGGGCTCGGCCGGCACGCTTTGGCTGGAAGTGCGCGCGATCGCCGAGGACCGTCAGGAACTCGTCGCCGTGCGCAAAACCGTCGCGGCAGTCGAGCGCGAGACACGCGTTGCCCGTGCCGTCGTCGACCGCACGACCGCCCAGAGGCCGGCCGCGGCGTCCGAGCCGAGGGCAACCCCCGAAGACGCCGCCGCGGCCGCACAGATGCAGGCTTGGCTCGAACGCATGGATCGATTGCGGACGGCGTTTCGCGAGCACCCGGAATTGTCCATTCCCGAGCTCGCCGCGCTCGATGAGGCCACATGGTTCAGCCTGGGCGAAAACCTCGACTTGAGCACCGAGGAAAAAGTGCGCGATGCGATGGCGCGCTTGCGCTCCCTCGCCGAGAATTGGGTGGCGAACCAAATGGCGCCCGCGCTCACGCGGTATGCGGCGGCGCACGATGGATTGTTGCCGGAGACCGCGGCGGAACTCGCGGAGTATTTCCGGCCGTCGATCGCTCCCGCGCTGTTGAAGCGCTACGAGATGATCCACCGTGGACCGTTGGTTGAGCTGAAGGGGCGCGACCGCATGAACATCGTGGCCGAGCGATCGCCGGTCGATGCCGATCGCGACCGAATCTGGCACATCGGGGCCAATGGTCACGGCTCGGAAGCCGCCGCGGCCGTCGCCGTGCGCGAGGCAAAATCCGCCTACGCGGCAAAGCACAACGGAGTCTCGGCCGTCACCGCGACGGAACTGCTGCCGTACCTGCCATGGCCGCTCACGTCCGCGAAGTTGCAGGAAACGTTCGACGGGACGGTGCGCCCATGAAGCGCATCGCTTACCTCCTCGCGCTCGCTGGCGTCGTCACGTTGCTCGGGCTGAACGCTTATCGCGGAACGCAGTTGTTGAGCATTAATCGGACGCTGCGCGCCGAGCGAGCCAGGCTCGACGCGGCGCGGGCGGAGCTGGCCCGGGCGCAAGCCGCGCGAGCCGAGGCCTTGCGGCAGGCCGGCGAGCTCGCGGCCGGCGCGCAGCCGGAGCGGATCGAGACGGTGAATCGCGAGGCGGAGCGACAGGAAGAAATCAGCGATTGGCTAGAGCGGCTGCGTCGAATTCGGGGGCTCTTCGCGCGTCATCCGGAAGCGGTGATTCCCGAGATGTCGATGATGACCGAATGCCAATGGCTCGCCGCGGTCCGCTATCTCGATTTCTCCGCCGAAGACGGCGACCGCGCCGCGATGGCGGCCGTGCGTTCGCGGGCGAAAATGGATTTCGTGCATTTGCTCTCGGAGGCGCTGAGGAAGTACACGGCCGCAACGGGCGGAATGTTGCCCATCACCGTCGATCAATTGCTGCCCTACATTGAAAAACCTGTCCCGGCGGCCGCCTTTGCGCGTTACGAGATGGGGGCGTCGGGTCGGGTGGCCGATGTTTTCGCTGGACTGAGCGCGATCAGAGAGCGCGAGCCGATCGATGCGGAATTCGACGAGCGCATGTTCGTCCAGTCGCGCGGTGGTTTCGGTTCAATGCCCTGGGCCGGTTCGGAGCTTCACGATGCGACACTGCGTGCACTGTCGGCGTTTCGTAAGGCGAATCCCAAGGTCGACCTGAATGAGACGCCGGACGTCACGCCGTACGCGGATGCGAACGTGCGTGGCTACATGACGGCGTTGGGCGAGTATCGCAACGCTCACGGTGGCGCCGAGCCCGATACTTTGGAACAAGTCTTGCCCTACGCGCGGGACCCCGCCACGCGGACCACGATCGAGCAAATGGCGAAGGCACGGCGTCGCTCGGAGAAGCGTTAGTTTGTCGTGGCCGGGTCGTCGGCCGTCGTAGCGGTACCGGGCGAAGGGACAGCCTGCTACGTGACTTGGATCCCGTCGCAATCGAGCCATTGGGCCGAGCGACCGGATTTCTCGTCGCCGCCGTAGCGGAACGCGTGAGCGTTTCGTGTTTGCCGAAAGCCTCATGGCTTCCGCTACGCCGGATTCGGGATTTCGTAGACCTGCCCTAGTCGACGATGCGTCGAATCGGCGGAACGAATTGCGTCGTCTGTTTACCGTGAAGTAAGCGCTGGGTTGTGGTTGCGGTCGATCGGCCGACGTTTCCGGCATGCGTTTTTTGCCCCTGGCGCGTCGGTCGGTCGCTGCCCTATGGGGGATCGCGAGTCTCGCCTTCGCGGCCAATCCGATCTTCCCCGAGGTCTACACCGCCGATCCGTCGGCCATGGTGCACCAAGGCATCGTCTACATTTACACGGGTCACGACGAAGCCGGGGAAAACGATCCGAATTATCGGATGAAGGAATGGCTCTGCTTCTCCTCGAACGACATGGTCAACTGGGAGCGCCATGGGCCGGTGATGAAACTCGCCGATTTTTCCTGGGCGCAGTCCGATGCCTGGGCCGGCGACGTCGTGGAGCGCGACGGCAAGTTCTACTGGTACGTGCCCATGTACCACAAAACGATCGGCGGCGGTTTCGCGATCGGCGTCGCCGTGGCGGATTCGCCGATCGGTCCGTTCAAGGACGCCCGTGGGTCGGCGATCGTCACGAACAACATGACGACGGACCTGACGATTTTCTGGGACGACATCGATCCGAAGGTTTTCGTCGATACCGAGGGCCAGGCGTATCTTTTCTGGGGAAACTCGAAATGCCGGTATGTGAAACTAAAGCCCAACATGATCGAGACCGACGGCGACATCGTGACGATTACCACGCTCCCGCTGTTCACCGAAGCGACCTGGGTCCACAAGCGCGGGAATCTTTACTATCTCACCTACGCGACCGAGTTTCCCGAGAAGCTCGGCTACGCGACCAGCGACAAAATCACGGGACCATGGACCTATCGCGGCATTTTCAAGGGCTACGCCGAAAACTGTAACACGAATCACCACGCGATCATCGATTTCAAAGGCCGGAGCTACTTGGTCTATCACAACGGCGCTCTACCGAAGGGCGGCAATTGGCGGCGCTCGGTGTGCATCGATTACCTCGACTACAATCCCGACGGCACGATCCGGACCGTCGCGGAGACCAAGGACGGCGTGAAGCCCGCGCCCATTGCGACGTTGCCTGTCCACGACCGAAGCGTGACCCTCGGCGCTCCCGTGGCGATTCCGGCCGTCGCTACCGGCATCGCGCCTCTTTCGTACCAGTGGTTTAAGGACGGTGTTGCCCGACCTGGCGCGACAGGCGCAACGCTTGAGATCCCGGCGGTATCGAGTGCCGACCTCGGCACCTATACCATTGTCGTGACCGATCCCAGCAGTGGCGTAACGAGTGCGGAGACCGATCTGAGCGTCGGTTCAGCCGGCCGGCTCGCAAATCTTTCGGTTCGCTCGCAAGCGGGTGTCGGAAGCGAGACCCTGATCGTCGGCTTCGGCATCCTGGGATCAGGATCTAAACCGATGATGATTCGCGCGACCGGCCCGACGCTGACGAGTTTCGGCGTCGGCGGTGTGTTGAACGATCCGAAACTCGAATTGCATCAGGGCGGCTCGATAATCGGCAGCAACGACTCGTGGAGCGCCGCGTCAAATGCAGCTGCGATTGTTGCTCTGGGCGGCGATAAGCTCGCAGGCATTCCTTTGGGCCCCAAGGATGCCATGCTGCTTCAGCCTCTTGGGTCAGGCGCTTACTCGGCCCATGTGACGGGCGCGGACGGGGCGACGGGAGTCGCGTTGATCGAAGCTTACGATATGGATGCCACCGCTCCGTCGGCGGCGGAATTCGCCGGGCAGCCCAAGCTGATCAATCTCTCCGCCCGCACTCGAGTCGGCACCGGCGACGACGTGTTAATTGCCGGCTTCGTTCTTAACGGAACGCTGCCGAAGCGCCTGATGATTCGCGGTACCGGACCTTCGCTCCAAAAGTTCGGCGTGTCGGGCACGTTGGCCGATCCCGAGCTGCGGCTTTTTCGCGAGACCACGCTGCTGATGGAGAACCAGTCCTGGGCTGCGTCGGATCGGCTCGAAGAGATTTATGCCGCGAATGGTCACAAACTCGGCGACGTACTCCTCGATCCGAGGGAGGCGGTACTGATCGCGACGCTCGTGCCGGGCTCGTATTCGGTGCACGTCCGCGGAGCTAACGAGACGACAGGTGTCGGATTGGTCGAAGTGTACGAATTGCCGTGACGGTCGCGTTGCGTCGCGGAACCGGGTGACAGCGAGACCCCGCCACGCGCACCACGATCGCGTAGCGGTACCGAGCGAAGCGACAGCCTGCCACGCGTAAGCGTTTCGTGTTTGCCCCGAAACCCTCACGGCTTCCGCTACGCCGAATTCCGGATTTCGCAGACCGGCGCTCGATCGAGCAAATGGCGCCCACCCTCTCAATCCGTCCACTCGCTCGCGCTCGTGGCTACGCTTTACCATCAATCGGGCTGCAAGGGCGTCGCCACGAGACACGTCCCATCTTTCCGATTGGGCTTCGGTCCGGGCGAGTCGGCGAATGCGCTGGCGGTGCTCGGTTCGACCCGCAGATGACGATGCGTCGTCAGCGAAAGGAGGTTCACGTCGCCGTAGACATTTTCGGTCCATTGGAAGGTCTCAGCCTCGCCCGGAGCGCCCGATTTCAAATGCGCGGGACCGCCATCGCCGCTGCCGATCGAAACAAACTTATCGTCGGCCTGGAGTGCGACGCGTCCGAGCCCGCGGTCCACAATCTTGAAGCGAGTCGCGCCGTCGATCGTGAGCGTGTCCGAGGCGCCGAACGACGTGAACGAACGCGTTTGCCCGAACGGGATCGGCTGCATCAGCCCCCGAGGATGCGGCTCCGGGACGGTGAAGGAGTCGAAGTCGACGTAACCGCCTTCGGCATCATTCGGCGTGTACGCGAAAAGCGAGTAGCGCACACCCTGAAACGTTTTCAGCTGGAAGATCATCGTGAACTCGTCGCCCAACGGGACGAACGTCTTCCCGTCGGTGCTGTAGCTGAAGGTGGCTTTCTCGGTGAGAAAATCGCAGTGTGCCCGGAGCGAAACGCGCGAGGTTTTTAGCGGCGCGGTCGTGGTTTTTCCGGAGAGCTGATCGAATTGCACCAGACTGGTGCCCTCTGCATCGCGCCGCACGCCGATCCACGCATAGGGCAAGTTGAGCAGCGCGAGACCCGCGATGTCGCCCGGTTTCAGCCCGCTGGTGTCGAGCTCCGCCGTTGGAATCGATTCGGGCCCGATGGCGCGTTGCGTGAGCGTGTTTCGCGCCCACCAGAAATCTTTCGCTGGCAGCGCGTGCAAGCGCAAGAATCCGGCCCGCTCCGAAAGCGACCATTTCGCGTCGACGGGGGCGTGATTCCATTGCCACACGTTCACGAGCTTGGGACCGGAGAAGTCGTCGTTGCGTTGGTACGGTGCCATTGGCGCCGACATATGGCCGGTGTTCGGCTTCACCCAGGTGCGGGGCGTCCGCTTCAGATTTCCGGGCAAACCGAAGTACGGCCAGCCATCGGTCCACGTCACCGGCGAGAGGCACGTCAGGCGGCCAACCGAATTGTAGTCCATCATCGACCAGCCCCACCATTCGCCGGTCGGCGTCATGACGATGCCGCCCTGGTGCATCGACATCCGGCCATCGTCGCGGGTATTCGGCGCGACTACCTCGAAAGGTGCTTTCTGGTTCCGGACGCGATAGCCTTCGGCGAGCCCGAAATCTTCATCCGTGCTGATCGCTTGATTGATCTCGTAAGGACCATCGGGCTTGTCGGCGCGCCCGCACGGCATGCGCATCCGGCCTTCGAACCACGCACTCAGCAGGTAATACTTGCCGTCGATTTTGTAGAAGTGGAGGCCTTCGCCGATTCCCGATCCCTTCTTGATGATGACCTTTTCCGACCCCGGCACGACGTCCGTCAAATCGTCCGTGAGCTGCGCGAAGTGGATGTCCTGATAGCCCCAGACGACGTACACCTTGCCGTCGTCGTCGAAGAGCACCGAGAGATCGTGAAACGCGCGCTTCAGCGGTGTGCGCTGCCATGGTCCCGCGGGATTGGTGGCGCGAAAAAGCTGGGTGTTGTGCCGATTGACGTTCGAGAAGATGTAGTACGTCCCCTGGTGATACCGGAAGCACGGCGCCCAGATGCCCTGGCCATAGAATTCCTTGCCGTCTTCCAGGCGGAATTCGGGCCCGAGATCGAGCTTGTCGAAGGCGTAGCATAACAACTCCCAGTTCACCAAATCCCGCGAGTGCAGGATCGGAAGCCCGGGGTTCACGTGCATCGTCGTGCCGGTGAGATAAAAATCGTCGCCGACGCGAATCAGGTCGGGATCGGAGAATTCGTCGTAGAAAAGCGGGTTGGTGAAAGTGCCGTTGCCGTTGTCGGCCATCCACGTTTGGGCCGATGCCGATAGCGCCAGGGTAAGGGCCGCGAGGCCGAGAAAGCGTTTCATGGGAAACGCGATTGGGTGCATGCGCACGTGGCGAAGCAAGCGGCCCCGACCGAACCGTCAAGCGAAGCTAGGCCCGAAGGATCGATTCAACCGCGAGTGGACGCGAATTAACGCGAATGAGAAACCGATCGAGATACAGCCTGAAGCTCACGGAAATGTTGGGGACAGGTCAAAAACCGCCCCAATCATTTCACAGGAGGAAAACCGAGAGAACAGAGAATCCGGCGTGGCACGGGCATCTTGCCCGTGTCGTCCCATGGGCGTCCCGCCCATGTTTGACCAGTAACGCCGGTCTCCGACCGGCGGCTGGTTTGGTCCGCCCTTGGCGCGAAGCCAAGGCATTATTCCGCACGCAAAGGCCGCCAAGGTGGTTTCTCGCGGCCATGGATTCCGTGACTTGAGTGGGTGGCGTCAGGTCTCCGCCCGCCATCGCTCGACGATCATTCGTGCAATGGTGCCGAGGCGCGGCAGTTCGGGCATCGCGTTGCGGCCAAACCATGACGCGGTTTCGATTTCTTTGCCGTCCACCGCGATCTCGCCGCTCACGTACTCGGCGCGAAAACCGATCATCAGCGAATTGGGAAACGACCACGGCTGGCTGGTGATATAGGCGACATTGCCGACCTTGATGCCGACTTCCTCGTGGACTTCCCGGACAACCGCCTGCTCCAGCGTTTCGCCGGGATCGACGAAGCCGGCGAGCAAACTGAAGAGACCGGCGCGGAAATTCCGATTATGGGCGAGCAATAATTCGTCACCACGCGTGACCGCTACGATGACCGCGGGCGATACCACCGGGTAGAACACCGCGTTGCAACTGGGGCAGCGTCGCGCTCGTTCCTCGATCACATCGATCGTTGGCGTCCCGCATGCGCCGCAAAAGCGGTGCCGCTTTTCCCACCAGAGCAGTTGGCGCGCGCAATTGACGGCATGCCATTGCGCGGGCGTGAACGCGCCGAGCAACGCGCGCGTCTCGTGCCATTGCCAGCCGGACGGGGCAGGCGCGTCGACGCGGTGCACCGCGCACGTCCAATGCACGCACCGGTCGATTAGGCCGAGATGGAGTAGGGCGGTGTGCGCCTCCAGCCAGTTTGCCATCGTAGCCCAGTCCGGCAGCTGAACGGACGTCGTCGCGTCTGGCGCGGCGAGGAGTCGATCGCCCTGAATCACGAGACAAGCATCGGCGGCGGCAGGCGTCGCATGCGGAGGGTGGTGGTGGACGAATGACATGGAGGGGCGAAGAGAAACGAAATCCCCGAGAAACGCACGCTCCAGAGCGCGGGCGCCTTCGGCCCTGCCGTGGCACGGGCATCTTGCGCGTGTCGTCCCATGTGGTCTTGCCCCTGTTTCGTGCCATCGGCGTTATTGTAGATCCAATCTTGGTTTTAGTTTTTTTCGAAGGACCAGTTGGGATCAAAATC
>CBINOT010000153.1:0-15099 GCA_966252355.1 uncultured Opitutus sp. | reverse complement strand
TGAAGGTCTCCTCGCGCATCGACAACCAGGAGGAGAAGCTCTCTCCGTCGGATCGCCGCCGTCAGGCCAAGCAGATTCAGGAAGAGTACAAGACGCAGATGGACAAGCTGCGCGAAGGCCTCACCGAGGCGCTCTCGAACATCCTCCTCGGCGAAAAGATTCCGCTCGACGTGATCAACGGCGAGACCGGCGAAATCATCATCCCGGCCAATCGCAAGATCACGAAGACGCTGCTGCGCAAACTCGCCGCCGTCTCGAAGCACGTTCAGATCGATCCGTCTCCGGTCCGCATCAAGATCATGGAGATCATCGGCTCGTATCAGACGAAGTTCGACGAGCTCGAGTCCGATCGTGAGCGCAAGCTCAGCACCGTCGAATCCGGCGAAGCGGGCGCCGACGGCGCGATCAAGCAGGTCAAGGTTTACATCGCGACCAAGCAGAAGCTCGAGGTTGGCGACAAGATGGCGGGTCGTCACGGTAACAAGGGCGTGGTCGCCAAGATCGTGCCCGAGGAAGACATGCCGTTCCTGCCGGACGGCACTCCGGTTGAAATCTGCCTGAACCCGCTCGGCGTGCCTTCACGCATGAACGTCGGTCAGGTGCTCGAGACCCATCTGGGTTGGGCGTGCAAAAAGCTCGGCCTCAAGGTCGCGACGCCCGTGTTCGACGGTATCCCCGAAAAGAAGGTTCGTGAGTACCTGAAGGAGGCCAAGCTGCCTTCGTCGGGCAAGAGCCCGCTCTTGGACGGACGTACCGGTGAGCGCATCGATCAAGAGGTCGTCGTCGGCTACATCTACATGATGAAGCTGAATCACCTGGTCTCGCACAAGATTCACGCTCGTGCGGTCGGTCCGTACTCGCTCGTCACCCAGCAACCGCTGGGCGGCAAAGCGCAATACGGCGGCCAGCGCTTCGGCGAAATGGAAGTGTGGGCGCTCGAGGCTTACGGCGCGGCGCACACGCTCCAGGAACTGCTCACCGTCAAATCCGACGACGTGCAGGGCCGCACGAAGATCTACGAGTCCCTCGTCAAGGGCGACAACACGCTGCAAGCCGGCACGCCGGAATCGTTCAACGTGCTCATCAAGGAAATCCAGTCGCTCGGCTTGGACATCAAGCTCCAGAAGCGCGACGCACTGAGCTACGGCACCTGATGACGCCTTGCCTCACCAGCAGCGCCGGTCTTTGACCGGCGCTCCGCCGGCACCGCGCCGGCGTCCGACTGAGGCAACGACGATCCAAACGTTTTAAATTCAACTCAGGGAGATACCAAAAATGATTCAACCCAACGAGACCGCCGCCACCGCTCCGAATCGCGATCAGGCTCGCGAGGCCCTTGGCCTCGAAGAAGCCGCGTTCGATTGCGTGTCCATCACGGTCGCTTCGCCCGACGTCATCCGCAAGTGGTCGAAAGGCGAGGTCAAGAATCCCGAGACGATCAACTACCGCACGTTCAAGCCCGAGCCGGGCGGTTTGTTCTGCCAAAAGATTTTCGGCCCGGTCCGCGACTACGAGTGCGCCTGCGGAAAATACAAGCGCATCAAGTACAAGGACGTCGTGTGCGATCGCTGCGGCGTCGAAGTCACGATCGCCCGCGTGCGTCGCGAGCGCATGGGTCATATCGAGCTGGCTGTGCCGGTCGCTCACATCTGGTTCCTCAAGTCGATGCCGAGCCGTCTCGGTTTGTTGCTCGACATGACCGCGCGCTCGCTCGAGCGCGTGATTTACTACGAGAACTACATGGTCATCGATCCGGGCAAGACCCCGCTCGAACCGCGTCAGCTTCTCACCGACACCGAGTATCGCCAAGCGCTCGACGAATATGGTGACGACTCGTTCGTCGCCAAGATGGGCGCCGAGGCCGTGCGCGATGCGCTGGTCAAGATCGACATGGAAGCGACCGTCGCCGAGCTGCAGGAGCAGATGCGCGCGACGAAGTCGAAGCAGATCAAGAAGAAGCTCTCGAAGCGCCTGAAGGTCATTCAAGGGTTCATTCACTCGAAGAGCCGTCCGGAGTGGATGGTCCTCGAAGTGCTCCCCGTCATCCCGCCGGACCTGCGCCCGCTCGTCCCGCTCGAAGGCGGCCGCTTTGCGACCTCCGATCTGAACGATCTCTATCGTCGTGTCATCAACCGCAACAATCGCCTGCGGAATTTGATGCAGCTGAAGACGCCCGATGTGATCATTCACAACGAAAAGCGCATGCTGCAGGAAGCCGTCGACGCCCTGTTCGACAACGGTCGTCACGGCCGTCCCGTCACGGGCGCCGGCAACCGCCCTTTGAAGTCGCTTTCGGACATGCTCAAGGGCAAGCAGGGCCGCTTCCGTCAGAACTTGCTCGGCAAGCGCGTCGATTATTCGGGTCGTTCGGTCATCGTCATCGGTCCCGAACTCAAGCTTAGCCAATGCGGTCTGCCGAAGAAGATGGCGCTCGTCTTGTTCGAGCCGTTCATCATTCGCCGCCTCAAGGAACTCGGCTTCGTGCACACCGTCCGCGGTGCGCGCAAGATGATCGAGAAGAAGTCGCCCGAAGTGTGGGACATTCTGGAGGAAGTGACGAAGGGCCACCCGGTGCTGCTCAATCGCGCGCCGACGCTCCACCGTTTGTCGATTCAGGCGTTCGAGCCTGTCCTCATCGAGGGCGAAGCCATCCGCATTCACCCGCTCGTTTGCACGGCGTACAACGCCGACTTCGACGGCGACCAGATGGCCGTGCACGTGCCGCTCTCGCTCGAGGCGATCATGGAGTGCAAGCTCCTCATGATGGCGACGAATAACATCTTCTCGCCGTCCTCGGGTAAGCCGATTCTCACGCCGTCGCAGGACATCGTGCTCGGCGCGTATTATCTTACGATCGAACCGCGCAAGAAGCCCGCCAAGGGCGAGCGCGTGCCGCTGCTGTCGGGCATTCAAGAAGTGCTGTTCGCGAAGAGCGACGGCGCGCTGAAGATGCACGACTGGGTCGAGATCCCGAATCCCGACCACGGCCGCGACACCGTTTACGGCAACAAGGAAAAGCGCGTCGTCCGCACGACGGTCGGCCGCGTGATCTTCAACCAAATCTGGCCGGCGACGGTTGGATTCGTGAACTTCGCCGTGCCGAAGTCGAAGCTCGGCGATCTGATTCTCAATACCTACAAGACGTCGGGGAATCAGCTCACGGTCGAAACGCTGGACAAACTGAAGGAGCTTGGCTTCCAGACCGCCTTCCAAGCCGGTATTTCGATCGGTATCGACGACATGATCATTCCGGACACGAAGAAGGACATCGTCTCCGACTCCCGGAAGAAGATCGCTGAAGTCGAAGGCCAGTTCAACAAGGGCATCATCACCGACGGCGAACGCTACAACAAGGTCGTCGACATTTGGACCAGCGCCACCGACAAGATCGCGAAGGAAGTTTTCGCGAAGCTCGAGGCCAACGAAGGCAAGACGGAGGTGAACCCGGTCTATATCATGATGGACTCCGGCGCGCGCGGTAACAAACAGCAGGTTCGCCAGCTGTGCGGTACGCGTGGTCTGATGGCCAAGCCGTCCGGCGAAATCATCGAACGCCCCATCTTGTCCTCGTTCCGCGAGGGCTTGACGGTGCTCGAGTACTTCATCTCGACGCACGGTGCGCGTAAGGGTCTGGCTGATACGGCGCTCAAGACCGCCGACGCCGGTTACCTCACCCGCAAGCTGTGCGACGTCGCCATGGACGTCATCATCGCCGAGGAAGATTGCGGCTCCCGCGACGGCGTGTGGAAGAAGGCGATCTTCGAAGGCGACGACGAAATCGTCGGCCTGAAGGAACGCATCATCGGCCGCTTCTCGAGCGACGACGTCTATAATCCGTTGAATCCGTCGGAGCTGCTGGTCGGCGCCGGCGAACTCATCACCGAGGAAATGGGCGCGAAGATCGACGATTCGGGCCTCGAACGCGTGAAGGTCATGTCCCCGCTGACTTCGGTCACGAAGGGCGGCATCGACGCCAAGTCTTACGGCATCAATCCGGCGACCAACAAGGTCGCGAAGATCGGCGATTCCGTCGGCATCATCGCCGCGCAATCGATCGGTGAGCCTGGCACGCAGCTGACGATGCGTACGTTCCACATCGGTGGCGTCGCGTCTGGCGGCTTCAAGACGCCTGAAATTCGCGTCCGTTCGAGCGGCACCGTGAAGTATCGCGGCCTCCGTCTCGTCGAGACGGCGGACGGCGGCAGCATCGTGCTCAACAAGACCGGCACCATCCAAATCCTCGACGCCGAAGACAAGGAGCTCGAAGTCTACAACATCGTTGTCGGCTCGTTCCTCCATGTCGGCGACGGCGAGAAGATCGACAAGGGTGCCGTGCTGGCGCAATGGGATCCGTACAACGTGCCGGTTCTGTCCGAAAAGGGTGGGTCGCTCACGTTCAAGGACATGATCCCGGGCGTCACGGTGAAGCGCGAACTCGACGAAGCGTCTGGCCGCATCGCCACGGTCGTCATCGAGCACAAGGAAGACCTCAATCCGCAGATCGAGGTGCGTGACGCGAAGAACAAGCCGCTCGCGGCTTATTCGATTCCCGTCGGCGCTCAGATCGCGGTCAACGAAGGCGACACGATCGCTCCTGGTGCGTTGCTCGCGAAGACGCCCCGCCAGGCGTCGAAGACGAAGGACATCACCGGTGGTCTGCCGCGCGTTGCCGAGCTGTTCGAAGCTCGCCGCCCGAAGGACGCGGCCGAGATGTCGCGTATCGACGGCATCGTTTCGTTCGAGGGCACGGTTCGTGGCAAGCGCAAGCTCGTCGTAAAGAACGAAGAGACGGGCCAGGAAGAGGAGCATCTGATCGCGACCGGCAAGCACATCATCGTCCAACCGGGCGACGTGGTGCACAAAGGTCAGCACCTTACGGAAGGCGCCGCCGATCCGCATGAAATCCTCGAAATCCTCGGGCCGTCGGCGCTGTACGACTTCCTCATCTCGCAGGTGCAAGAAGTGTACCGCCTGCAAGGCGTGACGATCAACGACAAGCACATCGAAATCATCATTCGCCAAATGCTCCGCAAGGTTCGCATCACCGATCCGGGCGATAGCGAATACTTCTGGGGCGAGCAGGTGGATCGCGCGGCGTTCCTGTCCGAGAACATGCGGATCGAAGAAGCGGGTGGTAAGCCCGCCGAAGCCGAGCCGATCCTTCTTGGCATCACGAAGGCGTCGCTCGAGACCGAGAGCTTCATCTCGGCCGCGTCGTTCCAAGAGACGACGCGCGTCCTTACCGACGCTTCGACGCTCGGCAAGGTCGACCTCCTGAAGGGCTTCAAGGAAAACGTCATCATGGGCCATTTGATTCCGGCGGGCACGGGCTTGCCGCAGTTCAAGCAGCTCAAGATTTCGCTGCCCTTTGGCGCCGATCAGATCATCGACGAGCCGAAGGCGGCCGAAGCGAGCGCCAGCTAACGCGAGCCGTCTCGACGTTTCACAAACACTTCAAGCCGCGGACGAAAGTCCGCGGCTTTTTGTTTATGCGGATAATGGCAGCCCCCGCAGGCGCACTCACTGCGCACCCAGGCCGTAACCAACCAAGGGGCTTATCACGGAAGTCCTTTGCGCGTGGTAACTAGGCGACATGCAGGGCTCGTGACGTTGCGTCGCCGCTCCCAACCCAACGCCCGCTTGCACCGAAGGGCGCCAGACCCCCGTCTCGCGCATCGCATGCGCGGACGCATAGGGCTTTCTCCGATAGAACTTTGGCCTTGTCATCTGTGGGGTCGATAACCAGCTTCCCAATCCCTCCCGCCAAAAATCGCGATGTAGAGCCTAGCTCCATCCGGTTTTACGCCCGGCCTCACGGCCGGGCGTTTTTTTTCTCATTTCCCAGCGTATTGGCCGAAACGGAGCCGCAGCGCACCCGGGGCGTCGCCGCCTTCGTATCCGCTAACGCCTTACACACCCTTCGGCGATCGAGCGATCTGTGCGCCGCGCGAAACTTTTTCGTTCTCGACCGAAATCTAGCTTGATCTTCGAAGGCGGTCCCGAGACGCTCGACCCCCTTTTCGTCTCATTTCCGCGCGTTGTCGGTCCTCCCGATGAACGCTTCCCATCGCGAAGCCGCTCCCCAAGACGGTTTTCGCGAGACGCTCTAGTTTTCACCAAAAAGTTCTTGCCGAGATTTCAGTGAAATCTAGCGTTCACCTCTTTTCGTCAATTTTCACTCCGTCCGTCCTTCTCTCTTCGTATGCCGACCATCAACCAACTCGTCCGCAAAGGCCGTCGCAAGATGCGCACCAAGTCGAAATCTCCGGCTTTGGCGGGCAATCCTTTCCGTCGCGGCGTTTGCGTGCAGGTCATGACGCGCACTCCGAAGAAGCCGAACTCCGCCATCCGTAAGGTCGCGAAGGTTCGCCTGACCAACGGCAACGAAGTCATTTCCTACATCCCGGACGAAGGCCACAATCTCCAAGAGCACTCGATCGTGCTCGTGCGTGGCGGCCGTGTGAAGGATTTGCCCGGTGTTCGTTACCATATCGTCCGCGGCACGCTGGACGCGACCGGCGTCGAGAAGCGTCGTCGTTCCCGCTCCAAGTACGGCGTCAAGCGCCCGAAGGCCGCCAAGTAATAACGTTCTTTTTTAACCGATTTCGCCATGTCACGTCGTCACAGAGCTGAGAAACGCCAGGTTGTACCGGACATCCGCTACAGCAGCCCGCTGGTCGCGCACCTCGTCAATGTCATCATGAAGAGCGGCAAGAAGAATCTTGCCCAGCGTATCGTTTACGGTGCGTTCGAGAAGGTTTCCGAGAAGCTCGAAAAGGGCGATCCGGTCGATCTTTTGTTGGGTGCGCTCGAGAACGCGCGCCCGCGCCTTGAGGTGAAGAGCCGCCGTGTCGGTGGCGCCACCTATCAGGTGCCCGTGGAAATTTCGTTCGAGCGCCAAGAGTCGCTCGCGCTGCGTTGGATCGTCGACGCGGCGAGCGGTCGCAAGGGGATTCCGATGAAGGATGCACTCGCGGCCGAGATCATCGACGCCTATAACAACACGGGCTCGGTGGTGAAGAAGAAGGAAGACACTCACAAGATGGCGCAGGCGAATCGCGCCTTTGCGCACCTCCGCTGGTAACCCTTTTCCGGTCATTGCTCATGTCTGCTCCCGCCGCACCGGTCATTACTGTCGTCACCGACAAGGCCAAGATTTCTCCCGCTAACGCCAAGGACCGCCCGTTCCCGTTGGAATGGACGCGGAACATCGGCATTGCCGCGCACATCGACGCGGGCAAAACGACTACCACCGAGCGCATTCTGTTCTACTCGGGCGCCGTCCATAAGATGGGCGAGGTGCACGAAGGCACCACGGTGACCGATTGGATGGAGCAAGAGCGCGAGCGCGGCATCACCATCACCGCCGCCGCCATTTCCTGCGCCTGGAACGCCTCGTGCGGTCCGTGGAAGGGGATCAAGCAGCGCATCAATATTATCGATACGCCGGGACACGTCGACTTCACCGCCGAGGTGGAGCGCTCGCTCCGCGTGCTCGACGGCGCGGTCGCGGTGTTTTGCGCGGTCGCCGGCGTGCAGCCGCAGTCGGAGACGGTGTGGCGCCAGGCCAACAAGTATCGCGTGCCGCGCGTCGCCTTCATCAACAAGATGGATCGCACGGGCGCCGACTTCTTCCGCGCGGTTTCGGAAATGCGCGACAAGCTCAAGGCCAACGCGCATCCGTTGTTCATTCCGATCGGCAAGGAGGAGAATTTCTCCGGTCTCGTCGATCTGGTGCAGAACATCGCCTACATCTTCGACGAGACGAAGGATCCGCTCGGCATGAATCCGATCACCTCGGAGATTCCCGCCGACATGAAGGACCAGGCGAAGGAATACCGCGACAAGCTGATCGAGGCGGTTTCGGATTTCGACGATACGATCGCCGAAAAGTACCTCGGCGGCGAAGAGATTTCCGTCAACGAACTGATGCTCGGCGTCCGCAAAGCGACGATCTCGCTCAAGTTCACCGGCGTCATCCCCGGTTCCGCGTTCAAGAAAAAGGGCGTGCAGCGCTTGCTGGACTGCGTCGTCAATTATCTGCCGAGTCCGATCGACGTGCCCCCGATGGTGGGCCAGGACAGCGATGGCAAGGAAGTCGCGGCCGTGGTGGACGACAAGGCAAAGATGGCCGGTCTCGCGTTCAAGCTTTGGAACGATCCGTTCGTCGGCCGTTTGGTCTTCTTCCGCGTCTATACGGGCCAGCTGCCGAAGGGCATGTCGGTCTATAATCCGCGCACCCGCCGCACCGAGCGCGTTTCGCGCCTCGTGTTGATGCGCGCGATCGAGCGCGAAGAAATCGAGCTCGCCTACGCCGGCGATATTTGCGCCGTCGTCGGGGTGAAGGACGTCATCACGGGCGACACGCTGTGCGACGAGGATTTCGATATTCGCCTGGAGCCGCCATCATTCCCCGAGCCGGTTATCTCGATGTCGATCGAGCCGAATTCGAAGGCTGACCAAGAGAAGATGGGCACCGCGCTGCAGCGCTTGGTGGCCGAAGATCCGACCTTGCGCGTCAAGACGGACCCGGACACCGGTCAGACAATTCTCGCCGGCATGGGCGAGCTTCACCTCGACATCATCCGCGATCGCATGAAGCGGGAATTCAAGGTCGAAGCCACTGCGGGCAAGCCGCAGATCGCTTATCGCGAAACGATTCTCAAGGCCGCCGACGGCGAAGGTAAGTTCATCCGTCAGTCGGGTGGCAAAGGCCAATACGGTCACGTCGTCATCAAGCTCGAGCCGAACGAAAAGGGCAAAGGCATCGAGGTCCTCAACGAGACCGTGGGTGGCTCGATCCCGAAGGAATTCATCAAGCCGTCGACGGACGGTATCATGGAAGGCTGCAACAATGGCGTGGTCGCCGGTTATCCGGTCGTGGACGTCATCGTGCGCATCGTCGATGGTTCCTTCCACGAAGTCGATTCGTCGGAAATGGCGTTCAAAATGGCCGGCATCTTCGCGTTCAAGGACGCGATGAAGAAGGCTAACCCGATCCTGCTCGAGCCCATCATGGGAGTCGAAGTGACGACGCCGGAAGATTACCAAGGCGACCTCATCGGCGACATCAATCGCCGCCGCGGATCGATCAACGGCATGGAGAACAAGGCTGGCGCTTGCATCATCGATGCGCGCGTGCCGCTTGAAATGCTCTTCGGCTATATCACGGATATTCGCTCGCTCTCGAAGGGCCGCGCGTCCGCCTCGATCACGCCCTCGCACTTCGAACAAGTGCCGAATTCGCTTCTGACCAAGATCGTCGAAACCTCCTCCAAGGCGCCGGCGCGCACGTAAACCCTCGTTCTTTTTACGCCATGAAAGGCCAACGAATTCGCATCAAACTCCAGGGCTTCGACTATCGCGTGATCGACCAGTCGGCACAGGATATCGTCGAAACCGCGAAGCGCTCCGGCGCCCGCGTTTCCGGCCCGATCCCGCTGCCGACCCGCATCGAGAAGCTTTCAGTCAATCGCTCGCCGCACGTCGACAAGAAGTCGATGGAGCAGTTCGAAACCCGGACGCACAAGCGTCTCATCGACATCATCGAGCCGACCGCGCAAACGGTCGACGAGCTCAAGAAGCTCAATTTGCCCTCGGGCGTTGACATCACGATCAACGTCTAAGAAAACGTTCGGTTTAGGTCGCGCGGGAACGTCATTTCGTACCCCTCGCCACCTTCACTCTCACCCACACTTTCACTTTTAGTACCCGGATTTCGTTCCTCTACAGTTAGCAGCTGCCTGTGTGCCCTCGGGCACCGCCAGGTTCTCGCTAAAGTAGGTCCGTTAAACGGAAAACCATCCACCTACCGCTTAGCCTATGATCTCCGAAATTTTAGGTCGGAAACTCGGAATGACGCAGGTGTACGATGCGCAAAACGCGCTCGTCCCCGTCACCGTGGTTGAGGCCGGACCCTGCACCGTGGTCCAGGTCAAGACCGTCGAAACCGACGGCTACAATGCCGTTCAAATCGGTTTCACGAACAAGAAAACCAAGAACACCTCTGGTGGCGAACTTGGTCACGCGAAGAAGGCCGGCCTCGAAGCCGCCCCGCGCGTTCTCGCCGAAATCCGCTTGAAGGACGCTCCCACGCTCAAAGTGGGCGATGTCGTCAATGCGACCGCCTTCACCGAAGGCCAGCTCGTCGATGTGATCGGCGTGACCAAGGGCAAAGGTTTTCAGGGCGTCGTCAAACGCTGGCGCGTCGCCGGCGGTCCGGCGGCTCACGGTTCGATGTTTCATCGTCGAATCGGTTCGATCGGCATGCGTCAAACGCCCGGTCGTTCGTGGAAGAACCAATCGATGCCCGGCCACATGGGCCAGGAGCGTCGCACGATTCAGAATCTCCGCATCGTAAAAGTAATTGCGGACAAGAATCTGATCCTCGTGAAGGGCGCCATCCCCGGCGCGAACGGCGACGACGTGCTCGTTCGCACCGCGATCAAGGGTCAACGCGCTCTCCCGCAAGCTGCCGCTCCGGCCGCTGCCGCTGAACAGCCCAAGAAGGCCGCTGCGCCCGCCAAGGCCGCCGCGCCCGCGAAGAAATAATCCGGAGGACCCGCAGACATGAAACTCAAAGTTTTTTCTACCGACGGCACATCAAGCACCGAGAAGGATTTCGGGCTGCCGACGTTTGAAGGCGACAAGGGCCTTCAAGCGGTCAAGGAAGTCATCGTCGCGATCAACGCGAACAACCGCCAAGGCACGCACTCGACGAAGACTCGCGGCGAAGTCCGCGGTGGCGGCAAAAAGCCGTGGCGCCAAAAGGGCACCGGTCGCGCCCGCGCGGGCTCGAGCCGTTCGCCGATCTGGTCCGGCGGTGGCGTCGTGTTCGGCCCCAAGCCGCGCGACTACTCGAAGAAGATCAATGCGAAGGTGAAGCAGCTCGCGTTCAGCCGCGCGCTCTTTGATCGCGCGACCTCTGGCGAACTTGCCGTCATCGAGGCCTTCGACACGAAGGCGACCAAGACGAAGGCGATCGTGCAGGTCGTGGAGCGCATTGCCCCCAAGGGCCGCGTACTCCTCGTCGACGCGCCTTTCGCGGTCGAGACCACGCGCGCTTCGCGCAATATCGAACGCGTTTCGCTGCAGGAAGCCGCGAAGCTCAACACCCTCGATCTCGCGCAATACGCGAAGATCATCGTCAGCACCAAAGCGCTCGAGGCGATCATCGCCCGCGTCAACGGAGGTAAGAACTAATGCAAGCCGACAAGATCCTGAAGACGGTCCGCCTCTCGGAAAAGTCCAACAAGCTTTCCGCCGAGCTCGGCCAGTACACCTTCGAAGTTTACGGCCACGCCAACAAGCATCAGATCGCCGAGGCCGTCGAGCAGACCTTCAAGGTCACCGTGCGCCGCGTGAATGTGCAGAATTATCGCGGCAAAAATAAAAAGAGCCGCCAAGGCCGCCCGAGCGTCGGATCCGATTACAAGAAGGCAATCGTGACGCTGAAGGCCGGCGACAAGATCGAGCTCGTCTAACGCGCTCGCCCAATCCGGAGACATCCAACATGGCTATTCATTCCTTTCGTCCGCTGACGCCCGCCGGTCGTTTCACGTCGCTCAACAAGACCACGAGCGAGCTTTCGAAGAAACGTCCCGAGCGCGGCCTCACCGAGCACAAGCACAAGAGCGGCGGTCGTAACGTCTATGGCCGCGTCACGTCGCGTCATCGCGGCGGCGGTCACAAGCAGCTTTACCGCATCGTGGATTTCAAGCGCGACATCCTCGACATGCCGGCGAAGGTGCAGGCGGTCGAATACGATCCGAATCGTTCGGCGAATCTTGCGCTCGTGGCGTACGCCAACGGCGAGAAACGTTATATCATCGCGCCGAAGGGCCTGAAGGTTGGCGCCTCGATCTTCGCCTCCAACAAGGCGACGACGAACGACTATACGGTCGGCAACAACTTCCCGCTGCACATCATCCCGCCGTCGACGCGCCTCCATTGCGTGGAGCTCGTGCCCGGTCGCGGGGCGCAGATCGCCCGCGGTGCGGGCGCCAGCCTCGAGCTCGTCGCGGTCGAGAATGGCAAGGCGACCCTCAAGATGCCGTCCGGCGAGTTGCGTACGGTGCACCCGAACTGCCGCGCCACCATTGGCGAAGTCGGCAACGGTGACCACAATCAGCAGTCCCTCGGCAAAGCTGGCCGCAAGCGTTGGCTGGGCGTTCGTCCCACCGTGCGCGGTATGGCGATGAACCCGGTCGATCACCCGAACGGTGGCGGTCAGGGCAAATCCAAGGGTGGCGGCGGTCGCCAGCAACTCGTCTCGCCGTGGGGCCAGCTCGCCAAGGGCTTCCCGACGCGCCGTCGTTCGAAGCCTTCGAACGCGCAGATCATCGTTCACCACAACGGCCGCAAGCCGCGCGGTCAGAAGTAAGGCTGAGCCACCTCCACTCACACTCTCACTGTCATGGCACGTTCCATCAAAAAGGGTTTCTTCGTCGATTACCACCTGCTCGAGAAAATCGAGAAGGCGGCGAAGGCCGGCACCAAGAAGCCGATTCAGACCTGGTCCCGCCGCTCGACGATCACGCCCGACTTCGTTGGGCACACGTTCAGCGTGCACAATGGCAAGGCGTTCATCGCCGTGTACGTCACCGAAAACATGGTTGGCCACAAGCTCGGCGAATTCGCGCCGACGCGCACGTTCAAGGCGCACGGCGGCATGACCCGTAAGGAAATCTAACGCGCGTCGGGGCGTCCTCGTTCCGCTCCGATTTCTCCGCACCGCAATTTTCGAAATCAATCAAACCAACAAAAGGGCAGGGCGCGTCAGCGCTGCTGTCGCCGGCTCCCGAGTCGGAATCCTCAATACCATCATGGAAGTTCAAGCTCTCACTCGCAACGCGCGCATGTCCCCGAAGAAGGTGCGCGAAGTTGCCCGCACGATCCAAGGCCGGAAGGCCACGGACGCCGTCGATTATTTGATGCTCATTCCGCGCAAGTCCGCGCGTTTGATCGCGAAGACGCTGAAGAGCGCCATCGCGAACGCCGAGAACAACAACAACCTCTCGGCGGATGCGCTGACGGTGAAGTTCGCCTTGATCGAAAACGGCCCGGTGCTGAAGCGCTTCAAAGCTGCCGCTCGTGGTTCGGCTGCTCCGCGTCGCAAGAAGATGTCCCACATCCGCATCGTCCTCACCGACGGCGAAACCAACTCCTAATTCACTTCCATGGGCCAAAAAACAAACCCGATCGGCTTTCGTCTCGCTGTCCGCCGCAACTGGCAGTCCCGCTGGTATGCGAACAAGAAGGATTTTCCGAAGCTCCTCAACGAGGACCAAGTGATCCGTGAGAAGCTCATGGAGAAGTTGAAGCAGGCTTCGGTGCCGCGCATCTTCATCGAGCGCGCTTCGAATCGCGTGCGCGTCAAGATTTACACCGCACGTCCCGGCATCGTCATTGGCCGCAAGGGCCAGGAAGTGGAAAACATCAAGGCCGAGCTCGCGAAGATCACCGGCAAGGACATCCTGCTCGATATTCAGGAGGTGAAGAAGCCCGAGATCGAGGCGCAGCTCGTTTCCGAAAACGTCGCACTGCAGCTCGAGCGTCGTATCGCTTTCCGCCGCGCGATGAAGAAGGCGGTCGAAATGGCCATGGCGCTGGGCGCCGAGGGCATTCGTATTCAATGCTCGGGTCGTCTCGGCGGTGCCGACATCGCCCGTCGCGAATGGCAGCGCAAAGGCCGCGTGCCGCTGCACACGCTCCGCGAGAACATCGATTACGGGTTCTCCGAAGCTCACACCGTTTACGGCAAGATCGGCGTGAAGTGCTGGATCTGCAAAAAGGAGTCCGACAACAGCTAACTCATCTATGATTTATGATTGATGATTTATGGTTGGCCGCGCGCCGCATGAATCATCCCGCCGCGGCAATGCCGACCTAATCGTAAATCGTAAATCGTAAATCATAAATCCTCACCATGGCTCTCGCTCCCGCCCGCACCAAATATCGCAAATCGCAGAAAGGCTCTCGCGCCGGCAATGCGAAACGCGGCAACACTCTCGCTTTCGGCGAATTCGGCCTGCAATCGCTCACGCGCGGTCCCATGACCGGCCAGCAGATCGAAGCCGCTCGCGTCACCATTTCCCGCCATCTGAAGCGCAAAGGTAAGCTCTGGATCCGCGTGTTCCCGCACAAGCCGGTCACCAAGAAGCCCGCCGAAGTGCGCATGGGCCAGGGCAAAGGCCCGGTCGAATACTACGTCGCCGTGGTCAAGCCCGGCGCCGTGTTGTTTGAGCTCGCCGGCGTTCCGGTCACCGTCGCGAAAGAGGCGTTCCGCCTCGCCGACGCGAAGTTACCCTTCCACTGCCGTTTCATCGTCCGCGACGGCGCCGCGGTTTAAGCCAGCATCCGACACGTCATGACTTCCAAAGAAATTCGCGAACTCTCGATCACCGAGATCGAAACCAAGCTCCGTGACACGCGCGAGCAGCTCCTCCAACTGCGTCTGCGCAAGCAGACCGGACAGGTCGAGAAGACCCACGAGCTGCGCACACTCCGCAAGGACGTCGCTCGCCTCGAAACCGCCCGCACGGAAAAGAAAGCGAAAGCTCCCGCCGCCGCCTGAACCCAATTGATGATTTATGATATACGATTTATGATCGGCCAAAGCGCCGCATGAATCGGGTTCTACCAGTCATAAGTCATACATCATAAATCATAAATAATTCCGCCATGTCCACCGCCACTCCTGGCCAGCGCAGCGCGCGCAAAACCGTCGTCGGCGTCGTCTCTAGCCGTTCGGGCGACAAGTCGATCAAAGTCGTCGTTCCTTTCAAGACGCCGCACCCGCTTTATCAGAAGGTTGTCAATCGTCAGACCGTTCTCCACGTCCACGACGAAAAGAACGAGACTCAGATCGGCGACAAAGTCGAAATCATGGAAACCCGCCCGATCAGCCGCCTGAAGCGCTGGCGCGTCGTATCGGTGATCCAGAAGGCCGTGACGGCCGAGGGCGCCGCGATCACGGAGACCGATGTCGCCGCGACGGTCCCGACCAAGACGACCAAACACAACGAGGCCCCGGTGCAGTCCGAGGGCAAGGCCTGAACCATTCATCCCATTTAACCGCCAAGGAGGCCTGTCATGATT
>CBINOT010000152.1:0-15155 GCA_966252355.1 uncultured Opitutus sp. | reverse complement strand
CGCGATCGCGACCGGGATCAGCAGAATGGGCATTGCGAACAGGAACGTGAGCCGAGACGCCACCGCTAATCCCATGCAAACGCTCGCCACGGCGAGCCACGCGATGCGCGAGCGCTGGGAATGAATGCTCCGATAAAGAGCGAAGAGCGCCGCCATGCTGTAGAAATAGGCGCTCGCGATCGGCAGCTCGTAGACCAAGGTTCTCCGCAGCAGAACCGGCAGAGGATTCGCAAGGCCGAGCAAGACGACCGCACACAGTCCGACCCAGGCGCGCACTTCTGGAAAATAGCGTTCCCGAATCGACTCCCACAGGATCAAACTCACGAGCAGCCCCGCCCAGGCGAAACACAATGTCGCCAGCGAAAGCGGCATGTCGGCGCCGGTTACGAGACGGAACGGCAGCATCAACGTCACGAGCGGCGCGACGCCATAGTAAAGATAGTAGTGCCCGTTGTAATACGTTGCGTCCTGCAGGATCGGGCAATCGGGTCCGCGCACCGCAGGGTTCCATGGATCCGGACAGGCTTTCAGTTCGTCCGCGACGGGAGCATCCATGTACAAATGCCCCTGCAGGAATCCGTGCATCAGCGAATTGTAATGATCGGATTGCTGACCGCCGATATGCCACGATGCCGCCTTGGGGCCGTTGGTCCACGCGTAGAAACAGGCGACGAAGATGAATCCCGCCACCAGCACGCTGCGATGCCAAAGGCACGTCTTAGATCCGGTCGATGCGCTTTTCATTTCGTTGGTCTCGCGGCTTCTGCCAAACCCTCGGCGCGTTCCACGATGTACTTCGGCCGCGCGCGCACCTCTTCGTAGATGCGGCCGATATATTCCCCCAAGATGCCGACGCTGATCAGCTGAATTCCGCCGAGGAAAAGGATGAGAATGACGATGGTTGGGTTCCCCGACGCGAAGGGGAACAGACCCATGATCTTCGCGATCGCGTAAAGCAGCGCGAAGATGAAAGACCCGACGGCGAGCACGAAGCCAAACATCGTGCTCAAGGTCAGTGCGTACGTCGAAAAACAGAAGATACCGTTGAAGCCGATCCGCAGCGAACCGAAGAATCGGTTGTAGTTCGTCTCGCCCGCGAAGCGCGGCGGCCGGTCGAACGGCAACAGCGCTTGTTTAAAGCCCACCAGCGCCACCATACCGCGCAGGAAGCCGTGCGATTCCTTTAGTTTGATGACTTCGTTCACCACGCGGCGTGACATTAGCCGAAAGTCGCCCGTGTTGGGCGGTATACGCACGTCGGCGATTTTGTTGATCACCTTGTAGCCGGTCTCCGCCACCAGCTTTTTGATCCACGGCTCGCCCGTGCGCTGGCGCCGTTGCGGCAAGACGACATCGTAGCCTTCACGCCATTTGGCGATCATCTCGTTGAGCAGCTCGGGTGGATCCTGGAGATCGACGTCCATCACGACGACCGCGTCTCCGCTCGAATATTCGAGCCCGGCAAGCGTTGCCATCGGTTGACCGAAGCGTCGCGAGAATTTCAACAGCTTTACCCGCGAGTCCGCCGCACGATGTTCGAGAATCACGTCCTCGGTGCGATCCGGCGACGGGTCGAGCGAGAAGATCAGTTCATAATCTTCCGTGATCCCGGATAGAATGGGTCGAATCCGCCGCAGAAACTCGGGGATGTTCTTCTCCTCTTTATAAACCGGGACGACGATGCTCAGAAGCATGGCTGCACACTTACCAGGATCGCCCGCGGTTGAACATACTTCTTCACGTTCCGTCCGTGAAGTGTGTCACCAACGGATACCGATCTCGTGCAATCGGGCCGTCACGGCGCCCCAAAAACGGGTATGGCGCGCGAAACGTTCGATCGTTTCGAAGTCGTCTTGGTTTTCGCCGTGAAACCGGGTTCGGATGCGGCGCATTTCCTCAGCGCCGACCGTGTGGATGGCCTGGCTGGTTTTCTGTTCGTAATGCACCCGAAACGCGCCCAGGAAGTACGGAACACGGACGATCTTGCACCCTGCCTGATGGAACCGCGCGAGGATGTCCCAATCGAGTGCGAATTGAAATGTGGGGTCGATGCCGCCGACGAGGTCCCACGCTCGTTTGCGCCAAAAAAGCGTTTCTTGTGGCACGTAATCCACCCACTCGAGCGTCGCGGGGTGATGCGGCGGCATGATCCAACGCCCGACGTCGCGGTCGTCATCATCGATAATGATGCGGTGCCCGTAGATGACATCCACCTCCGGGTGACGCACGAAGTATTCGGCGACGAACCGCAGCACACCCGGTCCTAGTAAGTCGTCGGAATTCAACCATGCCATGACGTCGTCGGGGTCAAGCGAGGCGACGATATGCGTGAAGCCGCGAACGATCGCATCCGCTTGGCCGTTGTCTTTTTTCGACGCCCAGTGCTGCAGCCGCTCTCCGTACCGCGCGATGATTTCCGGACTCCGATCTTTTGAGCCTCCGTCCTGGACCACGTACCGCAGTTTCGGAAAATGCTGGTCCAAAATACTGCGCATCGTGCGCTCGATGAATTTCTCCTGACCGTAGCTCGGCGTGACGATGCCCACCTGCGGGAGCTTCGCATCCGCCAAGCCGGGTGCTGGTAATCGTTCGTCCCACTTAAGCGGCTTAGGCGCGTAATGTCGGAGAACGCCGATTTGCATCCAGTACCGCTCGACGACGGTGCCGAAGAGCCATGCGTCGAAAGGCCGCCACCACTTTTCCCGGCAGAATGCCTGCGCCGCGATCCATAGCTTGCGCATTTTAGCGCCGACGGCGGTGGCTTCCGCCATCAGCTGTTTGATGACCGCTTCGTGGTTATGGCAGGCGCGACTGAGGGTCCGAATCACCGCCTCTTTTTCCGCCAGGAGGCGGCCGTAATGCTTCGCCTGCTCGAGATCGTGCAGGCCGGCATCGCGGTTCGCGGCCGATGCGCGCAGCTCGGCAAGTTCTCGTTCGCGCAGCGTGACGAGCGCTTCGATGTTCCGAATATGTACCGCCTGATCGGCGATGGCCCGCCCGGCGGCAGCGCTATCCGCCGGAAGTTCGCGCAGGGTTTTTTGGAGGAGCGCGTTGTCAGCGGCGATTCGGGCGATTTCCTCGTTTACCCGTCTGACATGGCGATCGAGCTCGACCAGTATCTTCTCACGTTCATTGCAGACCTGCTTCAACGTGCCGATTTCATCCTGTTTCTGGAATATCTCGGCCTCCTTTTCTAAAATTGCGGCATCTTTGGCGCGCGCCAAAACGGTGAGTTCTTCGAGCTTGTGCTGGCGAGCCAAGTGTTCGCGTCGCAACTCACGATATCGCGTCGCTGCCTTGTCCATCACAACCTTCGCGCCGGTCGAAAGGTGGTCCACGTTTTGTATTTTGGAGAACTGCGGTACGGCTCGTTGGGCCGCATCTCCACGAATCGCCGCCATCGCCAGCAGTTCGTCGAGCGCTCTGGTGACATCCTGAATTCCGATGCCGCCGATGCAGGGCGCATCTCCAAAAGCGCAGTCCCAACCACAACCAAAACACGGTAGAGGCTGAACCACTGCGATCGCATGGCGCGCCGCTGGCACGAATCGCGGCCATGTGCCGCCCCCGAAAACACCGACGGTTGGGATATCCAACGCCGCGGCGATATGCATTGCCCCGGTGTCGTTCCCAAGAAAAACCGAAGCTTCGGCAATGAGCGCCGCAAGCTCCGGGAGCGAGTGCTCGCGTCCGATCCATGTTCGAGCGCCGACGCCCGCCTGTTCTGCGACAAGTGCGAGGTGTTCGCGTTCGCTTTCGTTTCCGATCAGCAAGGTGGGTAAACCGTGATGCTCGTGGAGATGGCGGACCGCGGCGGCGAACCGGTCGGCCGGCCACGTCTTGATCGTTACATTGGCGAAGCCCGCAGGCGCGCACACCGCGAAGTGTCCGCGTCTAAGCTGATATTGTTCGAGAATTGGGGCTGCTAGCGCGCGTACCGCTGCAGTCAGCGCCAAGGATGGAGTCGTGCGAGGTATCTGCGCGCCGGTAAGCGCATCGACAAGGCGGAAGTTCCGCTGCCAGTCGGGCTCCTCCATCGACGCGCAAACATAGTCGGTAAACGCGGATTTCGCGTCGATACCTAGACCCAGCCGCAGTTGGGTGGCGAAGAATTCGTCTTCCACCGCAGCACCGAGCGCCAATCTCCTGCTCGCCGTCGCGCTGGCGGCAATCGCGATTTCGAGCCAGTTACGTTGCGAGGTTGCGGCAACTAGAACGACGGGTTTCTTGTCTGCAACAATTGATCGGAGCCGATCGAATTCACCCCGGCATTCAGCCGGCCCCTGAGAGAACGGGTTGATCGAAGTAGTGATCCATTCTATTCCGTGGACGAGGAGCTCGGCGAGATCCAAGTATGAATCGCGAATGACGACGCTGATGTTTGCGTCCGGCCAGGAACTCCGCAGCGCAGCTATCGCGGGTGCAAAGAGAACGAGGTCACCAAGCGTATCGACTTTCAGGCATACGACCGACTGCGGTTCTCCGGGCCGTGAAACCTTCGGGTCATTCATACCGTGCGAGCGGGGACGAGGCGAATCTGGAGCAACCGCATCGAACATTTCCGCGTGTCGGGCGCTGGCAGTGAGAATTCTGCTGGAGCGCTAAGCCGCAGCGTTCGCAGCGACGCCGCTGCTGGAATGACCATTCGCATCGTGGTGCGATGTCCTGGTACTAGCTCAACGCGCGAAACGAGATTCGAACCGGCAACCTGCGCGACCAGAGAGCCTCCGCGTGCCTCTTTGCTCCAATCGGGGTATTCGACGTGGAGCGACAATTCGACGGGTTCGTCGCTCGGTGGAAGAACGATCGACGTTTCACGTGCCGCCCAGCCGTCGTTACTGACGCCGGCGGCGGCGAGCCGCGGGCCGTCGGCGCGAGTGTAGTCGATGTCGAGTGTCGAAGTCGCGTTCGCGAGGCCGAGGTACTCCAACTTTGCGGCGACCGGCCGGCCGTCGCGGCCAGCCAGAGAAAGCGTGGTATCGAAACGTAAGTCGATCGCCGTGGTAGCCGAAGTGCGAGGAACAGGGAGAAGCCAGTCGAATTCTCCGGGACTGGCGGCAAGCTCGCACACGGTCTCCTCGTTCAAGCGGATGGCGACGGTGCCGTGGGTGCCCTTCGTGTCTGAACTCGCGGGAATGGCACCACGCAAGCGAACAAAATTTCCGGCCTTCGTTCCAGCTAGTACGAATTTCGAATGCGCCGACAGCCATCCGTCCTCGTAGGCACCCGAATATTCGAGCGTGTGGGCCAGCGCGAGATCTTGCGGAAAGTTGCGGATTTCGCGCGGACGCGAGAGCTGCGCATAATCCGTTTCGCTGATTGCCGAAATGTCGCGCGCCCAACCGAGCAGCTGGCGGTAGTCCAGCAGGACACGTCGGTTGTACAGGCGCTTCAAACCGGTGCGGTAATCCAGCACTTGCCGTGGGAGTTCCGCGAAATCGACGCCGAGATAGTAAGCTCCCTCGAATTCCTGAGGCGCGATTGGTCCCACGAAAAGATTGAACGCGCCGTTGCCGACAATGCCGATCGCTTGGTCCGTTGAACCGCGCACGATCGGACAAAGTGGATTGCCGACGCTGTCGACCGGCGGCTGCGGCGCGCCGTGTTGGTCAACCGGCATTTGTTTCCACGCGGTTCTGCCCGTAACGAGAGTACGCGTGGCCGAAATGCGAAGGTACACTTTAGGCGATGGTTTTTCGATTCGCAGCAGCATGAACCGGCCGATGCCGTTGAAATCGTGTCCCGGAGCGAACAGGTCTTGCTCCTGTTGAAAAAACGATATCCGGCGCCGATCGCCCAAATAGTAATGGTTGCCCAGCGCCGAATGTACGAAGAGCAGTTCGTTCTTTACGTTCCATGCCTGCTCGGACTCGAACATGACGCGTGCGTCATCGTCCGGCTGATTCTCGGCAAACTTGTTGAATAGCGACAGGCGGCGGTTGATGGACACGTAGTACTCGGCTGGCCGGTCGACGATCGCCTGCGAAAACGTGGTTCGCCACAAAGATCCGGTGGTGATCAGCTTCTTGTTCCGCTCTCGAATCAAGGGTAGTGCAAGTGCCATACTGTCGTACTCCGGATGGAGACGAACTGCCCACGTCGGATTCTTGAAATCGGTGCGGGTTGTGGGCGTGAAGAAGTCGCGCGATACGAGTGCAAGCGGCCGACCGCGGAGCTCACTGGCGGCGAACTTCGCCGCGACCACGTTTTCGATTGTGCTAGTAAGCTGTGCATTCTTGTCCGGCGGCAGATTGGCCGTGAGTCCGAGGTGCGATGCGAGCCGCAGTTCGGTTAAGCCCCCCGACTGCATGCCGCGCGAAGCATTCGTATAGAACAACGCCGTCGGCGCGGCGGTGACCGCATAAACCAAAACACTCAGGAGTGTCGCCCACCGGCTCCGGCGCGACCACCACACTAACCAGCCGGCGAACCCGGCGATCAGCACCGGCTGCATCCACATCGCCAACTTGTACAGGCCGAAATCGTTCGCCCCGGTGAAAAGGCGCACCGCGAATCCGAACTGAATTAGCAGGAGCAAAGCGGCCGGAGTGAGCCGCCACGTATCGCGCACGGCACGCAGAAGGATCGCGACCGTAAGCGCCATCCCGCAAGCGATCGAAACGGAGATGACGGGCTCGCGGAAATCATGCGCGATCGGCATCCATCCATAGAGGTTGGAAAATCCCGTCGGCAGCATGAAATACGGGAACAGCGAGAGCAGCAAATTCGACGCCTGCATCGCGCCGTTAAACTGCACGACGAGAATGCTGACGTATGAGATGACGTTGTGTCGCAGGATGAGAACAACGACGAGCAAGGTGTAGGCGGCGATGGCCACCAGCGCGGCAGGCAGCTTTCGGTTCCGCATTGTCCAGATCACCGCGAATGCGCCGAATGTCAGGCCGGCGAAAGGCGTTACTTCGGGGTAGAAGATGCAGAGTGCGGCACCTAGGATGCCGGGAAGGACCGCATATTGCGCCAGCACACGACGTCGCGCTGTTACCCAGCCACGCAATAGTAGCGCTGTTATGGCCAAGAGCAGCGCCACACCGCCGACCTGTGCGATGACCTGATACAGGGTACCGAGCATGAACAAGGGACTTGCCGCGAGTAGCGATACGGTGACCAGCGCTTGTCTCCGCCATCGTCCAGTATGCAGCACGAGAGCTCCGACGCTGGATATTTGTACAAGCGACAGCGCCAGAATCGCGGGCATGAATGCATGCGTTGGCTTTATCCCTGCGATCGCAGCGCACCACGCGACTACATGTTCGGCGCCGAACCGCATCATGTCGGCCACGTGCATGAAATAGTAGTAACTCGAGTAGTCGCGCCCGGCGAGTTCGGCCATCGTCGGGACGTCGTAGAAGCCGTGGTCGAGAAATCGCTGTGCGGCTAGGCAGTAGTTCGCCATGTCGTCGTTCGCGTAGCTGATCCAGTTGAAGCCGCTCTCGAGCGCGGGCCACCCCGCCCAAAACAAAGCGAATACGCTCGCGGCCACGAACGGTGTCAGCTGGCGTGCCGGAAGTGGCGGGCGTCGCCACGAGAGCACCGCGATTGCGCACAGGCCGAGTAACAAGGTGAACGGCAGAGCGAACCGCCCGATCGGAATGCCCGCTTGGTTGAAGGCCATCAATCCGAGAAGCACGACCGCGAGTCCAAGCGCCGGAGCTACCAACCAGGAGCGAAGAACTCCAAAGCGTGGGTAGACGAGCGCAGTGACGGCGCGACCGACGACCGCCCAATAGACAAAAACCAGATACGTGAACGCCAACGCGAGCATCGAGAGTTCCCACGGTCGCATGGATTCCCATCCTCCGACCAGCCTGTTTTTGACGGCGAGCTAAACGCCCCTATGCCGGCTTATCAGGCGGGTAGGACATTGCTGTGCCGTTGGTAATAAAATAACGTGAATCCGCCTCGCCTTTCCCGCGGTCACTTTCATCAACGTGTAGGGCACAATCTCAACATGGCTGATTACTCGCCACCGGCACTAAACCGGGCATCCATACAAATCGTCCGCATATCGCAAAGCTTCGCACAGCTTCGTCGTCCTGCCGTGCTATTTGCCTGTTTGGCTGCGATCATACTGATCGTGCCAGCTTTCGTATTTGGGCCGTGGTTGCCGTTAATCGATCTCGTGTCGTTTGTCGGAATGAATGGTTATCCGGCGCGTGAGTCCTATGGCCCGTTACACTACGCGACGTTTCAATTCACGTATGTGGGGCATTATGCAATATCGCGATTTTGGTCTGATTTGCACCTGCCGCTTCAATACCAAGTTGTCGGTTTTTATCTTCTCCAGGCTGGTGTGTGTTTTGTGGTGGTATGGCGTTCGCTCGAAAGGATTGTACAGCAAGAGTGGCTACGATGCGTCGGCGTTGCGTTAGGTTCACTCGCTTTTTGGGATGCCAATTTCCTCTGGGGTGGGCCGCTAGCCTATTCGCTCGCTGGCACATGTATTAGTCTCGCGACCTTATTCGTGCTGCGGGAGGGCTCCCACGCTCGCCAACGTTTTGGCTGGCCGATCGCGATTCTGGTTGGCTTCAGCATGGTGTGTCACCCCTTTGCCGCGCCGTTTGCATTGGTCCTATGCGGAATGCGATTTGTCTTTGTGCCCGATCGTCGCCTTTGGACCGCGGCGGTTGCCGTCGGCGTAATATTGTTCGCGTACGTGATCGTGCAAGACAGTCCAGCGTCCGAATCGATTACCGCGACCCACGCGCTGACGCTTCTATTCGGTTTTGACCTTAGTCAGATCGGGAAACGAGTGATTGACCTGTTCACGCACGATCTCGCGTTTGTTAATGGGTTGTTCGGTTACATGCCTTCTTCCTCGGCTATATTAATTCGAGTGTTGGCGATAGTGCATGCAGCAGGCTTTCTGCTATGCCCATTCGTGGTGATCTGGGCGCGAGACAACGTTTGGCTGCGGATGACGGGGATATTGAACGCAGTGGTTGGAATGATGTATTTGTTATCGCGGGACGTTCCAGGCGCTCCGATCCCGGAATGGCCGCAGCGGATTCTCACGGTCTATGCTCCGATTACGTTTGTCGGCGGCTTTGCAGCGATCGTCTTCTTCTTAACGCGGTGGAAAACACGGATAGGTAAACCTGAGTTCCGCATGCCGAAGATTGCATGGGCGGTTCCTGCATTTTTGCTGTTGTTCGTTCTGCAGGTCCAGGCTGACGTGTTTGGCTTGGGGAGGACGGTGGCGGCAAACATTACGCGAGTTCGCAACGAGGTACTAAACTCCGATATTTCGAATGCGTATGTGGTCGTCTCGAACATCGACGCTATTCGGCCATTTTATCTCCGATGCGTCCCATTTATCCTCTTCTCCGACCCGAAGCTGATCGCAAAACATCTTCTGGTCTGCACGGAATGGCATTTTCAAGATCGCCATCCCAGTCGCATTACGGAAACGGCGTTCAATTTGGGCCGGACGCGTTATCAGGCGATATTTTCGACGACGACTCAGGGAATCCATGTTCAACTCGTCGAGCACTCGCAACCCCGGTTTCCGGTGATCGAGCACACGAACGAAACGCGGTGGGGGAATCGCGGCGAATTAGCGCGCGCACAGATTACCCAGGCTCGCAAGTTGCTGGATAGCGGGTTTTCCGAAGCGGCTCTTGAGCACTACAACACGGCGGCGTATCTCGTGCCCACCAATGCTACGGCGTGGAACGACGGTGGCGTGATTCTTTTCGCTGCCGGTAAACTAGAGGACTCCCTTTCTTATTTTCAGAATGCAGTCACGAACGATCCCAACCTGTTCGAGGCAGAAAAAAACCTCGGAGTGACCTTGCTGAAACTGAAGCGGCCAACCGATGCCATTCCCCGCCTTGAAGAAGCGCTCAAACTACACCCGGGCGATTCGGTGGTTCAGCGTACGCTAGACGAAGCAAATGAGGCCATGCGCCAACACGCGCCATAGCGCTCATTTTTATATTACCTAACTACCTAACTACCTAACTACCTAACACCAACCGACCGGATTCTATTGACGAAGTCGCGGCATGATGCGGTGGCCGCCGCAGCTCGTTCGAGAGGCGGGGCGGACGCTAGGCTCTCCCGCAATGCGCGGATGATGGTGCCCGCGTCCGCGTCGATCGGTATCGTATGAGCCTTCGTGTCGATCGCCGCCGCGCGCAATTTATTATTCGTTGAAATTACGACGACTTTTGATCCTGACCACGCACCGGCGAGCGCCGCGTGATATCGCGCAGAAACAAGCCATTCGCCAGTCGGCCATCGTTGCAGCACCTCGTTGAGTGTACTGCCGGGGCTGTCAGGCGCCAGCAGCCTCCAACCGGCTTGCTCACTTTCGCTGAGATCATGGTACAGTGATCGCTCAGCTCCTGGTAGTTCGCGCGATTCCTGAGCTAACCAGACGCGATCCGTTATCGTCGGGTTGCGTGTCGCGGTCAGGAGCGCCGCCAAGCCCGGCCAAGCGGCATAATCGAAATTCGCGACTAGCGTCAGCCGTCCTGCGACCGGTTTCGGGGGGCGATTTTCGTTGAAATAGATATGCGCGAGATCTGCGGCGGCGGCGAAATGTCGAATCCCTTCGACCAAACTGAGCCGCTCTGCGGATAAGGCGTCACGCGTCCAAATACCATCCGCTTGACGGCAAATTTCTCGGACCTCGGGCAGCGCCAGCTCATCATCGGTTTGAATACCGACACCGAGAAAGTACATCGGCTTTTTGTGGCGGCGGCATAAGGCGGCTTCCTCGGCGAGGTGATCGATGAACCAGCGCGATTGCATCGCTTGAAATGGCGATCCCCCGACCCCGAGCCATACATCGCAATCGCGAATGCAATCGCAACGTGTGACGTCGTCATATGGCTTCCAAACGATTTCCGGAAATCGATTCTGTAATGGGGCCAGCGGAAAGGGCACGGCGCCGGTGAATGTCGCGTCCGGCGCGGTGTGGCGGATTCCCATGAGGAAACCGGCGAGCATGAAGTCATCGCCGAGATTGCCCGCGCCGTAGAAGTGGTGTCCGAGATGGATCCGCACACCGAGCCTCTGCCGAGATTGCGATCAGAAGGCCAGTACGACTTTGACGTGACCTTGGCCGCGTTCGTTGAGCCGGTACAGGGCGGGCAGTTTGCTCAACTGCCACCCGTAATCGAAGTTCAGGCTGAAGTTACTCGCAACGTTCATTCGGATACCGGTGCCAACGCTGGCCAATGTTGAGGTCGGAAGATCGGTGGGAAACCCCTGATCGGATTTGGCAAATACCCGGCCAGCATCGAAGAACAACGCGAAACGCGTTTCCGCGGCCGGTAGCCTCTTGCTCAGCTTGTCCAGCTTCGTCGTGAACTTCGGCGTTAGAAGATCTATCCCAAATACGAGCCCATAGTCTCCTGCGAATACATTGGTCCGATAGCCGCGAATAGAAGTAGCCCCACCGATCGTGAGTTGCTCCCCTCCGAGCAGTCGACTCGTTGAAACTTGACCAATTAAGTGGCTCGCTAGATCCCAACCACGGCTGAACGTTTGCAGTCGTTGGATCGAGACGTTGGCATAAGCATACCGCGGCGGTGCTCCGAGGCGGGCTAGTTCATAGGTGGCGCTGTTATTGTGGGAGTTTACGTTACCGGGACTCGCGAAAACGTTGCCCCCGACCGCCCACGCGCCGTGTTTATCGTGTTTCACGACCGAACCGCCGACCATGAGTTGGAACGTGTCCGTGTTGGAGGCGAATACATTACTACCGGCATACTCGAGATTGTTGTTGCCGCGTTTGAACTCGAGCCCGACGTGCACCTCGACGGGATCGTCACCATTGCGAATTGGAACTGTATACTTCAGGTCCGCGCTTTCGTTGCGGGCAGTTTGCGCGAGGCCGGCAGTGCCGAGATCGGGATTGGCTCGCGTGTACAGTGCTGTGGCTTCCAGGAAATGCCGCCAAGGCAACGGAACGCGGTAGTTCAGAACGTGGGCTTGATAGGTATGGATATCGTCGGTGGTGATGAACTGATAAGCGCTTTGATGATCGAGGCCCCATAGATTTCCGGCCTGAACCGCGCCAGTATAGTGCCAATTGCCCAGCACCTCCGTGCCATAATTGTCGACCGAAGCCGAAAAGCGCCATGGCAGCCGCTCCTGAACGCCAACGAGCAGATTGGCTCGAGCAGGTTGATCGTTGATCGGATTGACGATGACTTTAACACGGCGAAATGGATTGGTATTGGCCCAGTTGACCGCTTCCTCGAGGACCGAAAGCCGGATCTCGTCTCCGGGTTTGATACCTAGCCGCTGTTCGAGCACCTGCTTGCTGAACCATTTGTTGCCGCTGAATGCGACATCATTGAACCGGCCGAAAAGGACGACGAGGCGCAGCGTGCCATCGGCGACATTTTGATTTGGGACGACTACTTTGGTGATGAGGCGATCGTGAGCGCGTGCATACTTCGCGATTGCGTCGCCAATACCATTGATCACCTCGGCTCCGATCGGCTTTCCAACAAAGGGAGCGATCACCGAAGTGAAATCGGGATGTTCAAGCAATGACAGTCCGCGCGTGTACACCGTCGCGTCGCTTGTCTCATCTACGCCGACGACCAATGCGTTGGCTTCCGTATCGGCAAGCACGAGGCGCTTCATCGGGTATACCGAAATTTCGTTGGCGGCGCATGCGGTGCATATCAGCGCGAGGAAAAGGGCGATCCGGAAATGCATGGGATTTCGATGTGAGCGAGGACGCTCTGACTGAGCGAGTCCTGAATTGTTCTCATCATTGCCAACTTGTAATGGAAACGAAAGGCGAGGAGGACCTTCACTTGGGGTCGAGAACGCTACCACTCGACCGTGGATGCATAGTTGGGTAACCTTCCCCAGTGAATGCGTGCGATAGCGCAAGAATCCGCGAACGGGTCGGAGCGTCCGCTACTCCACATTTCCAGGACGTCGCCGAACGATGAACGGTTTGTATAAGATTAAGACCGTTGGCATGGCAATTGCCAAGGGAACCGCTTCCGAACTTCTCCGGGCCGAATTGGTGAGCTTTCGCACACGGCCATCGGTCGCAAACCGATGACCCGCTGCGTGTAAAAAGTGCTTGCCATGGATGGCGTGGGGTTGCTTCCTCAACGCTGAATTGGCGTATACCGTCTCGTTCAACAACACTAGTCTTAACCCATGAAGAATAAATCAACCGCGAGTGTGTCGCTGCGAAAGCTGCTGCTTTCTGCATTGGTGGCAGCTCCACTGGCTACATTGCCGGTTCCGCTGTGGGCATTGCCTTCCAGCCAAACCAACCTGAATAGCATTATCACGCCTTCGTCTGGCGTCACCGTAACGTGGACGAACGCCAACCGCCTCGACGTATCCTCCACTGCAACCTATGGAGTGATCAAATGGACGGACTTTGGCGGCGGTGTTAACACGATCAATGCGGGTGATTTGATCAATTACTCGATGCCATCGACCTCCGCATCGATCTTGAACATGGTCACGGGTTCGACGGCTACGACGATTGGCGGCACGTTGCTCGCTAATGGTGGCCTTTTGATCATGAATCCGAACGGTATCACCATCGGCGCAACCGGCGTGATTACGGCGAACGCCGTGACGCTCAGCACGGTGCCCGAGACCGAATATTCTTATCTTACCACGGGATCGCTGTCGTTCGTTCCGAATCAGACCACGACATCAGTAACGACGGGCGCTGTTACGCTGAGCCCTGGAGCGACCATTAACGCGGCTTCCGGTACTGGCAATGTGTGGATCACGTCCGCCGGTTCGAATCTCGCGGGCACCATCAACGGTGGTAACGTCGTCGTTGCGAGCCAGAACAACGGTAACGTCGTCGTCGGCGCGGGCGGCAACCTTACCGTCGGCAATAGCGGCGCGCTAGTCTCGAATCTCTCCGTCACCACGACGGGCACCGGCACCATCGCGGTTGGCGACGGCAGCAATGGCAATACTATCGTGTATGGTCCGAGCGTGACCCTTACGACCGGCAACGCCGCGATTACCCCAGGCGGCACGGGCTTCCTCCAAATTGGCTCGGGTACCGGCAACGCGACACTCACGACCAATTCCGGAACTGCCGATACGACCCTTAATGGAACCGGCGGCGTCAAGGTAAACGGTAGCAATACGCTCATCGTGAATGCGACCGGCGCCAATGTTAATATTGTCGATAGCGCGGGTAAGATGGCAATTGGCGGCAATGTGACCGGCAATCTTACCGCTAAGACCAATGCGGGCGATCTCGTCCTCAATGCGGCCACGGTGGGTGGCAACCTTAGCGCTCAGACGGTCGCCGGCAACATGACCAGCGGTGGCGCTGTTAATGTGACGGGCACCGTTTTGCTCACCGCCGACAACGGCAAGAACATTTCATTCAATGGCAAGGGTTCCAGCATCACCGTTGCGGCTGCTAGCGGCACGGTTGGCAATGTCACCCTGACATCGACGAGCAATCTCGACCTTACGGCTATTTCCGCTGCAAACCTGACCGCCACGGCGGCGGGCAATATTACCCAATCTGGCGCTCAGACGGTGACGGGTGGAGTCGTGACCTTAAACGCTACGGCGGGCAATGTCACCCTCAGCCAGAACATTGCGGCGAAGGATTTGAGCGTCACCGCTAGCGGGTTCATCACCGCCGGTAATGCCGAAACCCTGACGGGGAATGCGACGTTCAATGCCACTGGCGCATTGACCCTCAGTGCTACACTCACGTCTCCGGTGAAAATTACCGGCACGGGTTCAAGCGTTACAATTTCCGCGGCGCAAAACGCGGCCACCCAGAGTTACACCTCGACGGCGGGCGATGTCGCAGTTGGTGGAACTCTTACTGCCGCCACCTCGCTCGGGCTGACCGCCACGGGCAATATCACCCAGAGCGCGAATATCGTTGCTGCGGGTACGTCGACGGTCGATGCGACTGGAAGCATCAGCCTAACGACCGCAACGAATGATTTCGGTACGGTTGTCGTGAAGCGCGCGCCTAATGGTGCAACGATTGCTGATGCAAATGGCATCATTCTCGGTAACGCGACGAATACGACCGGAAATCTTACTATCAACGCCTCCCGTGGCGCTGCGGGTGCTGTTGTGTTTGGTGCCGCTGCCGCTGATACCATCACGGTTGCTGGTAACCTGGTTATCGACAACACACTGGCCGG
>CBINOT010000151.1:0-15239 GCA_966252355.1 uncultured Opitutus sp. | reverse complement strand
TCTAAGCTATAGAGTGCTCGAAATTTGCACTGGCGGAGAGGGTGGGATTCGAACCCACGGTGCCTTTCGACACTCCGCATTTCGAGTGCGGTGCGATAGACCACTCTGCCACCTCTCCGGAAGCAGCACCTTCCTTCGCTTGCGGGCTCCAGAGGGTGGGACGCGAGAAAGTAGAGCCCCACTTTCGAAAAGGAAGCAGAAAATGCAGCCGGTCGGCGGCGGGCCCGGCGGCGCAGCGTCAGACCCCATAGACCGTCTGCGCGTTGAACCTCATGATGCCGGGATGGAGATTTCGACCCCATCCTCCGGCGAACCGCGGCGGCCCCCGGTCGCAGCGCGACGTGGCGGCCATCGTTCCCCGCGTCCGATCCCGCAGCTGTCCCTCGCGCACCTCGAAGTTGGACCAGTCCCGACAACGTGGAACGAGACCGAATTGACCGATGCGATCGTGACCGTGTGCGATGAGAATCCCTCCGCGCCGATGGTGGCGTGCTGGCGCGTGCTGGACCATTGCCGTCGCTCCACGCCTCATGGCAGCCCGGAGTCGTTGCGCGCCGCGATGCGCGTGAAATTGCGCAGCGACCTTGTCCCCTCGGTCCGCGCCACCGGCGCTGCCGCGTAATTCGTTCTTCCGGTTCCCATCCGGATGCCAGCGCCTCAACCGCTCAACGCCCTGGGCTGCACCTGCTGAGAACGATGATCGTCGACGACGACGCCGACGGCCGCTTCTGCTCGAGCACCGGCTGCGAAAAACCTTCCAGGACTGCGCCGTGATTGCCTGCACCAGCCCGAGCGAAGCGCTTGGCATGCTGCGCGCCGGGTTCTTCGATGCGATCGTCACCGACCACCGGCTCGGCGGGGAGCCCGGCTCCGAGTTCATCGCGCAGGCGCGACATCGAGGTGTCGCATGCCCGATCCTCATGGTGACGGCGGGCCACGGTCCCCATCTCGAGCGGGCCGCCTACGCGGCCGGTGCCACCAAGATTTTCATGGGCGGCCGCGGAGATTTTCCGGAATACCTGCGCCATCTCCTGGGTTGCAGTATGGAAGAAAACGCCTCGGAAAAAGCGGCCGGCAGGTAACGCCGCGACGTCGGTCACACGCCCGATTTGGAGCAAGCGTAGCACCGCCTCGTTATCTTTCACGGGGTGCAGTCTCGTCGCGAATCGGGGCGGTCGGGGCGTAAAGCACCTGCCACCGTTGATTCCGCCGCCACCGCTCGAATGCCTCCCGCCGTTCAAGCCTCCACGCGCGTGGCAGGACGACGTTGGGCCCACATATCCGCGAGCAAGTCTTGCATCCGCTGCACGGAAACCCGCAGCCGCAAGGCGCGTCGCCAGAACCGGTGGTTCCGCGGCTCACATTGGAAATCCATCGCGAGCTCCGCAAACCCGCGCCGGCGCGTCAGTCGCCCGACTTCGGCGATGAATGTGCGATCGGGCGCCAGCCAGTCGCGGGCTTTGAACCGGCGCAGCCAGCGGGCGTGCGGATAAAGCGTGAGCTGCAACACCGTTTCCTCGTAGCGCGCGAGCGGCACCTCGAAATGACGGCAGATTTTTTCGCGGAAGGTTTCGCTCATCGGCTAGTCGGACAGCATGGCCTGAATCTCGTTTCGCGTCATGTGCTGGCTCGCCTGCACAAAGGGCATGGCGGCCGCGATCTGAGCCTCGGTCGCATGGCGCAGCACGGATAGGCCGAAGAGCATTTGGCGCACGTCGTCCTTTTTTCCGCCGCCAACGAAGATGCAGAACGCCCCGTTGATCGCTTGCTGCGAAGGGGGAAGGGGAGACGCGCGGTGATCCATGATAAAAGGGGAGGGCGCGAGGTGGGCGCGGAGCCGCGCCGAATCGCGCGTTTGAGTGCCCCGCAGTCGACCACCTCGGCGGGCGTCGCCGCAGACCGTCATTCGGCCGGCGTCACACCGCTCCCTTCCGGGACGCCGTCGCGCTGACGCGCAACAAACGAAAGGTTGAAAATCGCTCGATTAGTAATCCATGCCCGTTCCCGGCGCGTGGTCGGGAGCGCCGGCGGACGCGCTGGGGATTTCGGTGATCGCGCACTCGATCGTGAGCAACAGTCCCGCGATCGAAGCGGCATTTTGCAGGGCCATGCGCGTGACCTTCGTCGGATCGACGACGCCCGCCTTCACGAGGTCCTCGTAATCGCCGGTTGCGACATTGTAACCGTAGCTGCCCTTGCCGGCCGCGACTTGAGCTGCGACGACGGCGCCTTCGACGCCGGCGTTGGCACAAAGCATTCGGAGTGGCGACTCGATCGCCCGGCGCACGATCTGCGCCCCGATGGCCTCATCGCCTTCGAGCTTCAACGCCGTTACGGCCTTCGCGCAGCGCAAGAGCGCCACGCCGCCGCCGGGCACGATGCCTTCTTCCACCGCGGCCCGGGTCGCGTGCAACGCGTCTTCCACGCGCGCTTTCTTTTCCTTCATCTCCATTTCGGTGGAAGCACCGACGTGAATGACCGCAACGCCGCCGGCGAGCTTCGCCAGGCGCTCCTGCAGTTTCTCGCGATCGTAGTCCGAGTCGATTTCCTCGATTTCGCGACGGAGTTGTTTCACGCGAGTCTGGATGTTCGCGGATTTTCCCGCGCCGGAGATAATCGTCGTGGTTTCGCGGCCCACCGTGATGCGCTTCGCACGGCCGAGGTCGGCGATGGTGATGTTCTCCAGCTTCAGCCCGAGGTCTTCGGTGATGCACTTGCCGCCGGTGAGGATGGCAATGTCTTCGAGCATCGCTTTGCGACGATCGCCAAAGCCCGGCGCTTTGACGCCGCACACGTGGAGCGTGCCCCTCATTTTGTTGATCACGAGCGCGGCGAGCGCTTCGCCTTCGACCGACTCGGCGATCACCAGGAGCGGCTTGCCGCTCTTCGCGATCGTCTGCAGCAGGGGCAGGAGGTCCTGAAGATGGGAAATCTGCTTCTCGTGCAGCAAGACGTAAGCGTCCTCGAGGACGGCTTCCATTTTGTCGGCATCGGTCGCGAAATACGGCGAAAGATAGCCTTTGTCGAATTGCATGCCTTCGACGACGTCGAGGTAGGTCTCGATCGATTTGGCCTCTTCGACCGTGATCGTGCCATCCTTGCCGACCTTGTCCATCGCGTCGGCGATGATGTGGCCGATCGTATCGTCGGAATTGGCGGAGATGCTGGCCACCTGCCGGATTTCCTCCCGCTCGCTCACTTTTTTGGAAATGCGCGCGAGCTCGGCGATGGCGGTTTCGACCGCCTGGTCGATGCCTCGCTTCAGAAAAATTGGATTCGAACCGGCGGTGACGCTTTTCAGCCCTTCCTTGTAGATGGCCTCCGCGAGCACGGTGGCGGTCGTGGTTCCGTCGCCGGCGACGTCGGACGTTTTCGATGCGACCTCCCGCACCATTTGCGCGCCCATGTTTTCGTACGGATCGGGCAGCTCGATTTCCTTCGCGACCGTGACGCCGTCCTTGGTCACCGTGGGTGCGCCAAATTTCTTGTCGATGACGACATTCCGGCCTTTGGGGCCCAGCGTGACTTTCACCGCGCGCGCGAGCAGCTCGATGCCGCGAAGGATTTTTTGGCGAGCGGTCTCGTCGAAGATGAGTTGTTTGGCGGGCATGAAAAGGGGAGTGGATTAAACCTGAGCGACTAAACGGTGGGTCAGCCGACGATGCCGAGAATATCGTCCTCGCGGACGAGCGTGTAGGTCTGGCCGTCGAGCTTTGCCTCGCCCGCGAATTTCGTCAGACCGCACTGAAGACTTTGTTTCCGGAGCGCGGGGCGGGGCTGCCGCTGCTGTGGGCGAGTTCCGCCAGCGTGGCCAGTTCGTAGGTGATCTTGCCCTCGGCGATTTCGCGGAGCGCGGTGTCCTCGGGGGACAGTTTTTCCAGCGACTCGATGAGCGGGCGATTGCCGCGCTTGAGTTGCTTCACGCGCCGCGAGACGACGTTCACGAGGATGGTTGGATCGTCGATGACTTTTAGTGCGCTCTGTAGATAATCGTCTCTCATAGGGATGGGTGGTTGTTTACCGGCGTTGTTCTCGGCGAGTCGGTCATTTTAGAAACGAACCCGCGCGAATACGACGCCTATCACTCCGCGGCTCCGTCCACATCGGTAACCGACTGCGGGGCCACCCGGTTGGACCTATCTTCGTCGCGTTCGCTCTATCGTTGCAGGGTAGCGAATCGGCTCCGGCCTTGTTGGAGCCTAAGCGTAGCGCCTACGCAGCGCGCTCCCGTTAGCAGGCGATGCCCTGGGCTCGCGCTTCGAAGGCGCATTTCTCGGCTTGAGCGATTACGAGGAGCTTTTGGCAAATCGCTTCCTCCTGAGACGGCTTGATCAAATAGTGTGCGATGCCCAACCCGATCGCGTGCGCCGCGACCTCGCGGCGATTTTCGCGGGTGCAAACGAGTACCGGCGTGCCGCCGTGTTTCGCCGAGCTGCGCAGCCGACGCAGAAGGTCGATGCCACCGATATCCGGCAGCTCTAGGTCGAGCAGGATGACATCGAACCGGTCTTTGAACCGCGCGAGAATCATCCAGGCATCGGTCCCGTTTTCAGCCGCCTCGACGGCGTGATGCAGGCCGGCCAATCGCGTTCGAACTCCGTCCACGAATGCGGCATCGGCGTCGACGATCAGGAAGTTCATGAGTCTGCAGCGCTGGCGCGCACGTGGTTAATTCCAGGGTGCCTGCGATGACCACGTGCTTGGGCGGGGAGGTCCCAAGTGCGGCAGTACTTCGTCGGCCGTGGCCCAAATTCGCCACACCGAGAGTCGAAGTTTCAGCACCCGTCGCGACCATAGACGATTGTCAGGATGGTCTCGAAAGGCTTTGAGCTCGGATTTCAAGTCTTCCGCGGTTTGCGCGCGTCCGATGCTCTGGACGAAGAGTTGGTCCACGGAAAAGAAGTGCGGCGCGAAGAGGCGAATCAAGGGACCGATCAGCCGAGCCCGGCGCGCGAGACTGCGTTGCAACATCTCCAACTCGTAACGCTCCGCGGGGACGGCAAACCGACGACAAAAAACGTCACGAAAGGTGGCGCGGGCTCCGTTGGGCTGCACCGGCCAGGGAACGAACGCTGCCGTCGATTCCCGAGGCGGGCTGCTCGGCTTGCTCATACGAGTCGTGCTCGCTTCGGCGGGAACCGATCGGTCCGAGGGTGCAGACTCCTGCAAACTGAATCGCGAAATCATATCCGCTAGGGCGTACTCCCTATTCGGTTGAGCCCCTCTCGAATTTAGCGCGTCGGCCGACTTGTCAGCGGTTTCGCAGGAAATACTTACGGCATGCGCGGCCCGACTAGGTGATCATACGGCGGGTCGATCGCCGCTTGCTGTTGCCGGGGCGAGCGCGCGCGACCGGCGCGTCGGCCGATCGTGTGCCGAGCCGCTCTCGGTGAGCCTGGGGTTCACGGACTGCGCCGACCGTAGCGTCCGACCTTCTTGTTTGTGGCGAAACGCTGCTCGTGATCCCGTGCTCATCCGCGCTGTCCGCGGAAGAATCCGTCACTTCACGAGGTGCTCGCGCAGAAAGCGATCGATGGCATCCAGCGCACTCGGCGTGGTGAACGCAGGTCCGCCGTGAGCGGCGCCGTGCATGACGATGAACTGTACGGGGAGTCCGAGTTTTTCATACGCGCCTTGAAGCTCGTGCGCTTGATTGATCGGCATCTGCGGGTCCTGGTCGCCGTGCAGCAATAGGAGCGGGGGATCTGAACGATCGACATGGAAGACCGGGCTCGCTTGTCGCGCCAGTTCGGGCGCGGCCTCGGGTTGCGCGCCGAGCAAGAGGTCGAGGGCCGGCTTGCGCACACTGAGCCCATGTGGCGTCGATTGCGCCAAGATCGTGGTCAGATTGCTCGCACCATAAAGATCGACGATCGCCTGAACCTCCGAGGTGGCGGTCAACGCGTTGCCTTCGGCGCCTTCCAGATCGGGTGCGCTATTCGTGACGCCGACGAGCGCCGCGAGATGGCCGCCGGCCGAAGAGCCGGCGATAACAAAGCGGTCCGACGGATAGCCATACTCGGCGGCGTGCGCACGCAGGAACCGAATCGCCGCCTTGATATCGTGAATCTGCGCGGGAAACCGCGCGACCGTCGAGAGGCGGTAATCGACGCTGGCGACGGCCCAGCCGCGCTGTGTCATTCCTGCCAAGTCGACGTCCCTGCGCGAGCCCGCGCGCCACGCTCCGCCATGCACCCATACGATCAGGCCGGTGGGCGTTCTGGCGTCGGGCCGGTAAAGATCGAGTTGCAAGGGCGCGCCCTGGGCGGTCGCGAGCATGTCGAACAGTCCGTACCTCGCCGTCGCGGCTGCCGCGAGAACGTCGCAAGTTACCGGTTCAACAGGCCCGCAAAACGTGACTCGTTCCGGCCCCTTCCCGACGCCCTAGTGATCGACGATTACCTCGTGGAAAAGAAGTGAGGAGGAGGAAGAGCCGTCGGTCTCGAGTATGCAACTCATCGCACCGCGGACGTCGCGAATTTTCGATGTATTATGCAGCCATCATTGCCGCGGACGCATTATACACTCCGAAGCCGTCGAGTCGGTCAAAGTATATAATCTAATAGATGGAAGCGTTGTGGCGCTGTGCCTGAGCTGACGCATAAATAGATTGATACGATCGATCCGACCCGCGCAACCTTCCGGCCACCGCGGTCGGTCGCCTTTACCCCTCACTCCGCATATGTTTTCGCAATCCTTCATCGCTCGCCTAGCCGCCATCGCCGGCGTTTTCTCCCTCGCCATGTCGGCCGCGCCCGGCGCCGAAAGCTCGTCTCCGTATCAGTACTCGCGCTACGGCGATTTCAAAAGCGCGCAGCTGCGCTCCACCAGCACCCACGGCTACGGCATGTACGTTTGCGAAATGCAGATGTCTCCGAGCCGCTCGGTGTCGACGTTCTGGCTGTATTCCGACAGCCCGGCGACCCTCTATATGGAGCGCGCCTCCCAACTGTGGCGGTGGAACGAAATCGATTTCGAGTTCGTGCCCTACACGGAGTCCACGCAGGCCGAATACTTCACCTTCAACTGGAATGGGGGGCTGGGCCTGCAAAACCTCACCTCATACGGCGCCAAGCGCGAGCTTACCTCCGTCTTGAGCCGCACGCCCGGCACGCATAAGTCGCAATACTCCCAATGGGTGCCGGGACTCATCCGCACCGACGAGGTGGTGGCCCAGCAGACGATGAACGCACAGGCCGTCCAATTGGGCTACACCGGGGGGACGAACCTCGCCGGCAACTTCACCGTCGTCGTCGGCAACAGCACCTACGCGCCCATTGCGCCCACTTCCAGCGCGAAGACGGTTCAGAAAGCCTTGGCTGGCTTGCTCGCCAGCCAGGTCCCCGCCGGCGTAACGGTGGCGGCGCCCGGAGCCGCGAGCGACGGGGCGCAGATCGCCCTGACCGTCGGCCAGACCACGCTCGACATCGGCAACCCCGGAATCATCGGGCAGGTGAGCGTGGGAGACGTGGTGACGCAGGGCACGCCGGCCATTCCCGCGTATGTCGTAGCCGGCACGACGGTCACTCAGGTCGACAAGACCAAGCAGACCGTCACCATTTCCTCGGCCATCGGGGCGTCTGGGAACACCACCGTCATGATTCAGGGAACGAATGGCCCCCTCGGCTTCACCAAAACCGTCACCACGGGCCAAACCGAGATCAACGTGGGAGGCGCGGTGGCCAGCATTACGAAGGGTGCCGCGGTTTCGCAAACCCCAGCGGCTACTGCAGCCTTGTTCGCCCCTGGCACCGTGGTGGCATCGGTCGATCGCACGAACAATAGTGTCACGATCAATCCCGCCGTCAGCGCCGCCGGCACAAACTCGGTGCAGTTCACCCCCGCCAGCGACTGGGTCATCAATTTCAACGGTGGCAATACCATCGCGGCGAATCAATTGCCCGACGTCCACCTGGACCTGTCCAACTTGACCTCGGGCACCGCCGGCATCCCGGTACTCGGCACTGTCACGCCCCAAATGAGCGGCAGCGCCGTCACCGGGCTGATCGTGCGCGTCTTCCAATCCCCCCTTGCTCCCGCTTCAGGTCAGACGTGGCTGCAATACCTCGCCGCCAACACCGGGCCGGGCCAAATCTTCGGCGACGCTACCCAGTGGACCTACCCGCAGACCACCCTCGGGACCTTCAACAATGGCGCGACCTCGCTCCCAATGAGCAGCATGGGCAGCGTTAATTTTTGGCGCGTGCCGGTGGGCAATGCCAGCGTCGTCCTGGATTTCAGCGCCGAAAGCTTCGGCAAATTCAATCGCACCGGCATCTATCGCGGCGCGCTCGCTGGCGCGACCTCCGGCAGCTACTTCACCTCCGAGCCGCTCAACAACGAGGCGTTCTTTTGGGATACGTCTACGAGCAACCCGTACAATCCTTACACCGGGATCTACACTTATGTGGTCACGTGGACTCCCACCCGCATGGCCCAATATATCTTGCCCCAGCTTAACCGCAGCAAGGATGGACTGCCCGTGGTTGCGCTCGATGGCCTGACGCCGGTGGCGAGTTACGAGTTGAAGGATTACGCTTCCCTCGCGCAGTCCGGCTCGCAGGGCACGACGGGGACCGGCACCACGACGGGAGGCCAGGTGACCTTCGCTTATACGGAGCTCCAGGAAAAGCTCGGCCATGTGTCGCTCAATCTCGCGAACTATGTCGGCTACAGCCAAGCCAGTGGCGGCGTCAATGGCTCCGCCACGGTCAACGCCACGGTGACCAATGGCAGCCCCGTCGTGTCCGGGGTCAACTGCGTCTCCGGCAATGCCACCGTGATAAGCGGCAATCTCGTCGCGCTGCTGACCGGCTTCTCCGCCACCGCGGCGCCGGGCATGTATCTGACCTCGAACGCCACCACCTTGGTGCCACCCGCTACCATGATCCAGCAGGCATGGAATAGCGCCTATGTGGTGACGCTCAGCCAGCCCGCGACCGCCACCGCGAGCGGCAACGTCACCTTCACCGCCCAGAGCGGATCGCCTTCTTTCAGCGCCACCGGCCAGACTTATATCACCAACAACCAGCTGATCGTGACTGGCCTGCCGAGCACGGCATCGATTACGGCGGGTATGAGCGTGGCGTCCAGCTTCACCGGCATCCCCGGCAATGCCACGGTTTCCGCGGTCTCGGCCCAAGGCAATGCGGTCCTGCTCAACCAGGCACCTCCGGCCAACGGCTCAACTCCGGGCAAGCTTTTCTTGATGGTTCAGGCCTCCGGGGGCGCGCAGTCCCCGATGGTCTCGTGGCTGCCGCAAGTGGGGCAGCAGGTCAGCGGCACGGGTATCCCCTCTGGCACGACGATTCAATCGGTGTCGCCGGACAATTCGCAGATCACGCTGCTGCTCCCGCCCAACCAGACGGTGACCTCCAGTGGAACACAGATCACGCTGACGACCGCTCCCGCCGGCCCGGGCTGGTCCGGCCGCGCTCCCGACCGCGACATGGCCGACAGCTCCGCGTACGTGCGCAGCGCCGGTTTCTTTGAGTGGAAGGGTAGCGGCGACGGCTCCCAGACGAAGGATTTCAACGTCGCGGCGCCCGCAGCCGGCAATGACAACTTTTGGGTCGATTTCTCGGACACGAGCACCTGGACCGCCGGCAACTGGCAGTCGAAGCTCACCAAGTATTTCAATCTTGGTTTCACCAATAACTTTACGCACCTGGGCGCCCAGACCGGCATCAGTCCCCAGTATCCCAATATCAGCCCCGCCAACCTGGGCCTGACCACTCTCAACGGCAGCCAAGTGCTGACGCTGACCGCGGGAGCCAACGATCTCACCCAGAGCGGCTCAAACTGGAAGACACCCCCCAACCTGAACTTCTTCCAAATCTCGGCCAATCCGCCCACCGGCACGATCTCGGCCACCGATCCGCTCCTGCGCGTGGAGGTGTACGAAAAGAGCGATCATTCGCGCTATTGGACGGCGAACACCCCGGTTCTAGGCCCCACGTACATCTACGCCCCCGCGAAAGAGGGGACCGTCGACTTGGTGGTTAATCTCTGGGTCCTCACCGACGGCACCTTGACTGCCGGGTCCACGCCGCCCGCCGCCGGCTACACGGCCGAGCTGACCCTCACCAACACCAAAGGCAACAATCCCAGCTTTGCCGTGGTGTCGGATCCTCATGGCATCATCGCCACGACGCCGGGTCGCTTCATTCAGGTGCAGCAGCCTTTGCATCCATAATCTGAATCGAGCGAGCGAGCAGTGTTAAAGGGTCACGCAGACATTCGCGCGGCAGCGAGCAATTGAAGGGCGGTGCAGGGCAGGGTCCATCCGTACGGGGTCAGGGCAAAATGGCGCTAAGATAAGCTTCGAGTGAGAGTATATAGTTGGTCATTTGAGGCTGCGGGAAGCGGAAACGCGGAAGCGACGCCTGGGGCGGGTGAGAAACTGATAATTTTTGTGCCGGCGTTTGAGTGCCCTGGGTTCCTGCCGGCCTGGGCGTACGGGAACTCGATCCGCGGCGATGCGAGCGAGAAGTTCGGCGCGGCCCTTGCGTCGGGCACGCCGCAGGAGCGGAGATGAGGTCCAGGCGTGCATCGCATCGAGGGCGCCTTTGAAGCTTAAACGTTCGATAGGCACGTCGTGGGAGATAGCGGCTTCGAGCAAGGGACATCCGTACGGGGTCAGGGCACGGGTCAGGGCATAACATGTTAACTTACGTGTTGAAGTCGGAGAGATGGTTGTTCGTTAGTTAATAAGTTATGCCCTGACCCTATTCTGCCGGCTCCGGTCCGGGTGTTTCGTCGAATGAGTCAACCCGCTTGTATTCCGTGCGGGTCGCTTCGAAGTCGCGCGCAAATTTCACTAACACGATCCGCGCAGCTCCGCCGCCTTTCAGGAGCACGGGTTGCGGCGGATGTGCGGCGTGGAGCGTTTGAAAACGCATCTCCATACCCGCGTTGGTCACCTTCACCACGCCGGCGATTCGAAAAGAATCGCGCAGCTTCACAGTGATGTTCTCGAACGAACGGTGGGTTTTGTTTACGCGAAACAGCGCTTGGAATTTATCGGCCGAGAATTCGCCGCCGTCGCGAGTCGGCAGTTCGAAGACGATGGCGGTGTCTTCTTCCGAAAAGACGCGCAGGTTCTTCAAATCGATGACGCTCGCGAGCGGCGGAATCTCTCCTAACGGCTTTGGCACGTCGCCGCCATCGTCCCGCCATTGTTGCACGTCGGCGGGCGTCGGAGCTTTGCCATCGATACTCACCAGCACGCTTCGCTGGGCCTCGGGTTGCGACGGATCGACCCGCGTCACGAGTGTGCGATTGTCCTCGAGGCCGCGCGAAGTTTCCGTGTAGGCCCAGCGATCCGCGTCGATCCCAAGCTTGCCGTAGGCCTCGGTGAAAAGCGCACGTTCGGCGTCGGTCGCAGACCGGAGCTTCAGGAACTCCGCAGCCAGGCGAGGCGGGAGCGAGGCTGCCCGTGGCGGCGTCGCGTCTTTTGGCGCGAGTAGCGCGAAGATCGCATCGGGGTCGTAGCCTGGCTTGAGCTCGAACGGCCAGCGGACAGAGACCTTGCCAACTTGGTTAGCCCATAGATCGAGCTCGGACGCGAAACCAGCGCGCGCCTCCTCGGCGGACATTTCGCGCGACTTGCCCTGAGGTGGCCAAATCCATGCCTTTTCCAGCGCCCCTGAGGGCGACGTGAGATAGAGGCGGATGCCGGTTGAAGTCGTCCTCGTCTGAAAAATGACATCAGTGCGGCCGCGAAACTGCGTTACCAATATCCGATGGTCGCCTACGCTCCAAGTGTAGCCAGCCGGCTCTCGGCCCGACATGAAATCGCTTGGCGGCCCGCCCCGGAAATCCAAACCGAGCACCTGTCCGCAAAGTTCGTCGAGCAAACTCCAGACACCGTGATCCATTACGGCGCGGCTGCGCTCGGCGAGGGAGCCCGATTCCGCGACGGTAGCCGGACGGCGCCCTTCCGGCGGGTGCCAGACGGAGGCGCCCCACCGCGGCGGAAGCGTGGGCACGACGAGTTTCACCGTGCGCACGACCTTCGTCTCCCGTGATTGGACTTCGAGTGTCCATGTGACGTTCGTCTTTCCCGTGGCGACCTCCGCCCACTTGATCTTCTCGGCCTTGCGCCACCTGGTCAACTGCACAGCCGAGAGCAGACCGACCGAGGTGGACCGGCCGTCGGCCTTAAGGATGCGATCGCCCGGCTGTAGACCAGCCTTAGCCGCAGCAGTGTTGGGCAGAACGGCGGAAACGATCGGGACGAACCGCGACACCGTAAATCCGGCCACTGTCTTCGGATATTGCCCAGAGACCGCGCGACCCACGCGAAACCCAAAATCCTCGATCCGGTCTGCCTTCACGTTGTAGGCAGCAAGGGAAGTAATGTCATCACCCGCGACGTCTTGCTCGACCAAGGCCGGTGCCTTTTCTTTTTCTGCCGCCCCGACGACGAGCGGGGCCGCAGACACCAGCATCGAGAGGGCAAAGAGCAGAAATCCTCGGCTTGGCGGGCTCGGACGTCGCTGTCGTGCTAGAAGCTTGCTGTTTATAACGCGCAAAGGGAATGGGAGGCGCTACCCGACTCGAATGTTCCACGAAACCAGGATCCGCGACACAGCTGCAAGGGGCGGGCAGATGGGGTCACGGCATAACTTATTAACCTATGAACAAGAATTATTCCCACTTCAGCACATAAGTTAACATGGTATGCCCCGACCCCGTGCAGGGCGACGCGGCGCAGCAGCACCGCACGATGGCAGGGGCGATGCACAATATGCCGCAGCCGATGTGGGCGTTTGCGCTGCGTCGGAGGACGACGCCGGCGCACTCGCTGACCCGGTCGGTGACACCGAGGGCACCGGACGATGCGGGGAACGGCACACGTGGCGTCACGGTGGATGTTACCTCAGACGTCACCGGCGATACTCTTGTCGATACACTCAGCGTCAACGTTCGACGTCACTTCGGATGCACCCCGCGCGCGCCGAGGTGCAGTTCGCGTGGGCGGTCCGTGCGGTGCTGACCGACTGGGCGACGCGCGGGATTGCATCGGCTGCGACGGTCGACGTGTTGCAGAGTGTGTATCGCCGGCTCGCGGCGCCGGCGGGACCAGGCGTGGGACTCGTACGCGGGATGGCGGGTGTCGGCCTGCTTCCAATGCGACCGAGCGTGGCGGACGTGCCGTTGCTGCGGGCGTCGCCGCTATCGCTCGCGGCGACGGTGTATGAGCCGCCGGCCGATCGCTGGTTCATCGAAACGTGTTTCGAGGACGTGTTGCGCGTAAGCGTCGCGATCAAGGATCCCGTCGAGCGCGCGTTCTTCCTCCTGGCGCATCTGCTGTATCTGTTGCCGTTCGAGCGGTGCAACGCGACGATGGCTTTGCTGGCGATGAATGTGCCGTTGATTGCCGCGGGGCTGCGGCCCGTGACGTTCGCCGGGGTGCAACCGAGCGACCTCCTCGCCGGCATCCGGGCGGTGTGGGAATTGAACCGCACGGAGCTGCTCCGTGACGCATTTGGTGCGGCGCATTGACGCTGCCGCTGCTGACGGGGGCGCGTGACGTAGCCACGAACGTGAGCGACGGGATGGCATTGCATCGCGAGCGCAGGGTGGACGAGGGCGTCGACTGATCAACTCGTTCACGCTCATGGCTACGGGCTACGGGCCGGCGAGCCGGCGTCTGCAAGACAGACGCCCTACACCAAGCGATCGGGTAGCGGCCGTCGTCCCTGACGGCCATGCGATTCGATTGTAGCTGGGCTCCGAGAGCCCGGCGCGATGAACATTCCTGAGACGCCGACGAACAGCCCGGGCAAGATGCCCGAGCCACGTTTCCAAACCATCAGGTGGTGGAGCCCGATCTCCCTATCGGGCTTCTGTGCACCGCGCTCAAAACAGCCCGATGGGACATCGGGCTCCACCTTGTCCGCACCGCCGGCTGCCGGCAATGGGTCGCCGGCGCTGATGAAGTAGGGCGATATACCGAACTTCCGGTTCCCTACCTCCGCTCGGCCTCCCGACGTCGAACCGGCCCGCGCAGCGTCAGACCCCATAGACCTTCCGGGCGTTGCACTTCAATATGCCGGGATGGAGATTTCGACCCCGTCTTCCGGCGAACCGCGGCGGCCACCTGCCGCAGCGCGAAGCGATGGACAACGCTCCCGGCGCCCAATCCCCGCGATGCCGCCGGCGCGCCTCGAAGCTGAAATGGGCAACCCGACGGTTTGGAACGAGACCGAATTGACCGACGCGATCGTGACCGTCTGCGACGAAATGCCGTCCGCACCGATGGTGGCGTGCTGGCGCGTGCTGGACCATTGCCGCCGCTCCACTCCTCATGGCAGCCCCGAATCGTTGCGAACGGCGATGCGCGTGAAATTGCGCAGCGACCTGGCCCCTTCCGCCCGCGTCGTCGGCGCTGCCGCGTAAACTCGTGGGCTCCCGGTTCCGACCGGACCGCCACCGTTTCCAACCTCTTACCCTGTGCCGCGCCCGCTGAGAATCATGGTCGTCGACGACGACGCAGATGGTCGCTTTCTCCTCGAGCATCGGCTGAGAAAAACATTCCAGGACTGTGCCGTGATTGCCTGCACCAACCCAAGCGAGGCGCTGGGGATGCTGCGCGCCGGATGTTTCGATGCGATTGTCACGGATCACCAGCTCGGCGGGGAGTCTGGCTGCGAGCTGATCGCGCAGGCACGACGTCGAGGTGTAGCCTGCCCAATCCTAATGGTGACGGCGGGCGACGATCCCACTCTCGAGCGAGCCGCCTATGCGGCTGGTGCCACCAAGATCTTCATGGGCGGTCGCGGGGATTTCCCCGAATATCTGCGCCATCTCCTGAATTGCAGCGTGGAAGAAAACGCGTCGAAGGCAGCGGCCGTCGGGTGACGCGCGGCGGTGGGTCACGCGCCCGACTTGGACGCGACCAACGATTCCTCGGCCCAGGCTCGCCGACACAGGTTCTTCGACTCGTTCAACGTGCGGCAATCGTCTTTGAGGACGGTACCGTTGCGCGATGCGATCCACGATATCACCCGCCCTGCGTCCGTCACGACATCGTGCCGCACGCACAGAAAAACGGTGGGCCCGACGACGGCGCGATGTTGATGCGGACCGACAATCCGAAATTGCATCCGGCAGCCTGACGACGACCGCGTCGCGACTGCAAGCTGTCCACCGCTTTTCCGCGGTAATTCGCTCGCCGGACCCAAACCTACCGGCTCGCCGGTGCGCGACGGCGTCGACACCCCATGGAGGAG
>CBINOT010000150.1:0-15241 GCA_966252355.1 uncultured Opitutus sp. | reverse complement strand
AACCACCAGCAGAAGGCGGGCAGGAGCAGTGGCTAGAACTCCGTGAAGAGCTTGAAAGCGTCGTAGCTCGCGTTCGTGCCGCGCGTGGCTCCGCGCGCTTCCAGATACGCATACCCCGCCAAAACGGGAATCGTGACGCTCGCGATCGCCCAGATCCGCCGGCGACCCTTGCGGATCGATCGTACGAGCGCCCAGCCCAGCACGATCGTCACGCCGAGCGCCAACACCCAGCGGATTCCTGCCCATGCCCACGGCTGTAAATCGCCACCTTGCACCGCCCCGAGCCAGCCTTCGGGCGTGAGGAGCGGGATGCGCCAACCGAAATCGTAGGTTTGAAACAACAAGAACCGCTCGAGCAGACCCGCCACCCGCGCCCAGAAAAAAAGGCCGCACGCCATGAGCGGCGCGATCATCATGAGTCCCCACCGCGCCAATCGACGCCATGCGCCGACGCGCAACGCCTGCGAACCGGCGTACGCGATCGCGGGCACCAGGCTGACCAACAGAATGAAATTGTAGCTGCCGAGAACGAGCGCGTAGGCGATCGCCAGCACGCCGGCCATCGGCGTGCCGCGCAGCCAATCAAGTCGGCCGTTCCACAACGCGACGCCCGACCAGGTGAGCAGTGCGATCGCCTGCGCGGCGAGCAATGGCGCCGGCGATATATGTGCCATGGAATACCACGGGATAGGGCTGAGGCCATACACGGCGGTCACCGCCAAGCTCGCGGCGCCGGTGTAGCCAAAGAGAGCCCGCGATACCCAAAATACCACCGGCAGCGAACTCGCGAGCACCACCGCCATGAGCGCGCTGGTCAGCTCATGCGGCGCGCAGTGCAGAATCGAGCCATTGAGCGCGATCAGCGCCGACGGCGTGAAGTGGTTTAACCGCAGCCAAAAATCGAAAAAATTATCGACCGACATCACGCGCACGACCTCGGTGAGGCCCAAGAATCCACTGCGATCGCTGCGCGCAAACTCCATGAACACCCGCGCGCCCGCCGCGTAGTCGGCCGCATCGCAGCTGCCGAGCGAAACCGTCGTCAGGCCCCGCGACGCGATCGCGAGCGGCAGCAACAACGGCACCAGTGCGGCCGCGGTCGCCAGCCACACCAAACCAAATCGCCCGAGGTCGGCGCCCAGTCGGCGAAAACCGCGTTGCCATATCGCCCCCCCCAAGAGCGCGGCCGGAAGCAACTCGCTAGGCCACGCGTAGCTATTGGTCCCGCGAAGATTCGCGTACGCACCGACCCAAACCATGGCCGACTGCAGGGCCCACCCGGCCGGAAAAATGAGCACGGGCCAGAATCGTCGCCACCGCGCGGGCATCGCGAACTGCGCGAGTCCCACGCCCCAAAACGCGCCGTGGAGCAGCAGCGCGAATGCGACGACGAAAAAAATCATGAGCGGCCGAGATGCTGTGCCTCGCTATCGTTCGAGGCCAATCCATTTCGCACCCAAGCGAAGTGTCATCCATTAGATGACACTTCGCCTGGGCGCTCGAAGACGTCCTGCAACGGTCGGGGGGGCGCACTATCGCTTCTGCGCAACGGCGAACACCGAGCTGCCAAATGGCAGCGGCCCGACGGCTCGCAACCAGGTCCGCTCGAGAGCCATGGCGGCGGCGAACATCGTTTCGATGGGCGCAGAATACAGCTGCACGTCGCTGCCGCTTTTCGGTGCCGGAAGCAATTTTCGGCGCAGCACCACGAGCGGAAACGGCAGGGTGTTCCAATAGGTTGACGCGCGTACGACAAAGCCGCCGTCCTCCAACTTGCGCGTCACCTCCGCGCGATCGTAACGACGCCGCGATTGGACCGCGACGTCGTGATACGACCACAACCACCGGTAAGCCGGGACATTCAGGACCACGACGCCACCAGGACGCAGCACTCGGGCAAACTCGCGCAGCGCAGCCTCATCCTCGTCGACGTGATACAATACGTCGGCCGACACGATGGCATCGAACTGCGCGGCCTCGAATGGCAATGACGTGATCGAGCCATGCACGATCTGCGTCTCGGGTACCGCCGGTCGAGCGAGGTCGACGTTCCCGGGTGACACCCGTTCCCGCGCCAGTTGACACGCCAGATCGGACACATCGATGCCGGTCCACCGCCAGCGCGCGCGCTTCGGCGCGAGTCGCCTAATCAATCCGCCCGTGCCGCAACCCGCATCGAGCACCGACGCCGAGCTCACGCCGAGCGCTTCGGTCAATGCCCTCTCGATGTGTCCATGCAAGGCGCGGAAGTACCACATGCGGTCTTCCACTTCGGCGAGCTTGCAGTATTCGTCAGCGTGCATCCGAACGGCCGCCCAGAGTTGGGCCGCTGGCACGGCGGATCAAGCGCCGGGTGCGTCGAATCGGTCAACCGCTTGACGAAACCGTCGGCGAATCGAATTGCACCACGGCTTCATGGACCGCCACATCGCGCAATTGATCGCGACCTTCGCTCAAGCGCACGGGCGGTTCGTCGGATTCGACATCGATTCGATTAATGCCCGGTCGAAACGTCAGCGGCAGACGCAACTCGTGCCGCCGCTCATCGAGGCGGGCGTCAACCATTTGGGTCCCGTTTACCACTATGCGGACGTGGCGCGCACGCACCACGCTCATCACGAGCCGCACGTCGCCCTTTAGCGCAGTCGAATGGGGATTGAAGTACGAGAGCGCCGCCGGGCCGTATGACCAACGCGGTTGGTCCGCCGACGGTTCGTGCCAGCCGCGCCCGAAGGTCAGACTGCGGGCAGTCGGAATTGTCGGGTGCTGCGACGGCGAGAGCAGGACAACGACTTGCTCTCCGAGCTTGCCCTCGAACCGCCGTGTATGTCCGGCGGCCGCGAGTTCCGTCAGCACCGCTTCGCCGCGATCGGCAAAGCCGCGACGATGGAGATATACGGCTGAGAAGCCGTATTGCTCCAGCCGGCGCGCCATCTCCGCCGTGGATAATGCGGCCGTGTCTCGCTGCCAACGTCCGCGGCACCGCCCTTTCAAACTCCCGTAGGTAAACCGCAATGAACGAGTCCCGATGTAGGGACGGAAGAATTCATAATCTTGCAGCTCGTGCGGCGGAACGACCTCCGGAAATCCGATGACCGGGAGTTGAAAAACCATCGCGCCTTCCGGCAGCACCCGCTCCAAACGCTCGCCGAGATCCCGGTCCGCCGCCACCCGCTGCGCCGTGCGCGCCTTTTTGGCCGCATCCACCCGGCGCGGCAGTTGATCGGCCAATCCGACCGCCGCGACGAGCGCCGCGGCAGCGAAACTGATCCAGCGCCCGCGCGGCCGCCATTGCCGGGTCACGCGAACGACGAGGAAGAGCAGCACCAACGCCGAGATGAAAATGCTGAACCGGTTGGTGGCGCGAAAAACCGTCACCGTCGTGAAAAACGCCATCACGTTCGTGACACCGCCCACCGATGCGAAAACGAGAATCCAACTCGCTGGCAATGCCACGCCCGGCAAGCGCTCGCGACGCAACATCGCACGCAACGAGATCGCCGTCAGCCAAACGAATCCGGCAATGCCGACCAATCCCAAGTAGGGTGCAAATCCTTCGCCCGTCCGCCACTCGGACCAACGCACGTAGCGCTGGCCGAAAAATGCCAGTGGCGCCCACCGATGGTTCGCGGGCGGCAACAGCAGCTCGATCGGCTTCAAGGCATATCGCTCGGTTCCGCCATAGTTGCGCACGACCGGAGACGAGGCCGCGGTATCGGGCGCGAACAGCCACACGTGCGACTCGACGACCAGAAATGCGGCCACGGCGGCGCCCATCGCGACCAAGCCCGTGACGATGTTCTCGCGCCGACGGACGCCACACCATTGCACGACAAGGGCCCAGCCGAGCAGCTGCAGAAACAAAAACAAGGTGTAGGGGTTTCCGGCACCGATTGCCGCCCCAGTCCCGAGACAAAACGCGCCCAAGCCACTGCGCAGGCGCAGACGCCGACTTGCCGCCACCAGAGCGCACGCGAGCAATGCGAGCGGCACCGTCCATGAAAATACGATAAACAGATGCGCCAAGCCGCGATGAAAGGTCTGGAACGTAAACGCGAAGAGCAATGCTCCCGCGAACGCCCATTCCCAGCGCGCGCGCAGCCAGCGCGCACAACCGTAGAACGCAAGCGCCGCGGTCACGGTCGCCAGCCACAAAGCGATATTGGCGGCCGGAAAGACGCCGACCGCCCGCGCGAGCTGGCCCAAGCCCCAGAGCAGGAGCAGATCGGACGAGGGATACGCGCTCCAATTCGCGCCGAACGGCGCGCCCAATCGCGAAATGATCTGCGGTCGCAAGGGCGTGGTATCGCCTTCCGCCGCCGCCTCGATCCGCGCGAGAATCTCGAGCGAGTCGCCACGATAATCGGTCGGCAACGACCAACTCGCCAGCGTCCACCGCTCATAATGTGTCATCCACACCGCGGTCGTGACGCAAACGAGCAGGACGACGCGCCAACGCGCCGCCAAAGCGGTCATAAAACTAGGCACGGGAGGTCGCACGAAGCCGGAAGGGGTGAGGCGACGCGTTGTTTCAAGCGGGGCTCCGCGCGTACCGCAAGTCCGGAAAGCGAACCCGATCGCATGACGCCCGCACGCGTTGCGCCAGTGCGACGTCGGTTGTGCGACTCGAGCAACGAAGCGGCCGGCGTGGACGCGGCCGCAATATCCTTTTGCCAAGCACGCGCGTGCCGCGTTCGCTGCCGTCGTCTTTACATGCGTTCCGCTCACCGCACGCCGCCGGCCGGCGGCGCCTACTCTCGGCGCTTCTCGCATTACACCGGTCTGTTCTTCGACGAATTCGACGGCCAGTCGGCGTGGATTCGCGAAACCGGCTTGGTGCGGCTGCCGCCGATCGGCGAGACGCGTGAGATTATCATCCGCGGAGAGTTCAAACCGCATCCCGATGCACGCGGGTTCGAACTGGGCGCGCCGACTCTGGATATTTCCGCCAACGGAAAGCCTTCCGCAATCGTGCGGCCGGCGTCGTCCGGCCCCTGGGAAATCCGCGTGCCGGCGGCGATCGACGGTCCGACCACGATCGCGTTTCGGCTTGGCGGCACCGGACTGACGAATTTCTTCGCCTGGCTCGGCCGCGTCACGGGACTCGGCCCGCTGCAACGATTCCGCCAGCAAAACAAAAATCGCCAGCTGCGCATCGCTTCGATTGCGACGGCGGAGGGCGAGACAATTTTCGATTTCTCCCGCCGCGATGCGCCCTACTCCGCCGCGTTCGCCCGTCGACATGCGAAGCTCGGGTTGAACGTCGTGGGATTCCTGGCGGCGGACCTCGGCGTCGGGGAATCGGCCCGCTGCATGGTGCGTGCGGCCGATGCCGCCGGCATTCCGACGGCGCTCGTGCCGCTCAAGCTCAATTGCAAAAACCGGCTCGGGGACCAGATGTATGCGGCGCGTTTGCAGGACGCCAATCCGCACGACGTGAATGTCCTGCACATCGATCCCCCGGCGTCGCGGGATGTCGATCACCATCACGGCCCCGCTTTTCGCGCGGGCAAGTACAACATCGGTTATTTCGCGTGGGAACTGCCGGAGTTCCCGGACGCCTGGACGGCAAGCTTCGATTACTACGACGAGATTTGGTGCCCGAGCGATTTCACGACGAGCGCGATCGCGTTAAAATCGCCGCTGCCGGTGCTGACGATGCCGCATGCGATCTCGTTTCCGCGGCCGGCCGAGTCGAGCGCGGCACTACGCGGGCAGTTCGGGCTACCGGCGGAAACGTTTCTTTTCCTGACGTTGTTCGATCTGAACTCGTACTCGGCGCGGAAGAATCCGCGCGCGGCGATCGATGCCTTTCGGCGTTCCGGGCTCGCCGGCTGCGGCGCCGCGCTGGTCATCAAGGTGCAGAACGTCGTCGGAAACGAAGCGGATTTCTCCGCGTTGCAACGAAGCGTGGCAGACCTGCCGGGGACGGTTCTACTCACCGAGACGCTTTCGCGCCGCGATATCTACGCGCTCGAGGCGGCGTGCGACTGCTTTGTCTCGCTGCATCGTTCGGAAGGCTTCGGGCTCGCCGTCGCGGAATGCATGTACCTCGGCAAACCGGTGATCGCGACGGATTGGTCGGCTACCGCAGAGTACGTCACGCCGGAAAACGCATGTCCGGTGCGCGCGTCCCTCGTCACGCTCACGGAAAACCACGGACCGTACGCCAAAGGATCGACTTGGGCGGATCCGGATCCGACCCATGCCGCCGACTACATGCGGACGTTGTTCAACGATCGCACGCGAGTCGCGACGCTCGGCGCCAAGGCGCGCGAAACGATCGAAAGCCAATTCTCGCCGATGGCCATCGGCACGCGATATCGTCGCCGTCTCGAATGCATCGCGGCTTTCTGAAAAGGCTGCCGAGCCCTACCCTTCCATGAACGATCCGAAACAAGGCGAGCGCGAGTATTTCGCCCGGATTGGCGAGGAAGGCCGGCAGCATGCGCTGCGCAAGCCGTTCAGCGACGAACATTGCCTGGAGTACCTCGCCAACGTGACGACCTTGATGTCGTTGATGCGTCCGCCGCCGGGGCGAATCGTCGAATTCGGCTGCGGCACCGGCTGGCTCGGGCAGCTCTTCGCGCAACGCGGCTACGAGGTGATCGGGATCGACATTTCGGCCGATGCGATCGCGCTCGCGGAGCAACTGAAAGCGGAGCGCGGCCTCGCCAATGCGACCTACCGCGTGGCGGACTACGAAGAAGTCAAAATCGATCCGCCGGCCGATTACGTGTTGTTTCACGACGCGTTGCACCACGCCGAGTCCGAGCTCGCCGCGTTGCAAGCTGCGCACGCCGCGTTACGGCCCGGCGGCATGGTCCTCTGCATCGAGCCCGGCGAAGGCCACAGCCAATCGGAAAGTTCGAAACGCGCCGTCGCGGAATTCGGCGTGCATGAAAAGGACATGCCGCCGCGCACAATCATCCATTTTGCGCGCGCTGCCGGATTCCGCCGCCATGTCGTCCTGCCCTGGCCATGGTTTCACCTGCGTTCGGTCTTTCGGCCCGCTTACGCCGACACGCGTAGTCAGTTCGACCTCGCGGCCAAAAAATTACTGAGCTTCATGCGCGTCGTGCGCTATTTCTTTCGCACCCGGCGCCAAGGCGTCGTGGTGCTTTGGAAAGATTGAGCGGCCGCTCTTATTTCACGTCGGCCTGCGGCGATCCTTCGATCAACTCGACTTCGAAGTCGCAGACGCGGAATGCCACCTTGCGCGGGTCGCCGTTCGGCGGCGCCGCGGCTGGACGATCGGTCTCGAAATGCCACACCGTGTCGCCCGGGGCCAAGACGAGACCGGGCAGATCGACGTCGATCATTTGCGGCTCGGTGGCCCCCGTCCAGAGCACGCGCTCGCTGCTCCGGAGGGTTACATTTCGCGCGTCGCTGCTCTTGATCTTGAACGTGACATTGGCCGTGACGGGAAAGGCATGTGGATTATGCAACGTGATCGTCGCCGGCCCGCGCGACCACCGCCAGTAATCGAAATACGAGCGTTCCAAGCCATACCATTCGGCTTCGGTGAATTTCACCGTGACTTCGTCGCCGGTCGCGCTGACGCGCAGCGCGTGGGATCCGAGCACGCGATTGTCTTCTCGCCCCGGCGGGACCAGCGCGTCGGCGGACGGCCAGACGAGCAGGTTGCCGAGAATGAGGATCGGCCACCACCGCCGCCCGCGAGGCAGACTGATGTTGAATGCGAGCGTCATAGGCAGGAGCACGCGCGACGCGGCCCCGGGATAGCCCTCCCATACCGCGTCCCCGAGCACGACCATCAACAGGGCGTAGCTCGCGCCGACTCGCCACCAAGGATCGCGCCAGCGCGGGCGCAGGGCGAAGAACAGCCACTGCACCGTCATCGCAATCAAGATCATGATGCCCCAACGCGCGACCATATGGCTGCCGGAGCCGAACAAGACGGCGAACATCTCGCGCCACTTGGCGATATAGCCGGCGAAGGGCCAAGCAAAGTTGCGGGCGCCCACGTCGCCACCATTGCCGAGCCAAAGCTTCAAGCAGACCAGCCACGCCAGCAATGGCGCGGCGACGACCGCGCCTCGAAGAATGGCCCTCCCCCAACCGCCGCGATCCCGCCAGTCAGCGGGCGCCAGCGACGTGGCCGCCAGCACATTCGTTTCCTTGCCGAGACCGGCGATTCCGAGCACCACCGCGGACCACCACGGACGTCCCTTTTCCAGCAATGCGAGCCCGATGGCGATCAGCAGCAGACTCGGACCGTCGACCAGCGAACCGCGCACGCTGAAGCATAGACCAAAGGTGAACAGCGTCGCGAACCACCGGAAAAAATTCTCCCAGCTCGTCGCGGGGAACCAGCGGAGCAGCACCCACGCCAGTAGGAGCCACGCGAGGATGTTCTGGATGCAGTATACCTCGAGCGCCCAGCTCGGATTGCCGCCGCCAAGCGCATATGCGGTCCAACAAAATAAAATTCGCCGGGCGCGGTCAAGCAGACTGTCGACAGCCTGGCGGAGCACGGGATCCCGCAACTGCGGGTGCATCGCGATCTGGGCGTAGTACTGCGCGTCGTAGCCGTAGGTCTCCTTTTCCTCGTAGAAATTCAAGGCGCGCAGCTCGGGCAAAAACTGCGCGCTCTGCTTCCCGCCGAACTTGACCAAGTACGTGAAGCCCTGGCCTGGCAGGTAGAACTGGGCGCAAACCAAGAGGAACAAGCCGATCGTTGCGGCATAAGCCAGCCATCGACACCGGTCAGCGAAGCGCGCAAAGAAAGGATTAGAACTGGCCACGAAAACGGAAAAACCACTGTCTGTGCCACGCTAACGCAAGAATGGATTCGCCGCTCTCTCCCACTGATTTCATCGCCCACTGGTGGCCTCGTCTCCGGCCTGCGTTGCTGGCCGCTGGCCTGGTCGGCTTTGCGATTCTCGTCGGCGCCCACATGGGCGCCTATGCGGGCGGCTCCGACTCATCCGGATATTTGAACAATGCTCGGCTCATGCGCGAAGGCCGCGTGCATATCCCGCCGCGTGCGATTCCCGGGCTCCCGCCGGAAAACATGCATCAGTACGCGTACACGCCGCTCGGCTTCGTGCCCGTGCGCGGGGACGCCAACCACGCCATGGTGCCAACGTATCCGATCGGCTTGCCGATGCTGGTGGTTGCGACCTCGTGGATCACCGGCTGGGCTGCGGCGCCGCACGTGACCATGTGGTTGCATGCGGTCGCCGGCGCTTGGCTGATGTTCGCGCTCGCGCGGCAAGCGGGACTTTCGGTCGGTTGGTCCGGCTTTGCCGCGCTCCTGCTGGCGAGCGGTCCGCTGTACGTGTTCATGTCGGTCCAAGCGATGAGCGACGTGCCGGCGCTCGTCTGGGCGACGGCTGCGGTCGTGTTGGCATGGCAAAGCCGGAAGCGCACCGGTTGGGCGGCAGTGGCAGGTTTCGCCTTTGCGATGGCGGTGCTGGTGCGGCCGACCAACGCCCTGGCGGTCCTGCCCGTCGCGATGGCCCTCGGCGTGAATTGGCGGCGCTGGATTCTGTTCGGACTCGCGGGACTTCCGGGCGCCGTCGTCCTCGCGCTGTACAACCGGACCGCGTACAACGACCCCGTCGCCTCGGGATACGGAGCCATCTTCAATATTTTCACCGCGGAGGTATTGCCGGAAACGCTGCTCCATTACGTGAAATGGCTGCCGGTGCTCCTCACGCCAATTGGCGTGCTCGCGCTGGCATTACCGTGGCTCTATCGCGGACCGCGCCGGTTCTGGGCCGCGCTGCTGACCGGATGGATCGCGATCTTCCTCGCGATGTACGCATTCTATTTCCACACGCACGAGGCGTGGTGGTACCTGCGCTTCCTTTTGCCGGCGTTTCCGCCGCTGTTGCTGAGTGCGGTATTGATCGCCGAACGCCTCGCCGCTCGGTGGACGCAACGGCGCCCGCGATCTTGGGCCTCGCCCGCGATCGCTACCGTCGCCGTCGTATTCGTGTTGCTCTGGTCGAAGCACTGGAATCGCAAATTCGACACCTGGCACATCGGCCGCGGTGAAGGCACCTATCGCAAAGCCGTCAATTGGGCCCAAGAGCATCTGCCGGCCAACACCATCATTGCGACGATGCAGACGAGCGGGGCGCTCTTTTACTATTCGGATTTCACTTTCGTTCGCTGGGATCAGCTGAAGCCGAAAGACGTTGCGGCGGTCGAACAAGCCGTGGCGGAGCAAAAGCGCGGATTCGTCGCCATGCTGTTTCCGTTCGAGCAAGACCAAGCGTTGAACGAACGGATCCCCGGGCGGTGGACAAAACTGGCCACGGTGGAGCAAACGACGTTTTGGCGATGGGATGGCCCGGCAGCCTCGCCATGATGGCGAGGCCAGCCCCGTCGCGACGGATTTGGATCGCGGGTGGATTCAGCGTCCTCGTGTTCCTCGCGCTCATTGCCCGTTTCTGGCACCCGGTTTACGGGTTCACGGCCTTCTTTCAGCTCGATGCGACGAACGACGACCTAAAGCTCGCCGCGTTGCGCGAGCTTCCCGTGTACGTTTATCGCGATACCGGGGGCTACGACGGCTTGTACTACGCGCAGATCGCATTGGATCCGACGTTGCGCGACCCGACGCTGCCGCGGGCGATGGACAATTTCGCTTATCGCGCGCGCCGGATCTTGCCGCCAGGCATCGCGTGGCTCACCGGCGCCGGTCGGCCGAGCGCGGTGATCACGGCGTATGCTTTGCTCAATGTCTTCGCCTGGCTGGTTCTCGCCGGACTGCTTTGGCGTATCCTCGACGTGCGTGACGCGCGCGGTTGGATTGCGTGGTGCGGTGTGCTCTTTTCGGCGGGCGCTCTGTGTAGCGTGCGACTCGCCCTAACCGATCTAATCGGCGTCACGCTCATTGCGGTCGGGATTTTCGCGGCGGAACGGCAGCGCAAGCGCGCGGCCCTGATTTCCATCGCGGCGTCCGCGCTGTCGCGGGAGACCTCCCTGCTGGCGGTCGCGGGCCTGCTCAAAGCGCCGTGGATTTCGTGGAAAAACGTCGCGCGGATCGCGCTCGCGATGCTGCCTCTGCTCGGTTGGCTCGCGTATGTGCGCCGGCAGGTAGGACCGGCCGACGCCGGCTGGGGCAATCTCACGCTGCCCGTCGTCGGTTTCGTCGAGAAATGGCGTGAAGTCATCGCCGCGCCCGCCCGGCTCGACGATGCATGGCTGGCGTGGACCTCGGCGCTGGCGCTGATCGGGTTGAGCGTGCAGGCGCTGTACCTCGTGCTACGCCCGCATTTGAGCGATCGTTGGTGGCGCGTTGGCGCGGCTTACGTGGCGCTGATGCTCGTCCTCGGCACCGCCGTGTGGGAAGGCTTTCCCGGCGCGGCGCTGCGCGTGTTGTTGCCCTTGACACTCGCGTTTAACGTCGTCGCGCAGCGCGCGCGGGCGTCGCTGATTTGGCTGATCGCCGGCAATCTTGGGATGGCCGCGGGATTGCTGACGTTGCGCGACGTACCGACGGATCCGCATGAGATCGCGGCCGCGCGCACCGGGACGACCGCGTGCATCGCCGATCTTGGCACCGGCTGGTACGGTCCGGAAGCCACACGACATCATACCTGGTACTGGGCCAAGGAGCGCGGAAAGGTGGATCTCGTCGCCTGGCCGAAAAGCAACGCCACGATCCGATTGGAATTTGCGATCCGCGCGATGACTCCACGCACCGTCATCCTGCGCGCGGACGGCCGCGAAGTCTGGCGGGCCGCCGTGGGCACCACGCGCGCCGACCATGCGATCGAGATTCTCGTGCATGCGGGAACGGCCGCGCTCGAATTCACGAGCGACGCAGCGCCCGTCCGGGAAAACGAAACGCCGATCGCGCGCGAACTTGGGTTTGCGCTTTATGATTTCCGGCTCGCGGTGCCAAATGAGTGAGTCATGGCCGCGCCGTTGTTGATCGATCTTTCGCACACGAGCCATACGCGCGCGCGTACCGGCATCCAGCGGGTCGCTCGCGGAATTCGTCACGCCTTGGGCGAACGGGCGGTGCCGATCACCCACGACGCGTACGCGGACGCCTGGCGTACGTTGGAATCGTGGGAGACCGCAAATCTCGCGGCGACCGAAGCAGGCACGAAACGCGGAGCAAAGTGGCCAGCGGCAGCTCGCTGGCGCGGTCGACTGCGACGGTGGGTTGGTGGCGGACGGCGCAGCGCTCTGCCCTGCGCCACGGGCGGTTTGATCGTGCCGGAGGTTTTTTCGGCGGCCGTAGGAGCCGCGTTGCCGAGCCTTTTCGAAGGCGTGACGGGTCCGCGGGTCGCCGTGTTTCACGATGCGATCGCCCTGAAGCTGCCCGAGCTCACGCCGGCGAAAACGGTCGCCCGGTTTCCTGCCTACTTGCGCGAGTTGCTGATTTTCGATGGCATCGCCGCGAACTCGGCCGATTCGCGCGATACGCTCATAGAATACTGGCGTTGGCTCGGCGTCACGCCGACGCCGCCTGTCTGTGCCATTCCCCTCGGATTGGATTTTTCGCTCGGCACGACCAAGGAGAGTGCAAGCGCCGCGACGGCGATGCCACCGGTCGTGCTCAGCATCGGCAGCATCGAAGGCCGCAAAAACCACCTGGCGTTACTCGAAGCTTGCGAACAATTGTGGGCGAAAGGGGCGGCCTTCGAGTTGCACCTCATCGGCCTGGCCCAAGCCGAAACCGGTGCGGCGGCGCTCGCTCGCATCCGGGCGTTGCAAGCAACCGGCCGGCGCTTGCGCTACGATGGCGCGGCGGCCGATGCGTCCGTCATCGCCGCATACGCACGCTGCACCTTCACCGTGTATCCATCGTTGCTCGAAGGCTTCGGCTTGCCGGTGTTGGAGAGCCTGGCGCACGGCAAACCGTGCGTCACCTCGGCGCGAGGCGCACTCGGCGAGTGCGCACGCGGCGGCGGGACGCTTATGTTGGACCAACTCGACGCTTCTGCATTGGCGGCGGCGATCGAGGGATTGCTGGCACGGCCAACGGAGATCGCGCGGCTCTCGGCGGAAGCGCGCGCGCGCAAGTTTCGCACGTGGAGCGACTATGCCGCGGATTTGACCGGATGGCTCGATACATTGCCGGCCCGACGAACGGTCCGATGACACGGAGGGTCGGCGTCGGGCTTTCCGTTTGCCAAGGCTAGAGGGCGTAATCAACGTTGCCGGCGTACATGGCGTTGTCCTTCTTCAACAAAAACAAAAAGGCGGTGATCGCGCGGTGTCGTGACGACTATCCGACCAAAATGCGGCTCAAGTATGCGCCGTATTACCACACGATGGACGCGCAGAAGGGCACGGTCGTTCGCCTCGACGGCCGCGACATCATCATGTTGTCGAGCAACGATTACCTTGGGCTCTCGTTTCACCCGAAGGTAGTCGAGGCGTCGCGGGCGGCGTTATTGAAATGGGGCACGAGCACAAACGGGGCGCGCATTTCGAACGGCTCGCGCGCCTTTCACGTCGAGCTCGAGGAAAAGCTGGCCGAGTTTCTCGGCCGCGAGGCGTGCCACGTTCACGCCGCGGGTTACCTCTCGTGCATGTCGGCCGTCGCGGCGTTTGCGCAGAAGGGCGATGTCATTTTTGCAGATAAGAACATCCACTCGTGCTTGTGGGACGGCATCCGACTCTCGATGGCGACGGTCGAGCGCTTCTCGCACAACAATCCCGATGACCTCCGCGACGTCATTGCGGCCACGAACACCGAAGCTCCGAAATTGCTCGTGATCGAGGGCGTCTACTCGATGGAAGGGCATATCGCCCGGCTGCCGGATTTAGCGGAGATCGCCGAAGATAACGGTTGTTTCACGGTGTTGGACGATGCGCACGGATTCGGCGTTCTTGGCCGCCAAGGGCGCGGGACGGTCGACCATTTTGGACTGAACGACAAAGTGGACGTCATCTGCGGCAGTCTTTCGAAATCGCTCGCGAGCGTGGGTGGATTCGTCTCCGGCTCGCACGATGTCATCGAGTACCTTCGCACGCACTCGAAGCAGACGACATTTTCCGCCGCGATCAGCCCCGCCCAAGCGGCGAGCGCTCAAGCCGCGCTCGACGTCATGCGCAGCGAACCGCAGCACTTGGAAAAACTTTGGGAGAACACGCGGAAATACAAAGCAATGCTCAAGGGCCTCGGGCTCGATACGTGGGAGAGCGAGACGCCGGCAATTCCGATCGTGCTGGGCTCGAAAGAACGGGTATACATTTTCTGGCGCGCGCTCCTCGAAAAGGGCGTATTTACCGTCATGTCGATCGCCCCGGCCGTGCCGGCCGGCAAAGACCTGATTCGCACCGCGGTCTCCGCGATGCATACCGACGAACAGCTCGAAAAAGTCGCCGAAGCGATGGCCTACGCGGTCAAGAAGCTCTGACGGCGCGCGAGCGCGCGGCCACAAAATGTAGCTGGGGTCCTAGCCCCCGGCCCCTCGGGTTCTGCCGACCCCCACGAATGCGGCCGGCCATGCCGGAGGCCAGCTACATCGAAGGGTGCGCGGTTGCGGCGCGGATCGCCGCGGCGGCGTCCGCCCAGCGAGGCAGTGGCCGCGTGGTTGCTTCGTGCGTGAGTCGTGCGACCATAGCGTCGTCGCCGATCACGCGCCGCAGCGCGTGGGTCCAGGCCTCGACGTCATTGGGCGCCACCGTGAGACAGCCACCGCCGTCGGCGTTCTCGCGCAATACCGCGAGATCGCTGCAAACGCAGGGCAACCCCATCCACAAGGATTCCAACAGCGGCAAACCACACCCTTCCGCGATCGTCGGAAATAGCGTGGCGCGAGCGTTGGCGTAGAGCCGAGCGACAACGGAATCGTCCACCGCATCGTGCCAGGTCACGGCTCCACGAAAACGGCCGGCGAGCTGCTTCATGCGCGCAACAATGGGCGCGCCGAAATGCGGATTCATGCGCCCGACGAAATGAAGGTTGAAGGGCGTTCCTGCCGCCCACAGCCGCTCGCATACCTCCAGCAGAAACATCTGATTCTTGCGCGGCTCAATGATGCCGACGCAGAGGAGCTCGTGGACCGCGTTGCTGGATAAAGGGCGCGCGGCCACGCGCGGAGCGGCATTGAAGTCGGCACCGAGCGGCAACACGTCGACAGGCGGAGTGCCGGCCAAGCCCACCCAACGCCAAAATCCTTCGAGCTCGTCTTTGCTCGACCGCGACACCGCCCACACGCGGTCGAATTTCGCGAGCAGCTTCATGTAGCCTGGATGACGAGCGACGCTGTGTGGCCAGGTAATGTGCGGATGCTTGAGC
>CBINOT010000149.1:0-15269 GCA_966252355.1 uncultured Opitutus sp. | reverse complement strand
CTCTCGCCTGCGGCCGCATTCGATCCGAAAGCGACGGCCGAAACATTCTGGCGCGCGCGGTTGACGCCGGCGACGACTCAAGCGGCCGATCTGGCCACCGTCGTCCAGGCGGTGCGCGCCGATCCCGCTGCCGCTCGGAAATCCTTCGGCAAGGCGGCGGGCGTGGGCGTCGATTATTTTTTCGTGCGCGGCCGCGGGAAGATCGTGGCTCGCGAGCGCAATCTCGTGCGCGTCGCTGTCGATGGCGCGCCGAACGAGATCGTCGCGCTGCGAACGAGCCGGGTTTTCGGCAACACCGTCCGCGACGGCACGGGGCTGCTCGACGTCAACGCGTTTCCCGGTCTGCAGGAGTTCAATTCGCTCTCGGCGGAACTGAACGCCTTGGTCGAAAAGGAGGTTTTGCCGGTGCTGCGCGAAAAAGCGCAGGTGGGTACGGCGATTCGCTTTGCGGGCTGCGCGGAAGCCCCCGAGTCGGCCAGCGAAGCGGGCGCGCCGTCGTTTACGGTGGTGCCGGTGCAGGCGGAGGTGCCATGATGAGCGCCGAGTCCGACATTATCCTCGAGACGAGCGGCATCGCGAAAACGTTTCCCGGCGTGCGGGCGCTCAATGGGGTCGGACTGCGTCTGCGCCGCGGACGCTTGCTGGCCGTGCTAGGTGAGAATGGGGCGGGAAAGTCCACGCTGATGAACATCCTGGCCGGCGTATTTCCACCGGACCGGGGCACCTTGCGCATCGATGGCGAGGAAGTCCGGCTGGCGAATCCGCGCGCGGCTCGAGCGGCGGGCATCGGGATCGTGTTCCAGGAGCTGAACCTCATTCCTCATCTCTCGTTGGCGGAGAATATCTTTCTCGGACGCGAACCGCGGACTCGGCTGGGGCTGATCGATTATCCGCGGCTGAACGCGGATGCCGCGGCGCTTCTTGCCCGACTCGATCTCCGCGTGCCGCCCGAGACGCTCGTCGCCGCGCTTCGCGTCGGTCAGCAGCAACTCGTGGAGATTGCGCGTGCGTTATCGGAGCAGGCCCGGGTGCTGATTCTCGACGAGCCTACGTCGTCGCTTTCGGCGCACGAGGTCGACGTGCTCTTTGCCGTGATCGCCGAGCTCAAGCGCCGCGGCGTGGCGTTGATCTATATCACGCATAAATTCGAAGAGCTGGCCCGGATCTGCGATGACGTCATCGTGCTCCGGGATGGCCGCGTCGTCGGCGAAGGAACGTTCGGCAGCTTCACGCGTGAAGCGATCGTGGGACTCATGGCTGGACGCGAGGCGAAGGAGTTTTTCGAGAAGTCGCCAGCGATGCTCGGCAACGAGGTGTTGCGCGTCGATAACCTTACGCTTCCTGCGGCGGACGGCGCGCGACGTCCTTGGGTGGACAATGTATCGCTGCGTCTGCATCGCGGCGAAGTGCTCGGTATCTTTGGGCTCGTGGGGGCCGGCCGGACGGAGTTGCTCGAAGCGTTGTTCGGTGCGCATGGCGGTCGCACCAGCGGTCGAGTTTTCGTCGACGGTCGCGCCGTTGAATTCGCATCGCCCGACGCCGCAATCGGCGAGGGGCTCGCACTCGCGCCGGAGGACCGGAAGCGCGACGGCCTGGTGTTGCCGATGTCGGTCGGGGCGAACGCAAGCCTCGCGGATCTCCGGCCGGCGCTGCGTGGCGGTGTGATCGATCGCACTCGCGAGGCGCGGCACGTGAGTCCTTACCTCGAGCGTTTTCGCGTGAAGACCCCGTCGCTCGACCAACCGATCGTGAACCTCAGCGGTGGCAATCAACAGAAGGTAATTCTCGCGAAGTGGCTGGCGATCGCCCCGAAGGTGCTGTTGCTCGACGAGCCGACGCGGGGCATCGACGTGAACGCGAAGCGCGAGATCTACGCATTCATCGACGAGCTGGCCCGCAACGGCCTCGGCTTGATCGTGGTGTCATCGGAACTTCCCGAGGTGCTCGCGCTCGCCGACCGGGTCATGGTGCTCTGCGAGGGCCGCAAGACCGCCGAATTTACCCGTGCGGAGGCGACGCCCGAAAAAGTGCTCGCGGCCGCGCTGCCCGATCGTAACGCCGCCTGACATGCCCGAAGCCAAGTCCACGCTCACCCTGCGTCGTTTCCAGTCGCTGTTCGCGTTGGCGATCATGGTCGTTGCGCTCGCGGTGCTGTCGGACAAGTTCCTCACGCTCGACAACGGTTGGAATATCCTGCGGCAGATTTCCGTTAATCTCTGCCTGTCGATCGGGATGACGCTCGTGATCCTCAGCGGTGGCATCGATCTTTCGGTCGGGGCGATCCTCGGGCTGGCCGGTGCCGTCGCCGCCGGTTTATTGAAGCACGGCGTCGTGCTCGCTCGCTTTGGCGTCCAACTCGAATTCACCGTCGCTGGAGCCCTTGTCGCCGGCATCGTGATTGGTGCGGCCGCGGGCTGGTGCAATGGCGCGGCGATCACGCGTTTTCGGCTGCCGCCATTTGTGGCGACGCTCGGGATGCTCAGCATTGCGCGTGGACTCACCATGCTGTGGACGGGCGGCTTTCCCATCACCTCCCTGGGCGAACACTTCGGCTTTCTCGGCACGGGCGTGGTTTTTGGCGTGCCGATGCCGGTTTGGATCATGGCGGGGCTCGTGGGCCTCTTCGTCGTAGTGACGAATCGCACGCGGTTCGGTCGTCACATCTATGCCGTGGGTGGCAACGAACGCGCCGCGCTGCTCACGGGATTGCGCGTCAATCGAATCAAAATTGCGGTCTACACGTTGGCGGGCGCGCTCGCGGGCGTGGCCGGATTGATCGTGACCGCGCGGTTGGATTCCGCACAGCCGAATGCCGGTCTCGGTTACGAACTGGATTCGATTGCTGCGGTCGTGATCGGCGGCACGTCGCTCGCCGGTGGAAGGGGAGCGGTTCCGGGCACAGTGCTCGGATGTCTGATCATCGGCGTGCTCAATAACGGACTTTTCCTCCTGAACGTCTCGCCGTTCTGGCAACAAGTGATCAAGGGCGGCGTGATTCTTCTCGCGGTCGCGATCGACAAGATGAATTCAAAAACAGATCGCGCCTGACACCCGCCCCATCGTCTCAACGTGAACAATCCATTCCGTTTTCTTTTCCTCGCACTAGGTCTCGTAACGGCGCTTGTGTTCACCGGCGGGGCTGCCGGCGCAAGCGAAGCCCGCCCTCGGATCGTGGTCGCCACCGACGTTGGCGGCACTGACTTCGATGATTATCAATCGCTGGTACACCTCTTTGTCTACGCCGATAGGTTCGATATTGAAGGCATAGTTTCTTCGCCCATGGGGGGGCCGGGTCGGTTATCGCAGATCCTCCGGGTTATCGACGCTTACGAAAAGGACTACCCAACGCTGCGCACATATTCACCGCTCTACCCCACGGCCGATAACCTCCGCTCCATTTCCAAACAAGGGGCGACCGCGGCCTCAGGTTTGCGGGGCTTCGAAAAGCCGACGGAGGGATCGAAGTGGATCGTCCGCTGCGCCAAGCGCGACGATCCTCGCCCGCTTTGGGTGCTCATGTGGGGTGGTTTGGACGATTTGGCGCAAGCGTTGCATGACGACCCGAGTATTACGCCAAAACTGCGGGTTTATTATATCGGTGGGCCGAATAAAAAATGGAATCCGACAGCTTATGACTATATCGCGCGCGAGCATCCTGATCTGTGGATGATTGAAGCGAACTCGACCTACTTTGGTTGGTTCGTGGGCGGAAACCAGAAAGGCGAATGGAGCAACACAGGCTTTGTCGCTCGACACGTTGCCGGCCGCGGCGCCCTGGGAAATTTCTTTGCGGGTTTTAATTGGGGCGGAAAAATCCGCGACACGGTCAAAATGGGCGATACGCCCTCACTCGCGTATTTGCTCAACGGCACACCGGACGATCCGGTGAAAACTCAGTCTTGGGGCGGATCGTTTGTGCGCGCCTGGGATCGCCCCAGAAGGGTTTTCGACAACGCACAAACAAAACCGCCCGTCCCGACGGACGTGGTCGAAACCTATTCGATCGTCGATATCATCTACCGCGCTCCTGCGCCGGTACCCCCGGAGACAAAATGCACCCTGCTCGTCGATAACCAAGAGTTTCCTGCGTTCGTCGACGACACCGGAGCCGCTCATTTCGTTTACTGCCCGAAGCTGGCGAAAACCTGGAGCTATAAAACAAGAAGCTCCTTCGCGGCTCTCGACGGACTGACCGGTGGCTTCACCTCGATCAACCCGACACCCGAAAAAGCGAACCAGCCTTCGTCCCACTATCCTAATTGGTGGACCGATAACCCAGACCCGGCCTTGGCCGAAGGCGATCAACAGGGGGCAAAAACTATCAGCCGTTGGCGCGAAGATTTTCTGGGAGATTTTGCGCAACGACTTCTTCGCTGCCAAACACCTGCGTCGAGCAAAGCTCCTTAGCGTTTGGGCCCCGAAAACGGCCCATCCGTGGCGAGCGGAGTTCCTGCGCGACTTCGCGGCACGAATGATGCGCTGCTCGACCCTGGCGAAATAAGCACGCTTCGTGGTTCCCCCCGTTTCACTCAACCTCTGCGCGCAATGAAAAGCCTGTTTGTCTTCCTCGCCTGTTGCTTACTTCACCCCGCTCTTGGCGGTTCCCCGATAGAGAATCCGCGTGTCCTAGTCCTGACCGACATTGAAAACGAACCCGACGACGCGATGTCGATGGTTCGGTTTCTCGTGTATGCGAATCGTTTCGAAGTCGAGGGTCTCGTCGCCACCACCTCGACGCACCAGCGCAATCGCGTCGCACCCCAGCGGATCCGCCGGATCGTCGAAGCGTACGGCAAAGTGCGCGACAATCTTGAACTGCACGAGCCAGGGTTCCCGCCGGCTGACTATCTGCTCGCGCGCGTGAGCGAAGGCTTGCCGGTTTACGGCATGGCGGGCGTCGGAGAAGGGAAGGACTCGCCCGGGTCGGAGCTGCTCATTCGCGCGCTCGACCGCGACGATCCGCGTCCGCTGTGGGTGCCGGTGTGGGGCGGGCCAAGTGTGCTTGCGCAGGCGTTGTGGAAGATTCGCGCGACGCGGTCGCCGGAGGCCTTGGCGGCTGCGGTGGCAAAGCTGAGAGTGTACACGATTTCCGACCAAGACGATTCCGGGCCTTGGTTGCGGAAGGAGTTTCCCGGGCTCTTCTACATCGTGAGCCCGGGCTCGAACGCCGGCGGCGCCTATCACAAGGCCACGTGGAGCGGAATCAGCGGCGATTATTTCCACGCCCGGTGCGATGGCGCGGACTTCTCGGTTGTGACGAACGAGTGGCTCGACCGGAACATCCGGCAGAAAGGGCCGCTGGGCGCCGAGTATCCGCGCTGGGAATATCTCATGGAAGGCGACACGCCGAGTTTCCTCGGGCTGATCGACAACGGCCTGAACGCGCCGGAGCATCCGGACTGGGGTGGGTGGGGCGGCCGCTACGAACTCTACGTTCCGCGACCGCAACGCTGGCATATCGCGCCCGAAACGCGGCCGATTTGGAGCGATGCCAGCGATGAGGTGTTGGGCATTGACGGCCGTTGGCACGACACGAATCACGCGACCCTCTGGCGATGGCGGGAGGCGTTTCAGAACGATTTCGCGGCGCGGATGGATTGGACGGTGAAGCCGCGGGCGGACGCCAATCACCCGCCCGTGCCGAAGCTGGGGCACCCCGCCGAACTCACGGCGAAACGCGGGGAGCGCGTGAATCTCAGTGCCGAGGGGACAACGGATCCCGACGGCGACGCGCTGTCGTACCAATGGTTCTTCTACGTGGAAGCCGGAAACTTCGCGGCGTCGAGCGCGCGCTCCGGCCAGCCGCTCGAGATCAATGGCTTCGACCAGCCACGCGCATGGTTCACGGTCCCGACGAGCCGCGTGATGCCGCCTGGCACGGGCACGATGCACCTCATTCTTGCCGTGACCGACCACGGCAGCCCGCGACTCACTCGATACCGGCGGGTGCTAGTGAACGTGATCCCATAGGGAACTCGCGAATTGCCCGGGAGCCGGCGCGAGGAGGCAGTCTGCCCGGACTTCGCCATCTGCGCGGGGGCATTGTCGGCAGCCAATTGAGTTGAGCTGCGTACGGCGTTCCTCGTTCAATGGGAAGAAATGAATTCGTTCGTTTGTTCCTGTTGCCGTCCTTGCGGCGTACCGTCGGGCCGGACAACGTGGATCCCTGTTTTGCCGTGTTAGCGCCTCCCATCACTCTTTCGCGCGCTTTCGTCGAGGAACTCTTGGATGAGGGATCCGCGACTGTTGCGCCGTTCGACGTAGGGGCCGCTCCCATTCTCGACGCCGCCGGGCGCGAAATCATCGCGGAACGGGAAGCAATGCACCGATTGGACCTCGCGGGCGACGTGCCGGCTTTCGATGCGACGGCGGCCGAATGGGCACTCATCCAATTCTATCGGTTCGCTCAACTTCTTCTGTCGCGCGATACCGCACAGGAGGCGATCACGGCGGTCGTTGGTGCTCGGTTTGGCGAGGTAATGACGCCTTCGATCATCTATGCGGCCGATCTTTTCTTTCGTCTCGTGCCCGATCTATTTCGCCGTGCCCGCGAAGCGGCGCCCGACGATCCTTTCGTCGCCGCGCTCGAGCAATGGGCGTCGGAATGGCCCTTGTCGTCGGTTCGTATTCCCCTCCAGCGTCCGCCGGACTGTGATGTCGTTGCCGGCAGCGCTGCGTTGTGGCGGCTTTACGTGGATCGGGTGATCGCCGGGCACGCCGGCGACCGATGGGCAGACCCGCGCGTCGCCGCCCAAATCAAGGCGGATCTCGGCGCATTTCCCGATCTGGCGCCGGCCATTTCCTCGGCGCTTGGCCGAGACGCTGTCTCCAATACTTCCGCATGAGTTCCTCCGCTTCAGATATCAATGCGCTGCTCGAGATCGGCCGCCGGCTGCGCGACGAAGTCATCGCTCCGCTCAAGACTTCCTTTGTGGCGAAAGACGAGGTGCTCGACTTGCTCGGCATCGCGCTGGTCGCCGGCGAAAATATCTTTCTGCACGGCCCCCCGGGCACTGCGAAAAGCGCGCTGGTCCACGAGCTGTGCCGCCGGCTGCATGGCCAGTCGTTCGACTATTTGCTGACGCGTTTCACGGAGCCGAGCGAGCTCTTCGGCCCGTTCGATATTCGCCGGCTGCGCGAAGGCGATCTCGTGACGAATACCGAGGGCATGCTGCCTGAGGCATCGCTCGTGTTTCTCGACGAACTGCTCAACGCGAACAGCGCCATTCTCAACAGCCTCCTCATGGCGCTCAACGAACGCATATTTCGGCGCGGGCGCGAAACGCGGCAATTGCCCGTCGTCTCGTTCGTCGGTGCGAGCAATCATCTGCCGGAAGACGATGCATTGCGGGCGCTCTTCGATCGGTTTCTGCTGCGGGTTCGATCCGACAACGTGCCTGGCGAGCGGCTCGGCGAGGTTTTGACCAGCGGCTGGGTGCTCCAGCAACGCGCGCCGGTCGAATCCGCGTTAAGTTTCGAGGATATTCGCGCGCTGCAGCGCGCCCACGCTGCGGTGCAATTTGGCGAAACGCGGGGCCAACTCGTCGATTTGATCAATCGTATTCGGACGGCGGGGATGGCGGTCAGCGATCGCCGCGCGGTAAAACTGCAACGGGTCGTCGCCGCAAGTGCGTTGCTGTGCGGCCGGCTGGAAGTGCACACGTCGGATTTGTGGGTGCTGCGACACATCTGGGACACCGAGGAGCAGCAGGAGCCGCTGCGCGGCATCGTGCAGAGTTTTCTCGCTACCGCTCCCGCGGCGGCGGACGACCATCCGCGAGCGCGCGCCGGCGACGAGCCGGACGCGGAGTCATTGGCCCGTGACCTGGTGGCTTTGAAAGGAGAACTCGCCGACGCGGATGACGCCGCGGTGCGCGCGCAGGTTCGCGACCGACTGGCTCTGTTGCAGAGCAGAATCCCATGGGTGAAGGAAACAGTGCAACGGGAGCGACTCGAGCAGACCGCTCGCGAGTTGTGGAATGACGTCGGTCGCTAAATCGAGGGCGCCCGCGCGGGCGTGGGCCTTGACGGTGCCGCTCGCCCATGCGACGACCGTAATCGGTCTGCGGCTGCTACGTGGCGTTCAAATCGCACTCGACGGCGACAGCTTGTGGCTGCGCAGCCGTTCGCCCGACGAGAGCGTTTTTGCCGCGACTCGGGGGCTGCCGGCGACGGCGCGCTACGACTGGACGGACGATGATTTCCTCAAGCCCGAAGGCGCGGTCTTGCCAGTCCGGCGGATGCCGTCGCTCGAGTGGACCGATATTCGCGAATGGGCGCGCGTTGCATTTCCGGTCGCCAATGTGCCGGCGGCGTTACCGGCGCCTGCCTTGATGCAGCTGGTTCCCGCGCATGCTATCTCGGACGCAAACGCGCTGCTCGTTTCGCTGTCGTCGTTCCTCGATTGGGTCGATCGAGCGACGGCGCTCCGCATCGAACGCTTGCGTTTTGCCGCGAATGCCGCGGGCGAGGCGCTTGTGCTTGGCACGCCGTTGCCGCCGCTCAATGGACGCCCCTGCGTCGAAACCGACGGCGTGATCGTCCCGGCGGGTTTTGCGGTCCACCCGGCCGTTACGGCATTGGTGGTGCGTCAGGTCCTCAACGCTCCCGCGGATGCGTTCGTCGTATGGGACGAAAAGGGACCGCGAGTTCTGAGTGCCGAGTGCTTTGTGAGCGTGAGTCGGAGTGCGGGACGGTTAACTCGGCTAGCCTTGGGCGGATCATGAGCCAGCCGGCCGCCATCGAGTATTTACGCCTACCGCCCAAGGCGCGTTGGCGGTGGGATGAAGGCGCCAATGTCCTCGTTTGGTCCGACGGCACGACGCTGGCCTTCCGCTCGGAACTGGAATTGGTCCTCGAACGCTTGGCGCCAACGGGCCTCCCCTCGTTTCCCTCGCTGGTGCTCTTATTGGCTGCGGCGCGAGGTAAGACCAATCTGCTGGAAGAAAGCATTTCGGTGTCGGACGAAAACCGGAATCAATTGCTCCTCGCGTTCCGATCGCGGCAACAGCGTCAGGTGCTGGCCAAACTGGCCCCGTTGTCGGCCTTGCCCGCGGAGCTAGTCGCTAAACCGGCAGGAAAGGCCGTGGTTGCCGAAGCGATTTTCGAGCGCGCAGTGCGGCGTTCGCCGGAGGAATCCGCACGGATTGTCGAGGGGGCGCCGTATGTTTGGGACGAAGCCGTGTTGAACACCCCGCGAGCTGACGCCGTGGCCTTCGACGCGACGAGCGCGGCGAGCGAGCTCGCGACCGCCGTCGAACGGTTTACGCCCGAGTCTCTTTTGCGGCGACTTCGCACCGGGATCGACGCCTTGCCGGCCGCCGCGCCGGCCATTGCGGTGCCGAAAGAGATTCGCGTTCGACGCCTGCTTGATGCGCTGCAACAGGACGAAGCAACCGCACGGCTCGCGCGCCTCGTGCGCGATCTCACGGCGGCGATCCGGCTTCCCCGCGTGCTGACCGAGCCCGACGAAACGGCGGGCGGCGGGGCGTCCGATATCGGCAATCGAGGCGCGCTCGACCGCTTGTTGCTCAGCGAACTTGCGCACGACGATCTCACCTTGGCGACACGCATCGCCCTGAACGAGGCCCTGTATCTGCGCCGCGAACCGCCGGCGCATCGACCGGAACGAGCGCTGGCCATTTTGCTCGATGCCGGCATTCGCATGTGGGGCGTGCCGCGCGTCATGGGTATCGCAGCCGCATTGTCGCTTGTGGCCCATCACCAAGGCAGCGGCGCCATTTTGGCGTGGCGGGCCAAAGGCCGTTCGCTCGCGCCGCTCGATCTGCTCGATAAGCAAGCGTTGGAGACGCATCTCGAAGCGCTCGAGACCGAACTGAATCCGGTCGCGGCGCTGCCTCGTTTCATTTCCGATGTGGAAGAGCAGGGCTCCGCGGATGTCGCGATCATCACTCATCGCGAGATCGTGGACGACGCCGACTTTCACGCTCGCCTCGCGCAGGCAAATTTCGAGCGCGGTTTTCTGCTGCTCGTCGATCGCGATGGATCAGTCGAGCTGCATCGATTGCCTTGGGGGGCGCAGCGCCCCATCGCGGAGGTTCGCGTCGATCCCGCCGACTTGATGGGCGGCGGATTTCGCCGGCCAGAGTCGCTCGTGACCACATCGTCCGACGACCTGCCCGCGATCTTTAGGCAGCAGCCGTTTCCATTGCGAATGCCGGTGACCGGAAAGATCGATCACGCGATCGCCGTCAAGGAGGGCGGGGTATGCATCACGAAAGACCACCGCCTGTTTGCGTGGGAAAAGAACGGCCTCGGGGCGCGACAACTGGCGACCGATTTGCCGGCGGGAAAGACGGTGTGGCTGAAGCGCAACCACGATGGGCGCGTATTTCTCGTCAAAGGGCGGGGCGGAGATGGACGCGTAAGTGTGGTGGTAGTGGCGGCCGACGGATCCACGGTAAAGCGGGCGCAATTCGCCGGACCGCACGTGCCGCCGGCCGCATGGTTTATCGGTGGAGTCATATTGGTCGCACTGCATACGCGCGTCGTGTGCGTGGACGCGGTCAGCGGTGAGATTCGGGGCGAGGCCGCGATTCCGCGCGAAATGAGACATCTTGCTGGTCGTTACTATACCGATGCGAACGAGGTTCAGTTCGTGTCGTGGGAAGGCTCCGGAATCCGCTGGGAACCGATAATTTCCGGCGCGAAACTGAAGTTCGCCGATCTCGTCACCGCCTTCGACCGGGAAGGCGTCGGCGCGTGGCTCGTCGGCCGAGACGGGAAGATTTATGGACCCACGGGACAGCTGTGGGTGGACGCGAAGATTCCGGTGCAGTCCGTGCAAGTGTTCGCCGATGGCGAACAGGTTGCCTTGAGCGACATGAGAAACAGCCGCTGGTACACCGTCGCAATGGCGTCTCGCCGCGTTGAAGGTCCGATGGCGGCGCATGGCTGCAATCAAACGCGTTTGGCCTATCCCTCGCGCACGCTCCAGACTCGATTCGTCGAGATTGCCGGAAGCGCCTCGGAACCGCTGCGCTTGCGAACGACGAAAGGACATTGGTTGGAGATCATTCCCACCGATGGCGGCCAAGCGTTTCAACTCGCGGAAGCGGCAGTGCAGCAAAATGCCGGCCGGAAGTTCGAGCCCGTGTCGGCTCCGGCGCATCTTGGTTGCGGGCTGCGACGCGTCGAATGGCCTGGTCGCGGTCGCGCGTGGCTCGATTCACGCGGTTGGCTGCACCTGCGCAGTCATGACCCGGCGGTGTCCGAACTCTCGATCGCGTTGTGTTATCAATCGCCGCTGGCGATTTGGTGTAGCGATGGCGCCATTTCCGGGGTGGCGTTTTTTACCGGTCCGGACGCGCGCACCGATCATCTTCGCGTCGCGGAAAATTTCCGGCGGTTCATGGCAACCTTATGCTGACGACGCTGACATTGCGCCGCTCCGAGCGTCCGCTCGGTCAAGCGGTCGCCTGGTTTTTTCCAGGCGACAACGTCGTGGAATGGCTCGACGAAATTGCCACTTGGGACGCCTCGTTCGATCGCGTTCGATTTTATCTATGTCCCGTCGGCATACGCGACGATCGCGTCGGCGGAATTCTGGCGATCCCGCCCGAGGGGACGCGGATTCCGCGCGCTGGCCGGGCGCTGCCGTATCGCGCCGCGAGCAAGAATGTATACGTGCCGCTGGAGGCCGAATTTTGGCCGCCGGTTGATCCGGAAGAACTGGCGGTGGTCGGCCGGTTTTCGGTGGTGGTCGTTCATCCTGCATTCGGTGTGACCGGCTGCGATGAACACGATGGTCGGCATGCTTGGGAGCTGCTGTATGCGCCGCCCCTCGTCCCAGAAAATTGGACGTTGGCGCGCCACGGCCATGTTCCGCCGCCGCCATTGCGCGGGATCCAACTGACGCAAATTATCTCGCTCGCGGAGATCTTTGGTCCGGAAAGCGAAGACATCGGCAGTTTGCCGGCCGAGGAGCTGCCACCATTACCGGGCGAAGCCTCCGATTCGCTTCCGGTCCGGTTGATGCACGGCGCGCAAGAAATGATCGTCAGCGCGTTGCTCGGTCTTACTGCACTCGTGCCGCGGTCGCCGACCGCGCCCCGGACGTTTGTGAATGCACTCGAGGAGTGGGCGCGCCGCCAAATGTCCGGGGATCTCGACCAGGCGCGCCGGCGCGAGCTGCATCGCCTCTTGGAAATGCTCCAGAAAAATCCCGAGGAAGGCCTGCGTCATGCGATTCCTCTGGCGGCGTTGGCGAATCGTGGGGTCGCGCCGCCGGGCTCACGGCTTGGTCAGCGTCCGCTGGACTTCGCGTTATCCCGGCTCGGCGGAGGCCGCGCGGCAGATGCGTGGAATATTCCGGACGAGATCCGCAGTTCGCTCGCGCAACGGTATCGCGCAATGGCCATGCGCGAGCTGAAACTTGGGCGGCATCGTCGCGCGGCCTGCATTTACGCGGAATTGCTGGGCGATCTTTCGGCCGCGGCGGACGCGTTGCGACAAGGACATCACTTTCAAGAAGCAGCCGTCCTTTATCGCGAACGGCTGCGCAATCCAATCGCCGCCGCGGGATGTCTGGCCGAAGCCGGACTCTTGATCGAGGCGATCGAACTCTACGAGCAGCATCACCGCTGGCTCGATGCCGCGGACTTGTACGCACGTCTCGGCGACTCGGCTGCCGCCGCTGCCGCCGTGCGCAAGGAAGTGCGCGTAAAGCTCGACGCCGGGGACGCGGTGGTCGCAGCCCAGCTCCTGGAGCGACGGCTGAGCGAAGTGGATGAAGCGTTGGAAATCTTGGCAGAAGCATGGCCCGCCGGGAAACAAGCCTTCGTGGCGCTCGAAGAGCGATTTGCCGTCCTGGCGCGGCATCGTCGAGATGATCAATTACGGCGTGAAATCGCCGAACTCGCCGACCAACGTTTAGCGGGCGCGCTATTGGCGCAGACCGCTAATTTGCTCGCGAAATTCAGCGAGACCTCGACCGATGCGCGGATCCGGACCGCGGCCAAGCAAGGCGTGTGGATTAAGGTCGCGCGAGGACTCGGTGACCGCGCGGTCGAGGGGGCGGATGAAATCGCGCTGTGCCGCGCCCTCGCTCGCATTGCGCCAGGCGACAAGCTTCTCGTGCGTGATATCCAGCGCTTTCGCGATGGCCGGCGTCAGCCGCGGCCGCTCGCATCGCCGGCGCCGCAGTCCTCGTTGGTGCGACGCATCACGGTCCACAAGGTCGGTACGATCCAACTTGGCGAGCAGGGACAGTGGCTGCAGGGAACGGGCGATGCGTCGGGGTATTGTGCGGTGGCCGCGATGCCTGACCGGACCGTCACGCTCGTGTCGGGGACTTGGGCAGGGACGGAGGAGACCGCGCAATGGCCCGATCCCGCGCCGGATCGGGGGTCATCGATCGTGTGTGCGGCTCATGCCGAAGGCGTGATCGTGGCGCGACCGATGGCCGCGCGATTCCCGCAAAAACCGCTTCTCCTGAATGCATCCACCGGGATCCGTCGACAGGTCGGGACGCCGGACTATTTGCCGGAGGAGACGGTGCAGGTAGCGGTATCGCGGTTTACGGTCTGGAGCGTACGCGTGGTGGGCGACCGCATCGTTTTGGACGCATTTGAAAACGGACGGTCGGTTTGGTCGTATGACGTGACCGACGAACTGATGACGGCAAAGGCGACCGGCGGCGGGACGACGTTGTCGCTCGCCGCGCAAACCGGCGTCGGCGCAGCCGCTTTCGCTTACGGACAGAGTTTATTCGTACAAGTGGCTGGAAGGCGGCGCGTATGCAATTTGGACGCGAGGATTACCGCGGTGATTGCGCTGCAGGCACCGGGGATGACTCAAGGCTGGATTGTGACATTCGAACGCGGCGCCGCCTTTGTCGCACTTGACGGCATGTCGACGGTGACGATCGACGACCATCTCCTTTTCCCGCGGGTGACGGTAACGGGCGACCATCGAATTGTGTTAGTGGGATCGGAAGAAGGACTGATCGCACGGATCTCCGGTAATGCGGTGGTGCGACTCGCCTGGTTTGCCTTTTCCAAAGGTCCAGGTCGCGCATTGATGCCGACCGACGCGGGCGACGTCGTCGCCGTCCTATCGGAAAAAGGAACGATCGGCCGCTGGCGGATTCCCGCCGGGTAGGGAATGGATAGTCAAGGGGGGCCGAGAGGTCCGCCGGTGGCTTGGATCGGCGTTGGCTCGGCCGGGGCGGTGATCCAGACTGCCAGAGCGAGGGCGGTGGGGCCGGGGTCATTAACGGGCGGCAGTTCGAACTGCGCTTCGCCGTTTTTGAGCGGCGCGTTTTGCGCCGGAAGCGCGGCAACGAAATGGTGCTGCAGGTTGCGGCCGCTGTTTTCTCCGGCGGTCACTCTCGATGTCACGCCCATCGCCAACAGCGTCGCGTGCGCTTCATAAGTGCGTGGACGGTTGTCTTTCCCCGGCGTGGGCGCGAAACGCACGGTGACTTTGCCCGCATCGAAGATGGCACGAAGTTCGCCGACGGACTCGCGACTCGCGCTCGGCCACGAGCGATCGCGCCACTCCTGGCCATTCAAGGCGAAGCACGGGGTGTAGACCGATGCGCTGTGCCACGCCTCGGCGTAGGCGTATTGGCGGGCCGTGTTCGATTTCGATGCGAACCGATCTTTCCAGCCAAGCCGATCCCAGTAGTCGACATGCCACGCAATCGGCACGAACTGGCGCCAGAGCCCAGGCTGTGGACGCAGGGTCGCGAGCCATGCCTCCGCTGGCGGGCAGCTGCTGCAGCCTTCCGAGGTGAACAACTCGAGCAGATGGGTCCGCGTGGGACCGCTGACGAACTCGTGCGGCGTGGCGAGCGCCGATGCCGACAAGAAAAGATAAACGAGTGCACCCCGCATGAACGTACGAGCCCTCGGTAGCCGGTTTATTCCACCGACGCTATTTGATCTTCATGCGCTTTTGACGGGCCAGCGATTTGTTGCGCAATCCCGTACGACGAACCGCGGGCCGTCCCGGACATTCAACGCTCTCGCGGCGTGGTATAAGCGTTGCGCCTCGCCTGTTGTCCCTGGTCAACGCTGCTCAATCCATGGCTAAAATACTCCTTGTCGACGATTCCAAGACGCTGCTGATGCATATCAAACGGATGCTGGTGCAAGGTGGCCACGAAGTCACCGCGACGGCGTCCGGCGGAGTCGCGGTCGAGCATCTGCGCAAAGAAACCGTCGATCTCGTTTTGACCGATTTGTACATGCCGGAGCCGGACGGCTTCGAAATTGTGCAGGCCGTGCGGGCGCTTCCGCAACCGC
>CBINOT010000148.1:0-15280 GCA_966252355.1 uncultured Opitutus sp. | reverse complement strand
CGGTGGGGGGTTTTACGAGCCCCGGAGCTGGCTTTCCGCTCGCTTGGGGTGCGGCGCTGACGCCGGTGGGGCGTGGGGTCCTCGCCGAGCCGCGGCTCACCCGGAGGGTTCGCCCTACCTCAGGCGCGCCGACGCGCTGCGCTATCTCGGATCGAGGACCGGTCCCTGGACTTTGGTCGCGGCGGCTGGCGCCGTGCTGTCCTTCAGCTTTCGCGCAGGAGCATCGCTCCCGGACTCACGAGCAGCGGGATGCCGCTTTCGCCGCCAGTGGCTTCGCGGACGCCGGGGCCGCCGAAGCGCTCCTCGTTGCTCGCCAACACGAGTTGCCAATGCTTCCCGGTGCGCGGACGGATCGTGTCGAGTTCGACCAGTTGAGCGTCGGGCGACGCGAGCGAAAAGAGCAGCAGCCAGTCGCGTTCATCGCGCCACCGCAGCGCAATCACACCCTTTCCCGCCTCCACGACCGACCATCGGTCACGCGGCGCCGATTGAAAGATCGGCTCGTTCGTCCGCAGCCTGAGGCAGGCGCGATAGAGCGCCAGCACTCCGGCATGCGGTACGCCTTCGCGCTCCGCCCATTTGAGCTTCGCCGAGGTGAAAGTCGTTTCGTCCTGCGGATCCGGCATGCGCGCAATCACGTCGTCGCCATAGACGGCGTTCTTCTCGCTGTATTCCTTCAACCGCCCAAACCGGATCTTCTCCCCGATTTCGCCCGGGTGATCGGTGAAATAGGGAAACGGACTGCTCGCGGCCCACTCCTGGCCCATGAACAGCAGCGGCGTGTATGGCGTCAAGCAGAGCAGCATCGACACCGCGCGGTACGCCTCGGGCGAGATCACATCGTGGAGCCGGTCGCCGAGCGGCCGGTTGCCGACTTGGTCGTGATTCGAAATGCAGAACACGAAACGTTCCGGCGGCAGATGCATGCCCGGCGTGCCGCGCGGACGGTTCCATTGCGGGAACAATTGTCCGCGGAAAAACCAGCCCTCACGCAACGTTGCCAGCCACTCGGCGGACGTTCCTTCGTAGCTGCCGAAGTGCGCCTCGCGCTGCCGCGTCAGCGCCACGCGAATCGTGTGATGTAAGTCGTCCGACCATACGCCATCGAGCTCCCAACCGTCGTCGCGCTGCGGCGCCATGGCGCTGGCATCGTTCCGTTCGTCTTCGCCGATGACAAAACCGCCGCGCATATGAGCGGCCGCGGCAATTTGCGCCACGAGGTGAGGCCGCGAGCTATCTTCGATGGCATGCAGGGCATCGAGCCGGAGACCGTCGACATGGTACTCGTCGAACCACATGCAGGCGTTCTGGAGGAAAAACGCCCGCACGGGACCGGCATTGGGCCCGTCGAAGTTCAGCGCCTGGCCCCAGCTATTGTGCCGCGTCGGATGGAGATAATGACGCGAATACCGCGGCAGGACATTTCCCACGGGGCCCAGGTGGTTGTAAACGACGTCGGCAATGACCGCGAGGCCGCGCGCATGCGCGGCGTCGATGAGCGCACGCAAATGATCCGGCGTGCCATAGCAACGTGCCGGCGCAAAGAGCATCACGCCATCGTAGCCCCAGTTCCGCTCGCCGGCGAAATCGGCCACGGGCATGAGTTCGATCGTGTTCACGCCCAAATCGACCAGTTCATCCAGCCGCTCGATCGCGGCGCGAAAGGTGCCCTCCGGCGTGAACGCGCCGACGTGCAGCTCGTAAATGATCCGGCCGCGATACGGCGGCGGGCGCCATTTCCGGCTCACCCATTGGTAGGTGCGGGGATCGATCACCTGAGAAGGGCCCTCGACGCCTAGCGGTTGAAACCGGGAGGCCGGGTCCGGCACGCGCTGGTTGGCCACTTCGAAACGGTACAAGTCGCCGATGCCGCCTTCGGGATCGAGCCCCGAAAAGTATCCGTCGCCTTCGTGCTCGAGTCGAATGCGCCGCCGCGGCTCGTTGCCGCCGCCCACGGAAACGCCGACCGTCGCGTGGTCCGGCGCCCAAACGCGATAGACCACGCCGACTTCCGTGACGTGCGCGCCGACGGGAGAAAACGCGTCGCCGTAACCGTCGGTTATGGGCTTCAAATGCGACAGGACTTCAGTGCTGGCCATAAAATCGTTGGGAACCGAAAAGGACGAACGTGGAAGCGCCCGGTGGGCAGGGATGGCAAATGACACCCAATCGGCCGACCGGTTCGCCAGACGGCGGTCAGGAGCCGCAGCCGTCTTTCTCGCTTTCGTTCTCTTCCGCTCGCCAAGTAGCTGGGCCCTCCCGAAAGGCCGGCGGATGGGTCATTCTCGCGCCCGAGCCGCGTTTAGGACCCCAGCTACATCGTCGAGCATCAGATCACCCGGGCGGCGCGGGTTGCGTCACGCGCTTCGATGTGCGTGCCCACTTCCATCTGGAACAAGACGAAGGACCGCGCCCGGAGGCGATGCTTCATGCCTCCGACCCGGCGCACGCCGTGCTCGAGGAAGCTTTCCTCCTCGGCGGTATCGATGATGAGCCGCCAGCGGATTTTCGTGCCGCCCGGCGCCACAATATCGACGTCCTCGTGATGCGCGTTGAAAAACATCAGGAACGTGTCGTCGAGAATCGGCTGCCCATCGAAGGTCGTCTGCTCGAGCGCATCCCCGCTCAACATCAGGCCGACGACTTTCGCGAAATCCGTGGCCCATGCCTGGTCGGTCATCTCCGTGCCGTCGGCATTGATCCACGTGAGGTCCTTGATGCCGGTGCCGCGCAGGTCGCGGCCTTGAAAAAAACGGGAACGGTGAAAAATCGGATGTTCGCTGCGGAAATGAATGAGGCGCCGGGTGAACGCCGTCTGGCGCTCGGCATCGTTGTCGCGATGCCATGCGAGCCAGCTGATGTCATTGTCCTGGCAGTACGCGTTGTTGTTGCCGCGCTGCGTCGCGCCGTATTCGTCGCCGGCGCGCAGCATCGGCACGCCCTGCGACAAGAACAGCGTGGCGAGAAAATTGCGCATCATGCGTCGGCGCAACTTTTGGACCTCGCGCGGCGCTTCGATGCCTTCGTAGCCGCAGTTCCAGGAATGATTGTTGTTGTCGCCGTCCTGATTGTTTTCGCCGTTCGCCTCGTTGTGCTTGTCATTGAAGGAAACGAGATCGCGCAGCGAAAAACCGTCGTGCGAAGTCACGAAATTGATGCTGGCGGTCGGCGTCTTGCCGCTGCTCTGGTACAAGTCCGAGCTGCCGCAGAGCCGGTATGCGAGGTCGCGCATCTGCCCGGCATCGCCCTTCCAATAGCCGCGCACGGTGTCGCGGTAGCGTCCGTTCCATTCCGCCCAGAGCATCGGAAAATTGCCAACTTGGTAGCCGCCCTCGCCGACGTCCCACGGCTCGGCGATCAACTTCACCTGCGACACGACCGGATCCTGGTGGATCACGTCGAAGAAGGCGGAGAGACGGCTCACCTCGTGCAGCTCGCGCGCGAGCGAGGGCGCCAGGTCGAAACGAAAGCCGTCGACGTGCATCTCCGTCACCCAATAGCGCAGCGAATCCATGATCAGCTGCAGCACACGCGGATTTGGCACGTTCAGCGTGTTGCCCGTGCCCGTGTAGTCCATGTAGTAGCGCGGATCGTTGGGCACGAGACGGTAGTAGCTCGCGTTGTCGATGCCACGGAAGCTGAGCATCGGGCCGAGATGATTGCCTTCGGCGGTGTGATTATAGACGACGTCCAAAATCACCTCGAGACCGGCGGCGTGCAGCGCCCGCACCATCGCTTTGAATTCGTTGACCTGATCGCCGTAATGCCCGGCCTGCGCGTACGACGCCTGCGGGGCGAAGAATCCAATCGTATTGTAGCCCCAGTAATCGGTGAGCCCCTTGTCGAGCAGATGCTTCGAATCGACGTGCTGATGGACGGGCATCAACTCGATCGCCGTGACGCCGAGGTCTTTGAAATATTTGATGGCTTCGGCCGACGCCAGGCCGGCGTAGGTTCCGCGGAGCGGTTCCGGGATCGCGTCCCAGAGCTTCGAAAAGCCTTTCACGTGCGCTTCGTAGATGACGGTCTCGTGCAGCGGCCGATTCGGGCGCTCGTCGTTGCCCCAGCTGAAGCTCGGATCGATGACGACGGCCTTCGGCGTAAATGCGGCGTTGTCGCGCGCATCGAACGACAAGTCGGCGTCGCCGTGCCCGATCGTGTAACTGAACATTTCGTCGCACCACCGCACATCTCCCGCGATCGCTTTGGCGTAAGGATCGATCAGAACCTTGTTGGGGTTGAAACGATGGCCGCGCGCCGGCTCGTAAGGCCCGTGCACCCGGTAGCCGTAAAGCTGGCCCGGTTTGAGATCGGGCAGAAAACCGTGCCAGACGTGGTCGTCGCGTTCACGCAGCGGAATCCGCGCGACTTCCGGAGCGTCCAAGGCATCGAAGAGGCAGAGATCGACGCCGGTCGCATTCTCCGAAAACAGCGCGAAATTTACCCCCTTGCCGGTCCAGGTCGCGCCCAACGGATAACAATGTCCGCGCCAAATCCGAGGCGCGCCGCCGGCCTCCGGCCGCGGCGTCGGCGAGCGGGGCCGCTCGGGGACCACGGCTCGGAGATCGAGGCCGCGGCGCGTTGGCTCAGGTGGCCGCCGCTGACGGCGCAGCCAGCCGTTGAAGCTTTCGGGTAAGCGCATGCACCAGCGTACCGTACGCGCAGGCAAAACGCCTATGGGGGCACCGACCCCATCTCGGGCCGGGGTTTATACGGATGAAGCGAATTTTTATATCGTATCACGATATGTCGGGAAACTGCCGGAAACGATCCCGGAACAATTTTCCGATCTCTCAAGCGGGGCCACCCGCGCAGGTACCCACGGTCTACCGGGATATGGCTCCAGTTCCTCGCCCGGCGCTTCGCCGGCTATGCTTCGCATTTTTCGTGTTTGCCGGCGCTGCGCTCGCCGCGGACCAGGCGCCAAATGGAGCGCGCCAAGCGAATGAAACCGAAGATGGGCAGTGGCTCATGCCGGCAAAAAACTTCGCCAATACCCGTTACAGCGGACTGGACGAGATTCGCGCCGACAACGTCAAGCAGCTCAAAGTGGCCTGGGCTTTCGCCATGGGCACCGACCGCGGCCAAGAAGCCGCGCCGATCATCGGCGGTGCGACGATGTACGTGGTGGGCCCCTATCCCAATGCGGTGTACGCGCTCGATGTGGGCAACGCAGGCGCGTTGAAGTGGAAATACGAGCCGAAGCCTTCCCCCGCCGCGCAGGGCGTCGCGTGCTGCGACAACGTCAACCGCGGCGCCTTCCTGGCCGGCGACAAGCTCGTTTTCAATACGCTCGACGCGCACACCATCGCGCTCGACGCGAAGACCGGCCGCGAGTTGTGGAAGGTGAAAGTCGGAGACATCAACATCGGCGAGACCATGACGATGGCACCGATCGTCGTGAAAGACGCGGTGTACGTCGGCAACAGCGGCGGAGAATTTGGCGTCCGCGGCTGGCTGACGGCGCTCTCGCTCCAAGACGGCCACACGCTGTGGCGGGCGTACAGCACCGGTCCGGACAGCGACGTGCTGATCGGTCCGGATTTCAAGCCGTTCTACGCGAGCGATCGCGGGAAAGATCTCGGAGTGACGAGCTGGCCGCCCGACCAGTGGAAGCTCGGCGGCGGCACGGTGTGGGGCTGGATTTCCTACGATCCCGAGACGAATTCGATTTTTTATGGCACCGGCAATCCCGGCGTCTGGAATCCGGAGCAGCGACCGGGCGACAACAAATGGACCGCGGGGATCTTCGCACGCGACGCGACCTCCGGCGCCGCGAAGTGGTTCTATCAATGGAGCCCGCACGATCTCTTTGATCACGACGGCGTGAATGAGAATCTCCTGCTCGAGCTGCCCGTCAACGGTCAGCCGCGCAAGGTGATCGTTCACGCGGAGCGCAACGGCTATATCTATGTCCTCGACCGCAATTCCGGCGAAGTCCTCTCCGCCACGGCCTTCGTCCGTGTCACCTCGAGCAAAGGCGTCGATCTAAAAACGGGGCGCCTGATCGAAAACGAGGAAAAGCGGCCGCAAACCGGCAAAGTCGTGCGCGACATCGCCCCAGCCTCGCCGGGCGCGAAAGACTGGCAGCCGTCGGCGTTCTCGCCGCGCACCGGTCTCGTCTACATCCCCCATCAAAACCTCGCGATGGATTACGAGGGCACGGAAGCGAACTATATCGCCGGCACGCCGTACGTCGGGGTGAACGAGAAGATGTACGCGAACGACGGCGGGAAGCGCGGCGAGTTTCTCGCGTGGGATCCGGTGGCGGCGAAAAAGGCGTGGGCCATTCCGGAAGAATTTCCGGTGTGGAGCGGCGCGCTCGCAACGGCCGGCGATGTCGTTTTCTACGGCACGATGGAAGGCTGGTTCAAAGCCGTGAACGCCAAGACCGGCGAGGAACTGTGGAAATTCCAGACGGGCTCCGGCATCATCGGTCAGCCGGTCACGTACCGCGGTCCCGACGGTAAACAGTACGTCGCCATCTTGTCAGGGGTCGGCGGCTGGTCCGGGGCAATTGTCTCGGGCGGCCTCGATGCGCGCGATCCGACGTCGGCGACGGGCTTCGTGAACGCCATGTCCGATCTGCCCAAGCACTCGAACAAGGGAGGGACCCTGTATGTTTTCGCGCTGCCGTGAAAATGTCGGGCGGGGTCTCGCCACCCTGCGGTCATGCGTTTCTGCTGCGAAAGAAGGATTTTGTGTCGAAGCTCGGATTTGCGGCGACGGCAGGGTTCGGAGACCCCGCCCTACAGGGTTGAACGCCGTGTGGCGCGGAGTGTTGATTTTCGCGACGGCGGTCACGGCGCCTGCATTCGCGACGGACGCCGACTCCATGGTGCGCGGCGTTCCGACGTCGCCGGCGCCGCGCGTCCTTCGCGTGACGGCCGATCCGAACAATCTGCCGTTCTCCAACGAGTGCGGCGAGGGCTTCGAAAACAAAATCGTCGAACTCATCGCGCATGAGTTGGGCGCCCAAGTGGAATACACGTGGTGGGCGCAACGTCGTGGCTGGTTCCGCAACACGCTCAAGGAGGGCAATTGCGATCTCGTGCCCGGCGTCCCGCGCCATTTCGACCGAGCGCTGACGACCGTTCCCTATTACCGCTCGACCTACGCCCTCGTGTACCGCGCGGATCGGCAGCTCGATCTTCGGTCGCTTGACGATCCGGCGCTCCGCCGGCTGCGCATCGGCGTGCAAATGATCGGTGACGATTTCGCGAACACGCCGCCGGCCCACGCGCTTTCGCGGCGCGGCATCATCGAGAATGTTCGTGGGTACACCGTGTACGGCGACTACGCCACCCCGAACCCACCGGCGCGCATCATCGACGCCGTCGCGCAGGGCGAAATCGACGTCGCCGTCGTTTGGGGTCCGCTCGCCGGCTATTTCAGCCGACAAAAGTCCGGCGCGCTCACGGTCGTGCCGCTGCCGCCGCTCGACGTGAGCACGGGGCAGCCGTTCGCCTTCGAAATCTCCGTGGGCGTTCGCAAAAGCGAGCGCGCGCTCCGCGACGAGATCAACGCCGTGCTCGTCCGCAAGAAGTCCGAAATCGACGCTATCCTCGCCGACTATGGCGTCCCGCTCGTCGCCGAAACCAAAACGACTGTCACGCCATGAAACTTCCGCTCGGCCGCAACGCCTCGGGTATCACGTCACGTCACGGCGCTCACGCAATGGCGTGCGATGGGGCACGACCGCGCCGCCGCGCCGGAACGCGCCGTTCGGGCGGTCGCCGCGAACGGCGCGCCACGGTGGCCTTGCTGCTCGTCACCCAAGTCGCGGCCGCGTTCTCCTTCCTCGGCTGCAAACGCGAAGAGCGGATTTTTCGCGTACCGACCGCGGCGGTCGCGCGCGCCGAGGGCGTGCGCGTTTCCGAACTGCAGCCGGGACCACACGGTCCGAAGACGCCGCTCAAGAGCCATTACGACGACAACGCCTTCGCGCAGAGCGAGGGCAAGCGGCTCTACGAGGCGTTCAACTGCGTCGGCTGCCACGCTCACGGCGGCGGCAACATGGGTCCGCCATTGCTCGACGAAAAGTGGCGCTACGGCAGCGAGCCCGACCAGATTTTTCTCACGATCATGCAAGGACGGCCCAACGGCATGCCGGCGTATCGCGGCAAGCTGAACGAAAACCAGGCGTGGCAGATCGTTTCGTACGTCCGCAGCCTCAGCGGTCAAACCGCGCTCGACGCCGCGCCGAACCGCGACGATCACATGAAGTCGAGCCCGCCGGGAAATTCCGTCGACCCGGTCAAGCCCACGGGCGAAGCGCCGCCCCACCCTGGCGGTTAAGCGCGGCGCCATGCTTTACTCCCCCAAAGTTCGATGTGCCTCCAGCGCAGCCGGTCAAAGGCCGGCGCTACCTGCACACCGTGTCGCGGAGCGCGGCAGCGTTTCGATGGCCGTGCGAAAGCCTTACGGCTTCCACTGCCCTCCGGCGATTTTGCGCCCGGTGCGCCACAGCGGGCAACGTGTTCGGAGGTTTGTCGGGTATCGCAAGGCATGGCGGCCGGGACGACCGCCGCTGCCTTTGTACGCGGCAGCGCTGCTGCTCGCGGGCTGCAGCGGTCATCGCGACGTGCTCAATCCGGCGAGTGAAGAAGCGCGACACATCAGCGGGCTGTGGTGGATTTATTGCGGCGTCTGCGTCGCGGTGTTTCTGCTGGTGATGGCGTTTCTGCTCGGCGCGATCCGACGCGCCCAGCGGCAAACACCCGCGGCATTGGCCGCCGAACCTCTCGTCGTCTCGTCCACCGATCCGCGCGAGCGTACGTCCTTTTCGATCGTCACCGGATCCACCGTGCTGACCGTGGTCGTGTTGTTCGCGCTGCTCATCGTCGATTTCGCCACCGGACGGGCGATGCGCGCGCCAGCGGATCCGTCGCCGCTGACGATCAAGATCACCGGTCACCAATGGTGGTGGCACATCCAATACGACGACCCCACGCCGTCGAATATCATCACCACGGCGAACGAACTGCACCTCCCGGTAAACCGGCCGGTGCAATTGATTCTGCAGTCGTCCGACGTGATCCACAGTTTTTGGATCCCAAATCTGCAGGGGAAAAAGGATCTCGTGCCCGGGCATCCGACGACGTTGTGGCTGAAGCCGGACCGCATCGGGCGGTACAACGGCCAATGCGCGGAGTTCTGCGGCTACCAGCATGCGCACATGGGTTTGATCGCGATCGTCGAATCGCCCGAGGACTTCGCGCGCTGGCAGGACACGCAGCGCAAGCCGGCGCCGGAGCCGCAAACCGACACACAAAAACGCGGCCGCGACGTGTTTCTCACCACGTCATGCGTGCTCTGCCACGCGATCCAAGGCACGCCAGCGAACAGCCATGTCGGCCCGCCGCTCACGCATCTCGCCAGCCAGCGGACGATCGGGGCGAATTCGTTTCCCAATCAGCGCGGCTATCTCGCCGGCTGGATCGTCGATCCGCAGTCGATGAAGCCGGGCGTGCGGATGCCGCAAAACTCGCTGAGCGCGGACGACCTCAACGCGTTGCTCGATTACCTCGAAACCCTTCAATGAGCCTCACCCCTGCATCATCGGCCGCCACGGCGGAGGCGCACGAAGCGCTCGATCTCGAGCGCACGTGGCGCAGCGTGCCGGGGTTGATTGGCTGGCTCGCAACCACGGACCACAAGCGGATCGCGATTCGCTACATCGTCACGGCCTTCGTATTTTTTCTGCTGGCGGGCGTGCTCGCGGTGTTGATGCGAATCCAACTCGCAGTCCCGGAAAACGGTTTCCTCGGCCCCGACCGGTACAATCAGTTTTTCACGGTGCATGGCACCACGATGATGTTCCTGTTCGCCGTGCCCGTGATGGAGGGCATCGCGCTTTACTTCGTGCCGCTGATGATCGGCACGCGCAACGTCGCGTTTCCGCGGCTGAACGCCTACGGGTACTACGCCTATCTCGCGGGCGGCCTGATGCTGTATGGCGGATTGTTTCTCAACATCGGCGCCGATGCCGGTTGGTTCGCCTACGTGCCGCTCGCCGGACCCGATTTCAGTCCCGGCAAGCGCGTGGATATTTGGGCGCAGATGATCACCTTGACCGAGATTTCGGCGCTGATCGGCGCAACCCAAATCATCACGACGGTGTTCAAACAACGCGCGCCGGGGATGTCGCTCAATCGGCTGCCGCTCTTCGTCTGGGCGGAAGTGGTGCAATCGTTCATGGTGATTTTCGCCATGCCGGCCGTGATGCTCGCGAGCGGCATGCTCGCGATGGACCGGCTGACGAATGTCAGCACGCAGTTCTTCAATCCGGCCGAAGGCGGCGACGCCCTCCTCTACCAGCATTTGTTTTGGTTTTTCGGCCACCCCGAGGTGTACATCATCTTCATTCCGGCGACGGGATTCGTTTCGACGATCGTCACGACTTTCGCGCGCCGCTCGGTCTTCGGGTACACCGCGATGGTGCTCTCCTTGATCGCCACCGCCTTCATCGGCTTTGGCCTGTGGGTGCACCACATGTTTGCGACGCCCGTGCCGGAGCTCGGAAAGAGCTTCTTCACCGGCGCGAGCATGCTCATCGCCATTCCGAGCGGGATTCAGATCTTTTGCTGGCTCGTGACGCTCTGGACCGGCCGCGTCAGCCTGAAGCCGCCCCTCTGGTGGGTGCTGGGCTTCATCGCCTTGTTCGTTCTCGGCGGCTTGACCGGCATCATGCTCGCTTCGGTGCCGATCGACCGCCAGGTGCACGACACCTTCTTCGTCGTCGCCCATTTTCACTATGTGCTGGTGGGCGGCGCCGTGTTTCCGCTGTTCGGCGCAATTTATTATTGGTTTCCGAAATGGACCGGGCGGCTGCTGAACGAACGGCTGGCCCGCTGGCATTTCTGGCTCTTTTTCGCGGGCTTCAATCTCACCTTCTTCCCGATGCACTGGCTCGGCTTCCTCGGCATGCCAAGACGCGTGTACACCTATCCGAACGATCCGATGCTCGCGGCGCTCAATCTCCTGGCGACCTGCGGCGGCGTCATCATGACGCTCGGCGTCATCGCTTTCTTGATCAATGTGCAGTGGAGCCGCCGGCGCGGGGCCATCGCCGGCGCCGACCCCTGGGCCGGGCCGACGCTCGAGTGGCTGACGAGTTCGCCGCCGCGGCCCTATGCTTTCGTGCGCCCCCCGACGGCGAGCGGACGCGAAGCGTTGTGGACGCGCACGGCGGATACGCCTGAAATTGTCGGTTTGCGCACGGACAAGCGCGAAGTGCTCAGCACGACGGTCATCGACGCCCAGCCCGAGCACCGCCACGAAATGCCGGAAGACTCCCTCTGGCCGTTCCTCCTCGCGGTCGTGACCGGCAGCACGTTCACGGCGGGCATCTTTCACCCCGTCGCGTTTCCGATCGGCGCCGGTTTCGCGTGCGCGATCCTCTACGGCTGGTTCTGGCGCGGCAATGAACCGCAGAAACTCACCCTCGATAAAGTTCGAGCGCTACCGCTCGACCCGAGCTCATGACCGCCTCGACGCTACCACCGCGGCCGAGGATCGACGTCTCGGCGTTGCCCGAATCGATGATGGATCATCGGTCCTCGATCTGGTGGGGCAACCTGCTCCTGCTGCTGATCGAGACCACGATGTTCGCGCTGCTCGTGGGGAGCTATTTTTATCTGCGCGGCAATTTCCCTGCCTGGCCGCCCGTGCAGGCGAATTGGGCCGTCGCCCGCTACAACACGGCGCCCGCGCTATGGTTCGCGACGATCAATCTCGCGGTGATCGCGGGGAGCTGCATCCCGATGCTGTGGGCGGATCGCTCCGCGCTGCGGCTGAATTGTCGCGCCGTGCTGCTGGGGTTAACGCTGTGCTTTTTGCTCGGCCTCGTCGCGATCGGCCTTCGTTTCCGCGAGCTGCTCGACCTGAACTTCCGCTGGGACGATAATGCTTATGGCTCGATCGTCTGGATGATTCTCGGCCTGCACCTCACGCACCTGATCGTCGGTTCGCTCGAAAACCTGCTCATGATCGCGTGGATCGTGCGCCATGGCCTGGACCGCAAACATGCGCGCGACGTGCGCGTCAACGCCGTGTACTGGTATTGGATCGGCGCGATCTGGGTCCTTCTGTTCGCGATCGTGGATTTGAGCCCACGCTGGTTCTAAGACACCCATGGCATCATCGGCACATGGCGATACCGTTCAGCCCCGCTCTTTGACGGCGTTGTGGCTCGGGATTTTGGGCCCGCCGGCGCTTTGGCTCACGCAATTCGAAATCAAGTACGCGCTCGCCGGGGTGGGACAAGCGAGCCGCCACACCCCGGCATTGATCGCCACCAGCGTCATCGCGGCGGCGCTGGTGCTCCTTCTCGGATACCTGACCGTTCGTCTGCGTCAGATCGCCTATGCGGCGCCGCTCGACGCCCATGCCGGCGTCACCAGCCGCAATCGCTTCATGGCAACGCTCGGCCTGATGAGTTGCGGAATGTTTCTGCTGATCATCCTCGCGCAGGCGATCGCCGATTTCTTTTTTCAGCCGGGGGTCACATGAACCCGATCGCATCTGTGCCCCGCTCGGTCCGGACGCCGAAAGCCGGCGGCCCGCCGATCGGGCTCTATCTCGCTGCCGCGGCGTCGGGAAGCGTGATCGCAAGTCCCGCGCGGGCCGACACGCTGACCGCGGTCACGCCGCAGAACTGGCCGACGCAATGGGTCTGGGAACCTGCCATCGTGGCGGCGCTCTTTGTGACCGCCGCGCTGTATCGGAGCGGGCTGCACTGGATTCGGCGCGCGACGCGCGCGCGGGGCAAGCTGCGGCGCGAAGCGGTCTGGTTTTGGAGCGGCTGGCTCGTGTTAGCGGTCGCCTTGGTTTCACCGCTGCATCCGTTGGGGGAGCTCCTTTTCTCGGCGCACATGACGCAACACGAGCTGCTCATGGTGGCGGCGGCACCCTTGCTGGTCCTCGGCCGCCCGGGATTGGTGTGGCTTTGGGCGCTGCCTCGCGGCGCCGCGAGCCGGCTGATGAGAGCAATGCGATCGGTTCTCGGCGCGGGCTGGCATTGGCTCGGCAATCCCTTCGTCGCATTTGCCGCCCAAGCCGCTGCGCTCTGGCTTTGGCATACGCCGCGACTGTACGACGACGCGGTGGAACATGCAGCGCTGCATGCCGTGCAACACGCCTGCTTCCTCGGGTCGGCGGTCTGGTTTTGGCACACGGTGTTTTTTGGGCCGCGCCGAAAAGCGAGCTATGGTTCCGCGGTGCTGTATCTGTTCGCGACGGCGCTGCACAGCGGCGCACTCGGCGCGTTGATCACCTTTGCCGGACAGCCGCTTTACCCGCATTACGCCACGCTGCCGCCGACGTGGGGAATGAGCCCGCTGGAGGACCAGCAGCTCGGCGGTCTGATCATGTGGGTGCCAGCCGGCCTTGCCTACGTCATCGCGGCCCTCGCGCTCTTTGCCGCTTGGCTGCGCCCGGCGGAACCCGGCGCGGACCCAGCCGTCGATAGCGCTCTCGCAACGCGACTCGAACCCGCCACGAAATGCGTGCCCTCGCCAACATCGTAATCGCCTTGCTCGCAGGTGCGGCCGCCGCGACGGGGTACTTCGAGCATGGACATCGCCATGCGATCGAAGATCAGGCCGCGATACTCACCGGCGGAAATGCCGACCGTGGCCGCAAGCAGATCAAGCAGTACGGCTGCGTCGCGTGCCATGTCGTGCCCGGTTTTCGCGGCACCGAAGCGCATGTCGGACCGCCGTTGAATGACTTTGCGTTGCGCGCCTACATCGGCGGTGTGGCGGAAAACAAACCCGAGGCGTTGATCCAGTTCCTGCGCGATCCCCGCAGCGTCGCAACGCATGGGGCCATGCCTAATTTGCATATCGGCGAAACCGAGGCCCGCGACCTCGCGGCCTTCCTCTACACGCTGCAGTGACCGCGGTCGGCGCGCGCCAGTGCCCGTAACCCACGCCGCGAAGGGACGGATTCGTCGCCATGGCGCACGCGAGTCCAGGCGCGGAGTTCGGCCCGAGCGTTCGCGCGTCCGCGGTTCCTTTTCCACGCCTTGGAATTAGGAAAACCGCGGGGACGAATCTTGCCAGCAAGCCGCGCCGCTTCCCTACTGTCTGCCATCCCCTCGCACTCCGGCTACCCCGCTCGTGTCTGTGCCCCGCCTACGCTTTTGCCTGTTCCTCTTTTCGTTCGTCGCCGGCCGCATCTTCGCCGCGCCGGACCTCGGAACCGCGGACTTTTATTCGCGGACCTGGATGACCGACGAAGGATTGCCGCACAACATCGTCACCCATCTCATGGCCGACCGCGCCGGCTACATGTGGCTGGCGACGAGCGGCGGACTGGCGCGTTTCGATGGACGCGAGTTCAAGCCTTTCGCCCTTCCCCCTGAGTTTCAAAAAAACGGGTACAACATCCGCGGCTTGGCCGAGCTGCCGGATTCGTCGCTCCTCCTGTTGCTGCCTAACGGCAATCTCGTCCAACTGCGCAACGGACGATTCTCGCTCCATCCGGCCAATGCCATTTTGAACGATCGCCAGCCGCTCGACCTTTTCGTGGCGCCGGACGGCACGATCTGGGTCGGCACGAGCGACGGCACGCTCCTTCGCTGGCACGACGGAAAATCGGCCAGCTTCGGCAAAGCGGACGGCATCGACCGACGCGCGCCGGCATTTTCGTTTGCCACGGATCGGCACGACCGCACCTGGGTCGCGTCGGGCCGATTTCTCGGCTATTTCGAGAACGGCACGCTGGTGCCGTTCCGCCATTCTGCCGGCTCGACCTTGCTCATCGCGCCCTCGCGGGCCGGCGGCGTCTGGGTGTTGGGCGACATGCGATTGATGGAAATCAGCTCGGAACTCGATTGGATTTCGCACTCCGCTCCCTCGCTGCCGCCGAACACTTTGCCGCGGCAGATTTTCGAAGACCGCAACCACGGGGTTTGGGTCGCGACGCGGCGTCAGGGTTTGTTTCGGTTTACGGGCGAAGAGCTCGCGCGCGTACCCTTGTCCAGCAGCCTCGCCCTCGCCATCGCCGATGACAACGAAGGCAATCTTTGGGTCGGCACCGAAGGCGGCGGAGTCAGCATCCTGCGCCGAAGATTCTGCACGGTTTTAAACGCAGCCAACGGCTTGCCGCCCTTTATCGATGCGGTCTGCCCAGACGACCAAGGCGGCGTTTGGCTCGCGGCCCGCAAATCCGGCATTCATCACTTCACCGATGCTCGTTGCGAGCCGGTCCCCGGACCGAACGGCTTGACCGCCAGTTCCGTCGCGACGGATCCAGCGGGCGCTCGGTGGATTGG
>CBINOT010000147.1:0-15429 GCA_966252355.1 uncultured Opitutus sp. | reverse complement strand
ACGGCCCAACGCCCGCCCGGCGGCAGCGTCACCAATCCTTCGCGCGTCGCCACGCCTTTCCAGTACTCGTACCTGACGCCACGCCGCTACGCGCTATCCGCGACGGTAAAATTTTAGGGATCTGTTATTGTGTGTTGAGTTCTGCTAGTTGGGGGCGCCGCGGGTCATCCCGCGGCGCATTCGTTTCCACCGGCAAGGTGGCGATGGCATCCGCCGGTCGATCACGAACGCTTGGCCGGGCCGCCTTTGCGCCGATGGTCTTGCGTGACCCCGCGCCACTCCCCGACTCTTCCGCGTCCCGCTTCGGCCTGGGCCATGGAGATTCAGGGACGAGTACTTGTGATCACCCGCTACGATTACGCCGTCATCTGTGTCTACCTGGTGTTTCTCACCTCGCTGGGTTGGATTTTCCGGCGGTTCAATCGGGGTAGTCGCGATTATTTTGCGGGCGGATTCCGGGTCGCCTGGTGGCTGCTCGGCGCGAGTTCGTTCATGTCGAACTTCAGTTGCTGGCTTTTCACCGGGGCGGCGAACATCGCCTACACCCATGGAATCCTGATCTTCGGGTTCTACGCGATCGATGTGCTCGGCTTCCTGGTCAGCGTGGCGTGGTTCGCGCCGCGCTTCCGCCAGCTTCGATTGGTCACGGCGATGGATGCCGTGCGGCTGCGCTTCGGCCGCGCGAGCGAGCAGTTCTTCACGTGGCTGAATTTCGCCAGCTCGATCGGCATCGCGGCGGTATGGCTGGTCAGCTTGGCCGTAATTTTATCGTCGGCGTTCCGCATCTCGTCGACCGAGGTGATCTTCGCGACCGGCGCCGTCGTATCCCTGATCGCGCTGCTGGGCGGAAATTGGGCCGTCGTGACGAGCGACTTCATCCAACTCGTCGTCTTGCTCGCGGTGACCATCGCCGCGAGCGCGCTGACGCTCGTCCGGCTCGGTGGCATTGGGCCGTTTCTCGCACAAATCCCGGCGGATCACTGGCGGCTGCTGCACCCGGTCGGTTCAATACCCTACGATTGGCTTTATCTGGTCACCGGGCTGATCAGCGCGACGTACATGAAGAACAACTTTGCGTATGCCGCGAAGTATATCGCGGCGAAGGATGGCACGGACGCGCGCAAGTCGGCGCTCATCCCCTTGGCCGGCTACCTGGTCATGCCGGCGATCTGGTTCATCCCCCCGCTCGCCGCGTTCACCCTGGTCCCGGATCTGCCGCAACACTCGGTCATGCGAATTCCCGGCGAAGCAGCTTACATCGCGGTGGTGCTGCAAGTGCTGCCGACCGGCCTCGTTGGGCTGATGATCGCGGGAATGTTTTCGGCGACGATCGCGAGCATGGACGTGGCCTTGAACAAGAACGCGGGCTTCTTCGTGCAGAACTTCTATCAGCCGATCCTGCGGCCGAGCGCCTCGGACCGCGAGCTGCTTTGGGCGGGAGAAATCGCGACGGCCGCGTTTGGGGCCGTGATCACCGGCTTGGCGCTCGCAATGACGGGGCAGACGAACGTTTCGCTGTTCGACGCGTTCCTGTATCTGAACGCCTATCTTGGCGTGCCGCTCTTTCTGCCGATGTTCCTCGGCATGCTCATCAAACGCGTGCCCCCGTGGTCCGGCTGGGCCACGACGGTGGTGGGCATGCTCACCACCGGCTTTTTCTATAACTTCGCCCCGACCGCGCTTGGCCGCATGCTGCTCGAGCCGGTATGCGGCGGGCGGATCTATTCCTACGTGCTGACGAACAAATTCGTCATGACGCATCTCGTCGGCGTGCCGCTCGCCGTCGTTTTTTTCCTGCTGACCCGGCTGTGGTATCGCAAATGCCGCGGCTCGGAGTACGAGCGTGAGACGGAAGCGTTCTTTACGCGCATGGAAACGCCGGTCGATTTTGAACGCGAGGTCGGCAACGACAACACACCTCGACAAGCGCGGCTCCTTGGCGGGCTGGCGTGCGGCTACGGCGCGTTCATCGCGTTGCTGTTGTTCATCCCCAACCCGCCGAGCGGCCGGATCGCGATCGCCGCTATCGCCGGCACGGTGAGTTCGATCGGCGCCGCCTTGCTCGGCTACGCCCGGTGGCTCGGCGCCGCGGCCAATCGCCCCCGGCCATAAGCCCGCACCAAACGGACCGGTTATGCCCGAACGAAACTTCGGGCTGCGAGCGGCCTTAGTTGTCCGAACGCAAGACCCGCAGGTCAGGCGAGTTCACATTGTCCTTGGTCACCACGAAGTGCGGAACGTCGGTATGCTCGGCCACCTTTTCGCCGCGGACGAGCGCGGCGGCGACGAGGACGCTGCGATAGCCGATCTGGCGCGGGATCTGTGCGATCAACGCCGCGACAATCCCCGTCTCGATGGCTTTCGCCGTGTGGCCGTCGATCGCGGAGCCGAAGCCCGCCATCTTGAATTTGGTCGGTTCCGGCTGCGCGAGAATCGCGCTCAGCAGGGCATCGGTCGAAACCGACGACGTGGAGATAAAAAGCTTCGCATTCGGATATTTGGCCAGCATCAGCTCGGCGCGAGAGCGGCTGGACCCCGACTCATCCGTGATCGCGAAAAAGTCCAAGTGCAGCCGGACATTCGGCCGTAACCGTTTCAGCCGCTCGATGATGACGGTTTCCCGGAGCACGACGATGCGGTCCGATGCGTTGCCGCGGAAAATCGTGACTTCATCCCCGTCGGCAAACGATTGGGCGAACACCTCGGCCGCCTGAATCGCCAGCTGTTCCTGATTGTAGCCGACAAAGGGGATCCCGGCCCCATCGGCCAAGGCCGTTTCCGCCACGACGAGCTTCGTGCCCTTCGCGGCGTATTGCTGCAATGCGGGCCCGATCCGGGCAGGGTCGACCGGCGTCACGACGATCGCGTCCAGCTTCTGATTCACCAAACTGTCGAGCAGCTTGATTTGGATGCCGGTGTTGCCGACTTCGTTCGCTCCCTTCACGAGCAAATCGACGCCGGCTTCTGCGGCGGCCTCCCTCGCCCCTTGTTCCACGGCGCCCCAAAATCCTGCGCGATTTTGGGCTTTCAGCAGCAGTCCAACCGACGGACGGGAGGATGCGAAAACCGGCAGCGCGGCCAGGGCTGCGAGAATCAGGCCGATCGGACGCAATTTTTGCATGATCGATTCATCCTTATATCGGACGAAGCTCCGATTCCTGCAGCCGTCCTGCGCCACCGGCATAAAAATGGCCGCCGACAGACGTCGGCGGCCAACGAACAAGTAACCCCAATTCCTCTCGCCGCGGTTACCGGCAGGTCACGGTAACGGTATTGTTGCCGGCGGAAAGCGAGCTCGTGATCGAGCTGCAATAGCCGCAGTATTGAATCGTACCGCCGGACACATGCGTATTGGCCGCGCTTTGGATCCACACGCCGCCATCGGAGCAGCTCGTGGCGTTCACTCGCGTGATCGTGCAATCGCGACTGTTCGACACGCTGAAGTAGCCGCGACCGCAGCTCGTCGCATCGTCGTACGTGAGCGTCTGGTTGCGGTTGGTGTTGGCGGTGCGGAAGCCGGCGTATCCGCAGCCATAGCAAGCGCGGGTGGCCATGACGGTCGTCCCCGTGTTCGCCTGGGTGTTGTTGTAACTCTGGATCAACACGCCGCAACCGTCGCCGTGGTCGTTCGAGGTGATGGTGCCAAAGCTGCTGCCTTGGATGCCCATGGTCTCCACGCCGTGCGACCCGGTGTTGCTGACGTTGATGCTCGTATTGACGTGGAAACCGGCACCCCAGGCGCCCTTGCAGTTGTCGATCCGGTAGGCAATGCCGCCGCCCGTGCCGTTGACCGAGCTGAAATTCTGCGTGCTCGAACTTTGGAAATAGAGGCCGAACCAGGGATAAGTGGACCCCTTGGCCATGGTGAAGTTCGAGGCGCCAACATTGCTCGAATTTGCACAGTGGAGCAGGGACGAGGCGGTGCCGGAGCCGGTCGCGGTGATCGTCACACCGTTTCCGTTCACGTACCGATTCGAGCCGAGGCTGAACCCGGAGGAACTGCCGGAGTTCCTCACGTTGATCGTGCCCGAACTCATGTTGGAGTTACAGGCGTTCAACGCCGAGCTCATGCTGGTGCCGCTGTATTTGGTGACGCCGTCGACTTTGCCGGTCCACGTACTGCCGGACAAGGTGACTTCGCCCGTAGAAGCGAAGCTCGAGGCGGCGGTTAGTGCGCAGGCAGCGGCGACCAAAGCAGAGAGTCGCACGCCACCGAGTAGGTTGGTATTCATTGTAGGTACTGTTTTATATCTTGCGCCGCCGCTCGAACGAACGACGGCCGGGGGGTTGCTGATCTTCGACTGCCTCGATCGCGCGTTGCAGACGCGAAATCGCTTTGGCGCACGGAGGTGGCGTCAACGGCGCGACTCGCCAACTCATGCCACGCAGGCGCGGCACGAAGCTAAGACGGGGCACGTCGGCAATCCAGGGGTAGCGGCGGTGGGTACCACCGCTCGAGCGAAGGCAACTCACGGCCGCACGCACCACAACGTCTGGCCCGGTGTATCGTACACCACAACCGCCGCGGCGCGCCGGCGCTCCCCTCGCCCCACAAATCGGCCGATCAGTTTCCGACCGCCGCCAGTTGCCGATTGAACCGGTACGTCCCGCCCACGGCGGTCGCCCGTTCGATGGCGCGATCTCCCGTCCGAAGTTTGAGCGTCCGCCCGAGCAGGGAGCGGACCGCCACTGCCGTGACCTGTCCGTCCCGCCATTCGAGGTCGAGCTCGAAGCCGTCCCGTGCGCGCAATCCGCGCACCGAGCCGCTCGGCCAGGCGGCGGGCAAGGCTGGCAGCAGTTCCAGCGCATCCCGGTGGCTTTGCACGAGCATTTCCGAAACTCCGGCGGTGAAGGCGAAATTGCCGTCGATTTGAAAGGGCGGGTGCGCATCGAACAAATTCGGATAAACCCCGCCGCCCGCTCCATAGCTCGTTCCCGTATTGCGGCCGACCGGCCGCAATAGATTTTTCACCAGGAGGTAGGCATGGTCGCCGTCGCGCAGGCGCGCCCAAAAATTGATCTTCCAACCGAGCGACCAGCCCGTGCCGTCGTCGCCGCGCAATTCCAGCGTCTTTCGCGCCGCAGCGAAAAAGGCCGGCGTCGCGGGGGTGATTTGCCGGCCGGGATAAAGCCCGAAGAGGTGCGACGTGTGCCGGTGATGAACGTCCGTTTCGGAGAAGTCCTCGAACCATTCCTGGATTTGGCCGCGGGCGCCGATCTTCAAGGGATACAGCTTGGCGCGCGCCGCCGCGACTCGCGCGGCGAATTCCGAATCGACGTCCAATGTCTCCGCCGCCGCGAGGCAGTTCGAGAAATGCTCCCAAACGATCGACATGTCCATGGTCGCGGCCATCGCGATGCTCGCCGTCTTGCCATCGGGCAGCTTGAACGCCAGCTCGGGCGAGCCGGAAGGCGCCGTGACGAGATGGCCGTGTCCGTCATCGATCAGCCAATCGAGGCAGAATTCGGCGGCGCCTTTCATGATCGGCCAAGCACGTTCGCGAAGAAACGTCACATCGCCGGTATATGCATAGTGCTCCCACAAGTGCTGGCACAGCCAGGGACTGCTCATCGCCCAATTCGCCCAGACCGGATCGCCACCGCCGTAATCGCCGACCGGCGCGGTCTGGCCCCAGATGTCGGCATTGTGGTGCGCGACCCATCCGCGTGCCCCGTAATTGACCTCCGCGGTCGTGCGACCGTGCGCGGCGAGCAACGCGATGAAGTCGAACAGCGGCTCGTGGCACTCGGCAAGGTTCGCCACCTCCGCGGGCCAATAATTCATCTGCGCATTGATGTTGAGCGTCCAATTGGAGCTCCAAGGCGGACGCATCTGGTCGTTCCAAATGCCCTGCAGATTCGCGGGCCATCCGCCCGGCCGTGAACTCGCGATGAGCAAGTAGCGACCGAATTGGTACAGCAGCGCGGCCAAGCCCGGATCCGCCTCGCCACGGGCAAAATGCGCCAGGCGCTCGTCCGTCGGGCGGGCGGCGGCCTCCGCGTTGGAACCGAGCTCGAGCGAGACGCGGCGAAACAAGCGGCGATGGTCGGCGATGTGCCGCGCCAACAATTCCTCATAATCGTGCTGCTGCGCCGCTTCGATTCGTGGTTTTGCGGCCGCCGACGGATCGCGCCCGTTGCGCGCGGGCGAAACGTCGGGCCCATTGAAACTCGTGGCCGCGGAAATCAGCAGCGTCACCGCGTTGGCGCGCGCGACGGTGAGCGTCGATCCGCCCGCGGAAACGGTGCCACCGTCGTGCAGCACGCGCACCTGAAGCGCAAACGTCATGCCCTCGGCGGCGGCGCCTTCGTCGTAGCGGATCGGGTGCGCCTCGCGCAGGTAACTCGGGGCCACATGGGACGGCGCTTTACCGCGCATGAGCAGGGTCGCGTCGCCATCCGTCTCGACCGCGTAACGCAACGGGCTGTCCGCGCCGAGCGTGAACCCGATTTTCCCGGCCTGGCTGGCGGTCAGCCGGACAACGATCACCTGGTCGGGATAACTGCACCAGACCTCGCGAGTGAAGGTCGTACCAGCCGCCGTAAATCGCACCGTCGCGACGGCACGATCAAGATCCAGCGTGCGTTCGAAATCGCTCACCGCCGGCGCGCCATCCGGCCAAAAGTTCAAATGCAAGTCGCCCAGTGGCTGGTACGACTCGTTGTACGGCCCCTGCATTTTCTTGCACAGCTGGCCGGCCCGCACGTAGTCGCCGGCAAAAATCGCCGCGCGCACCTCCGGCAGCACCGCTTTCGCACCAGGATTGTTCCACTCGCGCGGGCCGCCCGACCATAGTGTCGCTTCGTTCAGTTGCAGGCGCTCGGCGGCGGTTCCGCCGAAAAGCATCGCGCCGAGCCGCCCGTTGCCGACGGGCAAGGCCTCAGTCCACCGCTCGGCGGGCCGGGAATACCGCAGCACCAGCGGCTCGGCACACCAAGAAGAGGCGGCGCAGCCGACCACGAGAAGGACAAGGAGCAAGGGCCATTTCATAAAGCAGAGGCAAAGCACTGCGCCCGGCCCGCGCGATTCAGTTTATTTCCCGTCAAGGCGCCGTGGAGGACGCGTTCCGACCGGCAACACGACCTGCGTGTCTTTTTGCTCGCGACGGACACCAAGCTTGACGGGACCGGCCTCGACCTTTGCCGAGACCAACTGGGTTAGATCGTCCGCCGTTTTTGCCGGCGCGTCATTCACGCTGACGAGCACGTCGCCCGTGCGAAGGCCGAGAGCAACCGCCTCGGCGTGTCCGGGGGCATTCAGGACGAGCACGCCTCCGGCTTCCGCTGAAAGCCCGAAAGCCGAGTACTCCTCGCCTTGCAGGTTCCTTAATTCGGCGCCCAGCCATTCGAACGCCGCGGCCGCCACCGCGGTCACCGGAATCCGCACCGCAGGGATTTTCGGCGTGCTCGCTAGTGCGCGGAGCCGGGGCTCACGGACGCCAAATTGGTCCATCGAGAAGTTGCGGAAGCCAAGGGTGAGCGCGGGCGAATCGTCGCGCACCCGGAAATCGCCATTCGCCGGATCGACGAACCGTGCGTCACCGACGACCGAGTGCGCATCGCAGCCTTTCGCCGTATACGCGACGCGATCGGTATCCGATGTCGTGAAGAAGTTGTAGTCCAGCTCGCGCCCCCACGTCGCGACGCGCATGTCCGCCGGCCGGTACCGCCCCATGATGATATTGTGGGTGAATGTGTCGCCGCTGTTCGAGTACCAAACGTGCGGGTGTAGGGAGTTGTTCACGATGACATTGTTCCAGGCGTGTCGGCGGAAACCCTCGCGCAGCTTCAGCCCGCCACCGACGAGCAAGTTTTCGTAGATTTCGTAGTTGCTCGAGCCATCGTCGAGATCGATGTCCCAACCGCGATCGCACCGCCAGCGGCTCCGGCGGATGACGGTCGGCTCGACCGCATCGAGCAACGCCAACTCCGACAATTCCTGCGGCGTGGTGTCCCTCACGCCCCAATACCGGTCCCGGCCCCACGAGTTAAAGCTCCCGTGATCGCCCGTCTCGAGCACCGTGTCAAAGACGTCGCAGCCTTCGATTACATGGCCTCCCCATGTGCCGTCGCCGATGTTGATCCCCGCGCGCGGCACCTCGCAGATCGTGCACTGGCTGACGGTAATTTGGCGGGCCATGGCGATTTCGACGGCCGCGACCTGTTTTTCCACCCGGCCGATGCGGCGGATCAAACAATTCTCAACGCGACACTCCGCGGGGTAGTCGTCGGTGAGCGGTCCTGGCGTGCTGTCAATCGCAGCGCGCGCGAGCCGCTGCTCATACTCGAACAACGGGTTGCGCACCGCTTGTGGGCTGCCGACGAAACATACCCCGCTGCCGCCGCCGTCGTGGATCCAGCAGCTGCGAAACGCCAGCCGGCGATTGTAGGCGCTGACGAAAATCGCGTTACCGCCCACATGATCGAATTCGCACTCATCGACGGTACAGTTCTCTGCGCCCTCGAATCGCACCGCGCCGCCGCGATAAATGCACCAGTCGCTGCGGAGGAGCGGCTCGCGGGTTTCCATGAAGGTGCGCTCAGTATGCCGAAAGATGAAACCGCGAAAGCCGAGGAAGCGCACCGGTGACATTGGCGTCCCGCGGACGTCAATCAATTCACGCAGCCGGCTGACCTCGATGACGGCCCGGCGGACATCGACGCCCGCCGGTGGTATCCAGTAAAGCCGCCGGCCCTTTTGGTCGTGAAACCACTCGCCCGGAGCATCCAGCTCCTCGCGGATGTTTTCTACGAACCGGAATCGGTTGTGCATGCCCATTTGGCGATTGTTCTGCCATCCGCCCTCGTACTGCAGCGTGCCGTCCGGCTGTTTGCCGGTGATCCGATAATGAAAATCTCCCCACAGGTGCCGGTGCATCGCATGGATGTACCCGCCGCCCGGGTCAGCCCACCGCGCCGCACGCTCGGGGCTGATCGCGTCCACTGCGTAGCCCCCGAAGACCGCAACCGATGCATCGTAGTTCGGATAGCGCGCCATACGCTGCAACTGTCCCGCAGCATACAATTGGTCGAAGCGGATATCGGCCGGGAGCGGTGCGACGTACACGCCATTGACGTCGAGCTGCCACGCCAGGGACAACCGCTCACCTCCGCTCAGCACCACCACCGCGTCGGGCGCCGCTTCGTAGAGCACGGGAGCGTTCGCACTGCCGGAGTCCGTCGCGCTAAACGTCACCGTGCGGCCCACGTAATACGTGCCGGCGGCAAAAACGACATGGATGGGTTCGCGGCCTAACCGGCCTGAGGCGCGAATCCGCTCGCGGGCACCCGCAAGCGTCGCCCAGGGGCGGCGCTCGGTGCCAGCGTTGCCATCGTCACCGCGCGGGCTGACGTAAAATATGGCGGCATCGATGGCCGGCGCCAACGCCAGCAAAAGCGCGAACGCGTGCGTGAGGCCTCGAGGCCCGCGCGGGCGAAAGCAAGGGGTACGATTCATTTTTCCGTCGGTCATCTTGCCGCGTCAGCGGGTTTTGCCTGGTTCGAGTCGACCAAGTCCACAGCAGAACCTCATCGGCGATGGGAATTGCGCCGGTCTCCGACCGATCATTGCGCCGCCGTGGTCGTGATCTTCAGTACGAAGGCGTGCTCGCAAGGCGCCGAGGTCGGCAGCGTGACCCGCATGCCCTCGTCATCCTGCGACCACGACAGCGGCTGCGGCGCGCCGAGCAGCGCGACCGCGCTGACACGGCGCGAGGCGAGATGAGGCGATTTCGACGCGAACGACTTTATCACCGCCGTGTTATTCTCCGGCCATGCCATGAGTATCGCGTAGACCGCATCCCCTTTTTTCGTGAAACGAACGTCCTCCGCCGTGTAGGGTTTCCGTCGTACGTCACGGGCGCCGCCAAACTGGCCGCCCTCGCTCTTTTCTTCCGCGGCTGGACCTTCGCCATAAATGGCCCATGGCCGCGTGCCGAAAATCGCGTCGCCATTCACATCCATCCACCGGGCCATGCCCTCGAGAAACGTGATCTCGTCGTCGTCGATCGTGCCGTCGCCGCGCACTGGAACGCTGAGCAGGAGATTGCCGTTCTTGCTCACGATATCGACGAGCATGCGGACGACCTGCCCCGTCGTCTTGTATTTATGCTGCTCGAATATCCGCCGGTCGTAATGCCACGATCCGATGCACGTATCGGTCTGCCACGGCTGCGGGCGAATGGCTTCGGCGACGCCGCGCTCGATGTCCGGCACCACGGCCGGAGCGTGATCCGCGCGAAGGTGCTTCGTGTTCAAAACCGCCTCGAGGCTGCCGCCATGCGCCGAACGGTTGGCGTTGTAGAAATGCGCCGCGATCGCGAGCCCGTATTGCTCGAGCGGCAACTCGGTATCGTCGAAGTATAAAAGGTCGGGCTGGTACTTATCGATGAGGTCCTGCGTGCGGAGAAACCACTTCGCGGCATATCCCCGGTCGGACGGCGGGATCGACTCGTACCAGTATTGATCGTGATCGCGGTGCCAGACCGAAGCCTCTTTCGCCGTCTTGAATCCCTTCGGCGCCGGAATACGCAACCCGCCGTACAAATCGTGCGGGTCGAGTCCCTCCCACCAAGTCCCCTTCCCCGCCGCCTTCGTCAGCCGGGCGGCGTCGTACGGCACGCCGGCGAGCGGCCCCTCGACGTCGCTGCCGTACGCGGGCTGAAACCAATGCCACGCATGAGACGAGTGATTGCTGACGCCGAAACGCAGGCCGTTTTCTCGCGCGACCTTCGCCCAAGTGCCGACGATGTCCTTTTTCGCGCCGACGTTGACCGAGTTCCATGGTTGGTACTTCGAGTCGTAGGCGTCGAAATTGTCGTGATGATTCGCCAGGGCGACGAAGTATTTCGCGCCCGCGCGCTTGTAGAGCGCCATCAGTTTTTCCGGCTCCCACTTTTCGGCCGTCCAAAGATGGTCGAGCTCCATGAAACCGAACTGCGACGGATGCCCGTAATGCTCGACATGGTACTGATAGGCCCGGGTGCCCTGCAGGTACATGTCGCGCGCATACCAATCGCCGACCTCGGGCACACATTGCGCGGACCAATGCGCCCAGATGCCGAATTTTGCGTCGCGAAACCACTCGGGGCAACGGTAGTTCGCGGCGAGCGAAGCCCAGGTCGGCTGGAATGCGCCCGGTGCGATCGGCGGCGTCGCCGCCAAGCGCGTCGCGAGCGCCTCCGTCTCCGTCGGCTGCGAGGGCGCCGCGAAGGTCGTGGGCGGCGGCGGGCGCTCGCCGCCCTTGCCGCGGGGAAAAAGGTGCTGGGCAAACCAGTACAGGCAGCTGCGCCATTCCGGCGTGTCATGCGCATGACCGTCGACGTGCCAGATATGCGGCACCGCCTGGTCTTTCATCCACGCATGCACGCCGTGCACGAGCGTGATCAAGCCGTCGTTGCGACCGCAGGAGAGCCAGAGCAGCCGCAGTTTTTCGCGCACGGCCTCGGGTTGCGGGACGAGTTCCGCCGGACGCTTGGTGTTCGGCGCCGGCGAAAACGCGCCGATCCACGCGAACCGATCCAGGTGCGACAGCCCGAAGTTCAGCGTCTGGCCGCCGCCCATCGACAAGCCGGCGAGCGCGCGATGCTCCGGGTCGGCCAGCGTGCCATAACGGGCATCGATCGTGGGGATCACGTCGTCGAACAGGTCACGGTCGAAAGCCGCGAATCCCGCAAAATTCTCCGGCGAAAACAGGTCCTTCGGCGCGCGGTCGTCGGGCAGGGCTCGGCCATTGGGCATGACCGCGATCATTTCGACCGCTTTGCCGTCGGCGATGAGGTTGTCCAGGATCACGCCGGGAAGGGCGAAACGATTCCATTCGGTTTCATCGCCACCGACGCCATGCAACAAATACAGCACCGGGTACTTCTTTTCGCGCGTGTAACGAGGCGGAGTATAGACGAGCATCTTCCGCCGGGCCCCGACACTCTTCGAGTCGTATTCGACCGTCTCGATTCGCCCATGCGGAATCGTGTCGCACGGCACATCGAACCCCGCCGGCGGTTCTACAAAGGCCGGACGATCGTCCGGCGCGAGCGCGATTTTCCCGCCGGCATTGGGATCGCGCGGCGGCCGCGGGCTCGGCGGAGCGGCATCGGCGGCGCCCGTTCGGGCGACGGCAGCGAACGCGAGAACGATCGCAAAAAGACGAAGAGCAGCGTGCATAAAGGTGCTTGGTGTTTCGGCGCGCGGCAGCTTACTCGGATGGGCGTAACCGAGCGGCAAACCCGCCCTGCGCCGCGAGGACTGCCGACAACGTATCGGCTCGGCCGACCATCCTCGTCGTGTGCGTAAACTCCGCCGCCGTCGGTCCATCCCCGATCAGCGATAGCTCGTATCGGTGGCCGTCGAGAAACGACAAAGGAAAGGCGATCGAGCGCGCGAGCGGCCGGCCATTGATTCCGGCGATGTACCATGTGCGGTCGGCGCGCCGGGCGATGACCGCGAAGTCGCCGGGTTCGCCGGCCAAGACGCGCGTCTCGCTCCAGGCCGCCGGCAGCGCGGTGAGGTAATCTTGCACGAAATCCGGCAACGCCAGGAGGCTCGGGGGCGGATCGACGATGTGCGTGATGCCGCTCTCGAAAACGATCGGCAGCGCCAATTCGTGGGCATTCGTCGTCCTATGCGGCACGCGCTGCTCGTACGACGGCGTCGGATTGGCGAAAACGGTCGGCGTGTAATCCATCGGCCCGACGGCGTTGCGAGTGAAAACGTAGATCGTGTTCAGGAGCGCCGCCTTCTCCGCAAATGCATGGTCCCCGTATTGCTCGGCGCCGCGGACGGCCTCCATCGTCACGAGATTCGGATACGTCCGCTGCCACCCGCGCGGGATCGTGCAGCCATGGAAGTCCACGACGAGGCGATGCTTCGCGGCGTCACGCAGGATGTCGTGGTACAACGCGACGACGAACTGCTTGTCGCTCTGCATGAAATCGATCTTCACGCCTTTGATTCCGAGCGCTGCGATCCGCGCGAATTCGGCGTCGCGGAGCAAAGGATCGTTCAGGAGATCTCTCGGTCCGGCGTCCGGCACCCGATTGTGCCGGCCCGCCGAGTTGTACCAGACGGTGAGGGCCACGCCTTTGCTGGCCGCATACGCGGCGAGTTTCGCGATGTCGCCACCATTCGCCATCTCGTCCCACCCGAGATCGAGCAACGAGTAGCGCCAACGGAACTTCGCGGCGACGTCGACAAAGCGCGTCAGCTTCGCGTAATCGCGCGGACTCGCCATGTCGCTCCACCAACTCCACGAGGCCAGGCCCGGCAGAATCCACGAGGTATCCGCGAGTTCGCTCGGCCGCGCGACATCGGTGACAAGCGTCGACTCGGCAATTCCCCCGGCGCGATCGCTGACCACGATCACGCGCCAGGGCGATTGCCACGGGAGCGCAATGGCGACCGTCTGCGGAGCGACGCCGTACGTTTCCGGCTCCTCCGGCGGCCGTACTCGGTACACGCCGTTTTCGGCCTGCGGCTCGAGGTGCATCGCGTGGTAGCTCGGTTCGAGGCCGGATTCCGTGATCAGCGTCCAGAGGTTTCCTGCGCCGCACAGCAACGGCAGCGCCCAACCTTCCGGACCGGGCGCAGCCGTTCCGACCGGGACGCCATTCACATAATCGGATTCGTACGCCGGCGCCCAAACGTCCACCTTCGAGTACGGTTGCACCCAAACCCGGCCGCCCGGCGGCAACGCGAAGCCCGTCTTCTCGGCGACGACGTAGAGCAGTTGCGTGCCATGCCCAGGCAGCTCGTACCGAAAGGCGACGCCGTCCGCGTACGCCCGGACGACCAGATCGAGCCGAAGTTTCTTCTCGTTGTGAAACGTGAAGCGGCGTTCGACGCCACGGCGATACACGTGCCGCTGCTTGCCGGTCGCGAGGGTGTAATCGTCCTCGACGAAGCTCGTCGCCGTGGCGGCTTCGAAGGTCAGCTTTTCCGCGAAATCCGCATCCGTGCGCACGAGGCCGAGAGGCGACCGGTCGATCACGGTCGTAACCTGACCGCGGTCGACGCGATCGACGCGATAAGCGACCGCCGGGCCGTTGTTGAGCAGGGAAAACCGAAGCGATCCCGCCTCGTTCATAACCGTCGGATCCGGTGCGCCGTAGACCGCGGTCGCGAGCAACGAGTAGAAAACGGCGGCCAGAGCGCTTTTCCGCGGCGAATTCATACGACGCGACGAGAACGGACCGCGCCGCCCTGGGAAGCGACGGATGCATCGGACGGACGGACCACCACGGAGAGTTTCGTCATGAATCGGGGGGAGCGCCGGGCCGGAGGACACCGTTGCGGCATGCCAGTGATCGGAGCGCTCGGTTAACGCCAGACAACCGTCCGGTGATTGTATCGTACACTTCAGCCGCGAAGCCGGCGTAACCAAAACCGCTCGCGGGCGGGCCCGCATTTGCGCGCCGTCGATTTGGGTTTTTCGCAAATACGCCGATATTATGCCCACTCACACTGCGAGGTGAGCACCAGCACACGTTTACATGGCGCTTAGGTTCTCTTCGCTTTCACCCATTCTGCTGCTCGCAGTCGCTGTTTCGCCCTTTGCGCATGCGCTCGACCCGCGGGAACGTCTCTCGGAGTACATCGTAACACGTTGGGATGCAGAGGACGGACTGCCGCAAAATCTCGCGCGGGAGATCGTGCAAACGCGCGACGGTTATCTGTGGCTCGGCACGGGACAAGGTCTCGCTCGATTCGACGGCTTGACGTTCACGAACTTCAAGCGGCCGCGTACCGCGGGCTTTCCAGGCGTCACGATCACCAGCCTCGTGGAAACAGCCGACGGCGCGCTCTGGGTCGGCACAAACACCGGATTGGGCAAATTTCAAAACGGTCGATTCACCGGTTACACGCGCCAGGATGGGTTGAAGGCCGACACGGTCACCGCGCTCTGCGAGGCGCCGGATCGCTCTCTTTGGATCGGCACGGCGAATGGCATCACCCGATGGCGGGATGGCCGATTCTCGAACGACCTCGATACGAGCGGGTATGCGATGCAAGGCTTGCGCGACATGTTTGCAGACCGGGCAGGCCGCATATGGATAGCAGCGGGCAGCCACGGCCTCTGCTACGCCGACGGCAAATTTACCGATTTCAGCCGGGATCAAGGGTTGCCGGCGCAGGGCGTCCAAATGTTCCGCGACGGTCCAAACGGAAGCGTGATCGCCGTCACCCAGTCCGGATTGTTGCGGCTCGACAGCCGCAGTTTCGTTCCGCTCGAACACCCGCCCGCGAACTCGCACGCGAATACCGCGCTGGTCGATCGCGAGGGGAATTTTTGGGTGGGCACCACGACCGGGCTGGAGCGTCTCGGGCCGACGGGGACGGAGCGATACGTCACACGGGCGGGCGATCCGATCGGCGGCGTCGACTCGCTGTTCGAAGATCGCGAAGGATCGCTCTGGGTCGGCAGCTCGGCGG
>CBINOT010000146.1:0-15878 GCA_966252355.1 uncultured Opitutus sp. | reverse complement strand
GTTCCTTCTCGAGTCATTCGAAACGCGCCGAAGAATCCCTCGTCAGCTTGGATTCTTCGCTACGCCCGAAATGACAAGCGGAGGTCATTGAAACGTCAGGTATTCTTTGCCGAAGTACGGCACGAGGACGGACGGGATTTTCACGCGACCGTCGTCCTGAAGATTATTCTCGAGCAAGGCCGCCAGCACGCGGGGAACGGCCAAGCCGGAACCGTTCAGCGTGTGGACGAGTTCCGGTTTGCCAGTCTCCTTCACCCGGTAACGGATCTGCGCCCGCCGTGCTTGGAACGCCTCGAAGTTCGAGCAGCTCGATACTTCCAACCAGCGCTTCTGGCCGGCCGACCAGACTTCGAGATCGTATTTCTTCGCCTGCGCGAAACCGAGATCGCCGCCGCACATCAGCAGCACGCGATACGGGAGGTCGAGCTTTTGCAACAAGCGCTCGGCGTCGCCGCGGAGCTTGTCGAGCTCTTCGTAGCTCGTCGAGGGATGCACCCATTTCAACAGCTCGACCTTGTCGAATTGGTGCAGGCGATTGAGACCGCGGACATCCTTGCCGTAGCTGCCGGCCTCGCGCCGGAAACACGGGGTATACGCGCAGCGATAAACCGGCAGCGTCGCTTCCTCCAGAATTTCGTCGCGGAAAAAATTGGTCAGCGGCACTTCGGCCGTCGGCACGGCGTACAGATGATCCGGCGTCGTCTCGTACATCTGCCCTTCTTTGTCGGGCAATTGTCCGGTCGCGGTTGCGCTCGCCGCATTGACGAAAATCGGCGGATTCACTTCGACGTACCCCGCCTTGGCATTTTCATCCAAGAAGAAGTGGAGCAACGCGCGCACGATGCGGGCGCCGTCGCCGACATAAAACGGAAAACCCGCGCCCGTGACTTTCGCGCCGCGCCCGAAGTCGAAGAGCTTGTCGAAACCGGGAATTTCCCAATGCGCCTTGGCGTGCGGACGCGGCGCGTCATGCGCCCCGTGCGTCGCGAACACGACGTTTTGCTCGGGCGTCTTTCCTTCCGGCACGCTTGCGTGCGGCAGGTTCGGAATGGAAAGCATCGCTTGCCGAAATTTCTCTTCGAGCTCCTTCAACTGCGTCTCGCGCTGCTTGATGTCGCCCGACAGGGCCTTCATTTCGGCCAACTTCGCCTGAAATTCGGGGCTGCCTTTCGCCGCCGCGGCCATCGCGGTGTTCGCGCCTTTTTGTTTCGCGCGCAACGCCTCCACCTCCTGCAACTGCGTGCGCCACGAGGCATCGATCGCCAGCACGGCGTCGAGATCGACGTCGAGGTGCTTCTTGGCGATGGCGGCGCGGACTACGTCAGGCGATTCGCGGAGGAGCTTGGGATCTAGCATAAGGGGCGGAGTGTGGGTATTCGTCGTAAACTGCCAAGTAGCAAGTAGCCGTATTACGCAGGGGAAATTGCACGACCGCCTCCGAAATCGCGATCTCGAGCGTACTCGTGATGGTACTTGTGATGCGGAGGGTCCTTCCCGCCTCCGCCGCCGCCACGCTCAAGCAAAGATCACGAGCGAGATCACGATCACGAGTACGAAATGAGTGGGCCGCGGTGCGCGCGGCGCGAATTACCGGCCCCGCCGTGAACAGCTCCCTATTCCTATTTAAAGCGCGCTTGGGCGCGCTGAAAGCGGGAGTAAACTTCTTTGGCGGACAGCATCCGCAGATCGCCCACCGGGGCCTGGACCACGACATTGCTCGGCGAACGGAGGGGATACGGGCCGAACAGCCGCGGATCGGTCGGACCGAATATCGCGAGCACGCGCACGCCCAACGCCGCCGCCAGATGCATCGGGCCGCTATCGTTGGCGATCACCCAATCGGCGCGTTTGATCAACGCCGGCAGCGACACCAAGCTCGTATTGCCGGTCAGATTCACGAACTGCGTCGCCGGATACGCCCCGCGATCGTGGACATAATTGCTGCCGGCCCAGATTACTTTGTGACGCTTGTCGTCGCGCAGGATCAGCTCGGTGAGCTGCTTGAAGCCGCCCCAGCATTTTTCGGCGCGCCGGCTGTCGGGGAACATGATGATCGGCTTCTCGCCGCTTCGGCTCTGCGCGAATTTCAGGCTGAGGCTGTCGATTTCGCGGAAGCGCAAGGTCCCTTCGAGCTCGGGCTTCGCACCGAGAACCGGGCAAAACTGCAGCAAAATGTCCAGGGCGTGGCTGCGTTTCCCCGCTTCGGGTAGCGGCACTTTCTCGTTATAGAAAACGCCCGACCACTCGCGCGCGTCCGACCGGCCCACTTTGTGTTCGGCGATCGTCCGCGAGGTCATCAATCCCGTCCGCAGCAGGCCCTGCATGTCGAAGACGTAGTCGAACTTCGTCTTCCGGAGCTCTTTCGTGAGCCGAATAAACCCTTTCGCGCCGGCGTTTCGCTCGAAGACGTAGACCCGGTCGACCGCTTCGCACGCGCGGACGATCGGCGCGAAGATTTCTCGCACGACCCATGAGATCCGCAGATTGGAGACTTGGGCCTTCAGCGACGTCGCGACTTGCAGCGCCTGGACGATATCGCCGAGCGACGAGGGTTTGATGATGAGCAATTCGGTCATGCCTGTTCCGGAAGTTCTGCGGTTTGCGTGCCGAGAGGTTCAGAGTTTTTACACGGGAAGATCAAACGCCAAATCCACGTCGCGGGCTCAAAGTTCGAGCCGTTGCGCGGCCCCCGGTCCACGAAGCGGCGCCGGTGGCCCGCGCCGCGACGGCTCGCCGTACTTGAAACTTGCTCCCGGGCGCGGGCCGCGTCGAATCAGCCGTTGCTCTCGGTGCTTCTGCTCACCTTCAAACTTCTCGGCTGGCTCGTGGCGCGGACGCCCGAGGTCATTTTGCGCGCGACCGCCGCCGGGCTCGGCGACTTGATTTTCCTCGGTTCCCGCCGGCGCCGCCGCTTGGTCCTGTCGAATTTGCACCACGCGTTTCCCGAAAAATCGGCGGCGTGGCGGCGCCGGATCGGCCGGGAGAGTTGTCACCGGATGGTGGAGACGGGGCTGCTTTCGCTCGCCACGCCGTATTTGAGCGAGCGGCGCATTCGCGGTCTGGCGCGTCTCTCCCCGGCGGTCGAGCAGCTCGCGCGCGATTTGCAGGAACGCCCGCGGCCCGTCGTGCTGGCGACGTTGCACCTCGCGCTTTGGGAGAGCCAAACCTGGCTGAAGCTGCTCAGCCCGGTGCCCTTGCCGGCCTTCGGCATCATCTTTCGGCCGCTCGACAACGCCGCGGCCGACCGCTTCGTCAAGACCACCCGCGAACGCTTCGGCATGAAGCTGCTCTCGCGCAAAGAAGGCTTCGCCGAAGCGCTGAAAATTTTGCGCGGCAACGGCTGTGTCGGCGTGCTCTTCGACCAGAACGCCGGCATGCAAGGCGCGCTCACCTTGCTGTTCGATCGCGTGTGCTCCACGACCGAATTGCCCGGCCTGCTCGCGGCGAAATTCGGCGCGGAAGTCCGCCCGTTCTTTCCCCGTCGCACCGGATTCTGGCGGGTGGAATTCGATTCCGTGTCCATCGCGTCCGACGGCACCGCCGAAGGCGTCACGCTCGCGCTCAACCGCTGGCTGGAGGCCGCGCTGGCCGCCGACGACGAACTCTGCGCCTCGTGGCTTTGGGCGCACGATCGGTGGCGGAACCAGGATATTCCGACGCGCCGGCTGCGGCTGGAAGCAAAACGCAATCTGCTGGGCCCCGATCTTGCGGCGCGAGAACTCGCGGCGCTGCCCCGGCGCACGCGGCTGTGGATCCGGCTGCCGAATTGGCTCGGCGATGTCGTGATGGCGCTTCCGCTGCTGCGCGCGATTCGCGCCTCGCGACCGGACGCGGAAATCACGCTGGTCGCAAAAAAACAGTTCCTGCCCCTGCTCGCCGCGTGGGGCGTCGCCGATCACCTGCATGCTTTGCCCCCGCGCGGACTCGGTTACTGGACCCACTTCTGGCAGCTGCGCCCAGCCTACATCGATGTGTGGCTGCTGTTCACGAATTCGGCGCGCGGCGACCTCGAAGCCTGGTTGAGCGGCACGCGCCAACGCTTCGGCATCGGACGGCCCGGCAAGTGGCGCCCGCTGCTGAGCCATGCTTACGCGCTGCCCGCGAGGTTCGACGAACAGGCGCATCATCAACTCGAGCTCTGGGAGAACTTTCTCCGGCACTTCGGTCTCGCCGCGCCTGCCGATCTACGACCGATGAGCGCCGATAGCGGCGATCGTCCCGGCCGTCACGGCGAGACAAAAGACGGTCGCAACGAGGCTCGCGCCCCTCGAGCCGGCGACACACCGATCGGCCTGATTCCCGGTTCCGAAAACAACCCGGAGAAGCGCTGGCCAGTCGCTCACTGGCGCGCGCTGATCGAGGCGACGCCGCGCGAGCGCTTCGTGATTTTCGGGACGCCGAACGACCAACCGATCGCCGACGCCGTCGCCGCCGGCTTCGCTGCCGCCCGCGTCGAAAATCTCGCTGGCAAAACCGATCTGCCGAGCTTTGTCGCGCGGCTGGGCACCTGCCGCGCCTTGGTCACGAACGACACCGGCGGCATGCATCTGGCGAACATGCTGGGCGTGCCGCTCATCGTGCTCTTCGGACCGACGAATCCGGTGCGGACGGGGCCGGTCTTCGCCGGCCAGGTGCATCGCTTGCAACCGCCGAATTGCCCTCCCACGGGCGGAGGTTCGCTCGCTGAGCTGGCGCCGGAAACCGTCGCGGCCGCTTTGCGCCAGCACCTGGGCCCCGTAGGTTCGGGCGCCGTTCCCGAGGTCGGGAATCGTCATTAGCCGCTTTCGATCGTGCCACTTCTTTCCGTCAACGACCTTCGCACGTACTTCCACACGCGCACGGGCGTGTATCGGGCCGTCGATGGCGTGAGCTTTTCCGTCGACCGCGGCGAAACGCTCGGAATCGTCGGCGAATCCGGCTCCGGCAAATCGGTCATGTGTTACTCCCTCATGGGGCTCATCCCTCAACCGCCGGGCCGGATCGAGAGCGGCACGGCGATGTTCGACGGAGTCGACTTGCTCCACTGCACGCCGGCGCAGGCCCGCGGCATTCGCGGCAAGCGGGTCGCCATGATTTTCCAGGATCCCATGACGTCGCTGAATCCGTATCTGCGGATTTCCGACCAGCTCGTCGAGCCGTTGCTGATCCACGAGAAACTCTCGAAGCGTGACGCGCTCAAACGCGGACTCGAGGCCCTCGAAGCCGTCGGCATCAACGATGCCGCGCGCCGCATCCACCTCTATCCGCACGAGTTCTCCGGCGGCATGCGGCAGCGCGTGATGATCGCGATGGCGCTGATCACGCGGCCGGAGCTGCTGATTGCCGACGAGCCGACGACCGCGCTCGATGTGACCGTCCAGGCGCAAATTCTCGAGCTGATCAAGAAGCTGCAGCGCGACTTTGGCATGGCGGTGGTTTTTATCACCCACGACCTCGGCGTCGTATCCGGACTGTGCGATCGCGTGCAAGTGATGTACGCCGGGCGCATCGTCGAGAGCGCCGACGTGCGCACGCTGTTCTATTCGCCCCGCCATCCGTACACGCGCGCCTTGCAGCGCTCGATTCCGTCGCTCCAGCCGAAAGGTGCGGAGCTGTATACGATCCGCGGCCTTCCGCCCGATTTGTCGAAGCCGCTGCCCGGTTGCCCGTTTGCGCCGCGCTGCGAATTCGCGGTGCAGAAATGCGTCACGACGCCAGTCGACTTGCTCGAAGTCGCGCCCGGTCACGCGCACGCGTGCCTGCGGGCGCAACTGGGAGAAATCTGAACGATCCGATGACTGAACCCATCCTCGAGCTGCGCGACGTGCAAACGCACTTTCCGGTGACGCATGGCTTCTTGCTCAAGCGGAAGCTCGGCACGGTCAAGGCGGTGGACGGCGTTACGCTGTCGTTGCGCCGCGGCGAAGTTCTCGGCCTCGTCGGCGAATCCGGGTGCGGCAAATCGACGCTCGCGCGCACGATCATGCAACTCGTCCCGCCGACCGCCGGCGCGATCGTGCTCGAAGGCCGCAATCTGACCGAGCACGGTAACGCCGCCGCCGCCATTCGGCGCGATTTGCAAATGGTCTTTCAAGACCCTTACGCGTCGCTCAACCCGCGAATGACCGTATTCGACACGCTCGCGGAACCGCTCCGCGTGCACCGCGTCGTCCCCGCGGCGGAGATTCCGGCGCGCGTCACGCATCTGATGGAAGTGGTCGGGCTGGCGCCGCGTTTATCGCACAAGTACCCGCACGAATTCTCCGGCGGACAACGGCAGCGCATCGCCATCGCCCGCGCGCTCGCGCTCGAGCCCAAGGTCATCATCGCCGACGAGCCGGTTTCCGCGCTGGACGTGTCGATCCAGGCGCAAATCTTGAACCTGCTCGGCCAATTGTGCCGGAAGATGAACCTTTCGCTCATCTTCATCGCCCACGACCTCTCGGTGGTGAAACACATCTCCGATCGCGTCGCGGTCATGTATCTCGGCAAGATCGTCGAACTCGGCCCCGCGGTCGACGTGATCGAACGTCCGCTGCACCCCTACACCCGCGCGCTCGTCAGCGCGATCCCTCGGCCCGATCCCGATCGCGAGCGATCCCGGCAACGCCTCGTGCTGCCGGGCGATCCGCCCTCTCCCATCGATCCACCGGTCGGCTGCCCGTTTCACACGCGGTGTCCGTACGCCCTGGAGAAATGCAAAGCGATCGTTCCGCCGCTCATTCCCGCGGACGCCGGCCGCACCGTGGCGTGCATCCGCATCGGCGAAATCTAAAGATCCCCCGCAAACCCTCCGTCCCCGCCCCCAAGGCAAGTGTCATCTAATGGATGACACTGCCCCTGCCGCGTTATCCACGTTTTCGCGCTGCAACCTTGGGAGACCCGCCAGACAAGTGTCATCCATTAGATGACACTTTGCCTTGGGACGACGGTGTGAGGGGCGACGGCGGTCCGGCGATGGGGCGCAACGAGCGAGGATGCGCTCAAAATTCCATCGGGATCTGGACCTTCACCTCGGTCGGCAGACCGCCACGCATCGGCGCTTTGAAAATCCATTGGTTCACGGCGGTCACGGCCGCCCAGCCATTTTCGTCGTGGCCCGCCGAAACGAAGCGCGCGAGTCGGGCGCGGCCATCGCGATCGATCACAAACTCGATGACCACGTTGTCTTTTTCGGTGGCGTTCGCCGGCTTCACCGGGCCCACGCGATAAATCGGCGTGAGCTTTTCATCGAGGCCGCGCCCGCCGCCGATCGCATTCGTGCGAGCGAGCTCGAGCAAACGCACGACCGGCGCGCCGCCGGGCATTTCCGCGGTCGGCACCTTGAACTCGGCGCGCTTCTGCAAAGCCACCTCGATGCGTCGTCCGTTCACCATCGCCGGTTCGAATTCCCAGGCTTGCACCGCGGCGGCCAGCGCCGCGCCAAACGCGGGATTCGACGCGTCGTGCACGCGCACGTCTTTGACCGCGCCGCTGACGCCGACGGAAAAGTCGACGCTCGCGGTTCCGCTTTCTCCTTTGAGCAGCAGGTCGTACGGAAAGACCGGCTCGGCCACTCCGACGAGCTTCGGCGCATCCTCGGGCGGATTTCCGTCGGGGCCCGTGATGCCGTTCGCTTCGAGCACCTTCGCGCGCTTTGGCATGTGCGTATCGCTATACGTGACTTCTCCGCGCAGCTCCGTCGGACGCGCCACCTCGCCCTGCATCGTCGGCGAGAAACGCCACGAGGGAAACGCCGCCAGCGCCGGGAGCACGAAATCCACATGCGACGCGCGCAGAATGCGCGGCGCCGACGCCTTGCCATCGACATCGACGTGGCACGCGAAGATCACCGTGCCCGGCAAACCGCGGCCCAGAAGCGTCTCGGGATATTCACCGAGCGGTCCATCGATCAACGCGGCCGGCTTCTTCGACACATAACGCGGCATCAGGCGTTCCGGCGGCAGCATGGGCGTCTTCGCCGGACGATCGCGCGAAAACTCGAAGGGGACATCGAGACAGATCGGCGCGTACTTGCCGTCGTCGACGCCGGGAGAAAATGTCCACTGCTTGGCCGCGGCGAGCGCCGCCTCGCCAAACGCCGGCAGCGACGCTTTCACGACCTTGCTCGAGGTGATGGCTCCCGTCTCGTCGACGACGATCCGCACCAACGCCGTGCCCGATTTCACGTCGGCGGGAACCTCCGTCGGGAACTCGCCCGGCGCCCAGCTCCGCACCATCGGCACGCTGTCGACGAGCGCGCCGTTCAGCGTGGCCGCGCCGCGCGGCGGAGGATTGTCGGCGGCCGATCCGGGGATCGCGCACGTCGCCGCCAATACGAGGGAACAGAGCCGCCAACGGGAACCAAAGGGCATAAGCGAGAAAGTTGGCCCGACGATGCGCCGCACGACCGTGAACGTCACGCCGTATTTCCGACGACGGCCCGCGCTTACATCACGGCTGAATTTTCCGCTTCCCGTGCGGTCGAAATGCGCGCACAAACGCCGCCTTTTTCATGCCGATCAAGCCGACCGAACTGTCTCTCGACGCCATCAACATCCAAGGCGGAACCCAAGCGCGCATTCGCACGAACGACGACGCGATTGAAAGCTACGCCGAAGACATGAATGCCGGCGCAGTCTTTCCGCCGATCGTGGTTTACTTCGACGGCGCGACGCACTGGCTGGCCGACGGTTTTCACCGTTACCTCGCGGCGAAGCGCATCGGTCGCGATGCGATCCTGGCCGAGGTCAACGCCGGTGGCCGCAGCGACGCCCTGCGGCACGCGCTGGGCGCCAATGCGACGAACGGCGTCTATCGCACCAACGACGACAAGCGCAACGCGGTGGAGATCGCGCTCGAAGAGTGGCCGGAGCTCGCGAATCCCGTGCTCGCCGACATCTGTCGCGTCTCCGTCGAATTCGTCCGCCGGCGCCGGACCGAGTTGACCCAGTCGGGCAAGCTGCAGCGCCCCGAACGCGTCACGGGCCGCGACGGCAAAGAATATCCGTCGCAAATCGAGCGTCAGCCGCGCGGCAAAACCGAGGCCTCGGCCAACGATCGCGACAGCGGAGGAGGTGGTGGCGGCGGTTTCTCGAAGGGCAAAGGCGATCCCGGCGCGCTCGGCGGCACCACCATCGAACTCGAACGCGAAGCGCGCGCGATGATTCGCAAAGGCGAAATCAACCCGTTTGAACTCCGGACGCTCGCAACGGCAAACGCGTTGGATTATGCCGACGCGGTGATCACCTTGCTCGGCACGATGAAGCAAGACGACCCGCGTCGCCGCGAAGGGCTCGAAAAGATTCGCACGTGGATCGACAAGGCGCTCGCGAACGAACTGGCCGCAGCCAGCGCGTAAGCGCAGAGCTCCTCTTGTAGGGCGGGGGCTCCGAACCCCGCCGTCAAAGGCCCGCGATGTAGACTCACAATGACTCGTTCGCACGCCTCGAGCGCGTGCGAACGCGAACGGTTTTTTAAATCCACCGCGCGAACGACGGGGTTCGGAGATCCCGCCCTACATTTTTTAAACCGCGGGACGGGGCTTTACGCCGCGCCGGCCAAGACGGGCTGGCACCGGCACGCGCGGTGAATCGCGTCGACCAATTGCCCGCACGAAAACGGCTTCGTCAGCTTTTCATCCGCCCCGAGCGTACCTGCCAAATTGAGCAAATAGTGCGGCGCGAAGAATTCGCCGCCGCCGCTCATCGCGATAATCGAGGCCAGCGGCTGGGAGCGTCGCGCGGCCATGATGACCTGCACGCCATCGGCGTCGGGCATCAACAGGTCGGTGATCAGGAGATCGAACTCCTGACCCGATTCTTGAAGCAACATGATGGCTTGGCGGCCGGTGGCGGCCGTCGTGACGCGGTGGCCAAGGTCCCGCAAACATTGCGCGATCACCTCGAGCGCCTCGGGGGCGTCGTCAACGACGAGAATCGAAATGGAATTCATGGAGGAATGCGTGCTGGTTTACGCTCTGATCCGATGGTGGAATCCAATCACCCACCCGACGCGGAGAGAACACCCCAGAATACCGGAATTCCGGTGGTCGAGTTAACTCTTTGCGCTGGAGCGCTGCGCGGGGCGAGTCCTGCGAAAATAATGCGAATACGACGATCCGCCGACGTCCCGGCGCGCGATTCTCAACCGCTCAAAGCGCTTCCTGATAAAGCCGCTCGTACGCAGACGAGGCCGCCTTCCAGCTGAAGTCGCGCGCCATGCCATGCCGTTGCGCCGCGGTGTACCGCGGCTTGTCGCCATACAGGCGCAAGGCGCGGTGGAGCGCGTTGCGCAAGCTCGCCACGGTTGGCTCGCACATCAGACCCGTGCCGATGTCGGGCTGCTCGTCGATGTCGATCACGGTATCCGCGAGACCGCCGACGCGGCTCACCACCGGAACGGTCCCGTACACCTGCGAATACATCTGGTTCAAGCCGCACGGCTCGAACAGCGAGGGCATCAGAAAGAAGTCGCTGCCCGCCTCGATCAAATGGCTCATCGGCTCGTCGAGCTTGGCGCTGAGCGAGACTTTTTGCGGCACGGCGGCGGCGAGTTGCTGCAGTTCGGATTCCATGCGCTTGTCGCCCGAGCCGAGCACGATCAACCGGCATTCCTGGTTCAGGAAGAACTCGCGATTCGCGAGCACGAGATCGATGCCCTTTTGCTCGGTGAGCCGGCACACCATGCCGAAAATCGGACCTTTGAAATCGGTCGCGAGATTCGACCGCTTGAGCAGCTCCGTCCGGCAGACCTGTTTCCCCGCCATGTTCGCCTGCGAATAGCGCGCCGGCAGCACGGGGTCCGACGCGGGATTCCAAATCGCGGTGTCGACGCCGTTGAGCAAGCCGACGAGATCGTCGACGCGGGTTTGCACCACGCCATCGAGGCCGCACCCGAATTCCGCGGTTTGGATTTCCTTCGCGTAACGCGGGCTCACGGTGGTCACGCGATCGGCAAACAGAATGCCGCCTTTCATCAAATTGAGCTGCGAATAGTATTCGAGCCCGTCGATGTGGAAGAGCTCGTCCGGGAGATTGGTCCGCGCGAACACCTTGGCCGGAAACACCCCCTGAAAGGCGATGTTGTGGATCGTGAAGATCGTCTTCAGCGCGAGCGTGACGTGGTGCCGGCGCTCCGCTTCGCGCAACAAGAGCGGCAGCAGCGCCGCCTGCCAGTCGTGGCTGTGCACGATGTCGGCCTGGATATCGGCCAGCCGGAGGGTTTCCACGATGCCTTTGCAGAAAAAGATGAACCGATCCGAGTTGTCCTCGAAATCCCGCTCGCCCGTGCCGTAGGCGCCGCGACGATCGAAGAACTCTTCGCGGCAAATCAGGTAGATCGTGAGATTCTTGCGCGGCGAGAACACGCGGACGTCGCCCGAGAGAAAGCTGTTCGCCATTTCGATCTTCAGCCGCAGCTTCCGCTCCGCGCCCGCCGCGTCCTTGTGCTCGAGCACGGCGCGATAACCCGGCAGAAACACGGACACTTCGTGGCCGTTGTCGGCCAGCGACGCGCTGAGCGCGCCGACGGCATCCGCCAATCCGCCAGTCTTCACGTAGGGGAACAACTCGCTCGCCGCGTGGACGATTTTCATCGCGCATAATTAGAGCGCCCTCTTTCGTAACGCCAACTCCGAAAGCGATTTTGCGCTACGGGGCCATTTCAATTTCCGTATGAGTCTTCGTGAAAGCCTGCTGGAGCTGCTTCGTGATCCGGCGTACACGCCCGCCAATGAGTTCGAGCTGGGACGCCGGCTCGGCCTGAAAAAAAAGCAACGCCCTGCCCTCGCCTTTGAAGTGCGGCGCATGCTCAGCGACGGGCAATTGGTCCGCGTGCAAGGCGACCGCCTGCAGCTCCGCGGCTCGGAAGGCGAGATTACGGGCAAGATCGTATTTCGCGCCGGCGGTTCGGCGGTCGTCATCCCGGATAACATCACCGGCACCAACACGACCGAGCTCGAGGCGATTCAAATCGCGCCGGATGAAACCGACGTCGCCATGCACGGCGATCGGGTGAGCGTCCGCGTGCTGCACGGCGTGCGCACGCGCCGCCCGGGCGAAACCGCCGGCCGCGTCATCCGCGTACTCGCGCGCGGCCGCGCCACGCTCGTCGGCAATCTGCAGCGCAGCGGCCGGCAGTTCATCGTCACCCCCGACGACCCGCGCTATTTTCACGAGATCAGCGTGGGCGATCCCGCCCGTTCCGGCGTGAAGCCCGTGCCGGCCGCCGGCGACAAAGTCGTCGTTGCGCTCAACGACTGGAAACGCCGCCAGGATCCGCTTACCGGCACGATCACCGGCCGGCTAGGTCGCACGCACGAGCCGCGCGCGGAACTGCTTGGCGTCTTCGAAAAGTTCAACCTCGACCCGAAATTCCCGGAGGCGGTCGAGCGCGAAGCCGCGGCGCTTCCGGATCGCGTTCAGCCCCGCGAATTGGTCAACCGGCTCGATTACCGAGAGGTGCCGACCTTCACGATCGATCCGGACGATGCTAAGGACTTCGACGACGCGCTCTCGGTGGAGGAGCTCGAGCAGGGCGAGGTGCGCGTTGGCATCCATATTGCGGACGTTTCGACCTACGTTCGGCCCGGCACCGCGCTCGATCGTGAAGCGCAGCGCCGCGGCAACTCGACCTATCTCGTCGGCGTGGTGATCCCCATGCTGCCGGAGAAACTATCCAACGGCCTTTGCTCGCTCGTCGAAGCGCAAGACCGGTTGTGCAAAGCGGTTTTCCTCACCTTCAACAAGAACGGCACGGTCAAGCACACGGCATTCGCGAACACCGTCATCCGCAGCCGCAAGCGGCTCACCTACAAGCAAGCCTTCGCCTTTCTCTTCGAGAACGATCTGAACCGCATCCGCGCGCTGCCCCTGCCCCCCAAGCACCAGACCGGCTCGACCGGGCGGGCGTTGCGCGATCTCGGCAATGCGGAGCTCGCCGACCTGCAATCGTGGATTCGCACGCTGTGGCGGCTCGCCGCGAAACTGCGGCGCGATCGCATGGCGCACGGCAGCCTGGACCTCGACATGCCCGAGACGAAGATCTTCGTCGACGAAAAGGGCTACGCGGATCGGCTCGAGAAGATCGAGCACGACGAGAGCCACCAGCTCATCGAGGAATTCATGCTCGCGGCGAACGAAGCCGTGGCGCGCGTCACGCGCACGCACCGCCTGCCGTCGCTTTACCGCGTCCACGACGAGCCCGATCCCGACAAGCTCGACGAGTACCGTCAGCTGCTCGCGACCTTTGGCATCCGCGTTGGCGATCTTACTCAACGCCGCGAAGTCGTGAAGCTGCTGGATACGCTGCGCGATCACCCGCAGGGCTACACCTTGCGCACCCAGCTGCTCCGCAGTCTGAAGAAAGCCGCGTATCGTTCCTCACCCGACGGCCATTTCGGCCTGAACAAAAAGGACTACACGCACTTCACGTCTCCGATTCGGCGTTATGCCGACCTCGTCGTGCACCGCGTATTCGACGCGTATCTCGTCAAGCACCAGGCTTACCCGGCGAGCCAGGATCGGGCGGGCTACAAGTTGACGCAGGTGGAAAGCCTGGGCGAACACCTGAGCCTGACGGAAATCAACAGCGCGGAAGCGGAGCGCGAGAGCGTGAAGATCAAGCTGCTCGAGTTCTTCGAACGTGAAGTGAACAAGAAACCGAAGACACGCTTTACGGCGGTGATCACGGATGTGCGCCGCAACGGGCTCTTCGTCGAGCTCGTCGACTCGATGACGTTCGGGTTCATTTCGACGGCTGCATTGCCGGACGACTACTACACCCTGAATAACGCGGAGACGGCGCTCTCGGGCCGCCGGACGAAGCGCAAGTTCGAACTCAACGATCGGCTGGAAGTCGTCGTCGAGCGCGTGGATCGCTTCAAGCGCCTGATCGACTTTCGGCCCGTCTGAACGATCTCGACGGCGCGGTTGAAGCCGGGCGTCCAGCGCCAGCCCACGCCGCGTTTTCGATTCGTTAATTGGATTGTTGTAGGTGGGGTCCTAGACCCCGCCCACCGCCTTTCACGTAACGCACCTTCGCAGCAGCCGTTGGCCGGGTCAGGAGCCCGCGTTCCGCCTATCATCGAGCCGACATCCCTCCGCTTTCGCGCCGCCTCCCCGCGATCATCCTCGCGCTTTCCCCCGCTTCACCGCGATCATCCGGCTTACTTCCACCCGCTTTCGCGGCGATCACCCACCCGCTTTCTCGGCGACTTGCCGGCGATTATTCGGCTGACTTCCACGCGCTTTCGCGCCGACTTCCCCGCGATCACCGGGCTGACTTCCGCCCGCTCTTAGCCCGACGCTCGACCTGTCGTAAGCCACACCCTCGGCGTATCACCCAAGCGACGTTCACCGTATCACCGCGCGAGCACTCGACGCATGATCCCGCGTCGTTTCGGCCGCTCATCGACGCGTCATTGGCCGATCACCCGCCGCGCCTTCAACCGCTCAGATGTAGGTGGGGTCCTAGACCCCGCCCAGGACGTGCTGCCGTCCCGCCGCCGCACGCACATTCCCCTGTCCATCGCCCCGCTACGGACGCGACATTCCCCGCTTTCACGGCGACTTCTTGGCGACCATCCGCCGCTTTTCCGGCGCTTCCCGCGCGATCATTCGGCTGACTTCGACGCGCCTTCGCGCCGACTTCCCCGCGATCACCCGGCTGACTTCCGCCCGTTCTTGGACCGACGCTCGTCATCTCCTGCCCCGCACACTCGGCGCATCACCCGAGCGATGTTCGCCGTATCGCCGCGCGAGCACTCGACGTATCATCCGGCGTCGTTTCAGCCGCTCATCGACGCGTCATTGGCCGCTCACACGCCGCGCCTTCAACCGCTCAGTACCGATGTAGGTGGGGTCCTAGACCCCGCCCCGGAGGCGCTGTCGTCTCGCCGCCGAACGCCGCGTTCCGCTTCTCCCGACCACGCTATCAACGCGACATCCCTTCGCTTTCGCTGCGCCGGTTCTCCGCTTTCACGCCGACGTTACCGCGATCATCCGGCCGATGTCCGCCGGCTTTGGGACGCGCACTCGACCTTCCTCAGCCACGCACTTGGCGCATCACCCGAGCAACGTTCACCCCTATCGCCCGCTATCACTCGGCGTATCATCCGGTCTCGTTTCGGCCGCTTCATCGAGGTATCTTTGGCCGTCACCGACCGCGTCTTCAACCGGTCCGCGTAGCCATGTTGTAGGTGCGTGCTAGACCCCGCCCCGACGTTTCATTTAAGACGGCGACAACCACATTTTTCACTCGACCGTGCTATGACGGCAAAGCCAACGCTTCGCGTCGTCAATCGACTCGAACCGGACCGCGAAGGGAGCGAAGATGTCCGGGTCATCGCTCGGGTGATTTTTCACATCAGTGCCTCCAAATCCGGATAGAGGACCCCAAACCACATCGAGCCACCGACTCTCGCCTTTTCCGCCGACCGTGATGCACCACGATCCCAATTCCGGGTTGATGAACTCGTGCACGACCCTATCCCGTAGAAACGCGCTTCGCGCATATTCGAGCAACTCGGCGGCACAGGTTCCCGGAACATTCATTTCGTTTAACGTTCGCTCGACAGTTGGTTCGCGTCTCGTTCAACGCGGTTCTTTCGCCACGTCTTCTTGAAATTTACGGCGGATTGTCGCGCGCAATATGTCCTCGTCCTTTTCGGCCATGTCGGCCGTAGCCTTTCGGAACACGACCGTACCCGCGTGCCCGCTTCGGTCGCGCAGCTGCAAGGAGAACTCCTCGACGTGAGATAACGACCCAAGTTCGAGCTTTCGACGGACCCGATGTCGCACGACGACGAACTCATTCATGGATCGAGCGACGCGCAGGACACGATGATACTGCCCATAAGCACCGAACTCCTGACCGACGTTCCAGAAATGCGAGTGACGCCCTTCCGGCACCAGCCGCTT